>CAZJIO010000137.1:8081-9731 GCA_964546035.1 uncultured Eubacteriales bacterium | reverse complement strand
CCCATTGGGTTCAGACGCCTTCGTCATTGTTAAATTATAAACAACGGTTTCAGCTTTGTCAAGTTCAATTCTTTATTAATTATAAATTCGAATATCGCCCTCGTTTTTATTGTAAATTCATAGAAAAGTGTATGATAAAATGGTACAATATATCATACCTTACAATGCATTTATATTTACTCTAAGAAGGAGGATTATTATGAAACTTGCACTCATGATCATTGATTTACAAAAAGCTTTTTATAACGGACCCTCTCAACAATCTATGGACGACGCAGTTGAATACATCAATGCTGTTTTACCTTGGTTTAGAGAAAAAGGGCTTCCCATTCTTTGGGTCCAGGACGCAGATGAATCGGACGGCGTTGTCCCTGGTGCAGAAGGCTTCGAATTTATTGACACCCTAAACCCTGAACCAGGTGAGCACCGTATTACCAAGCATTATGGCAACAGCTTCAACAAAACCGATTGTCACAGCATTTTACTAAATGAAGATGTGGATACCGTTCTCATCACTGGCTATTGCGCCGAATATTGTGTGCTCTCAACTTACAGAGGTGCTCTGGACCTTGATTTGACCCCGGTCATTTTAAGAAATGCCATTGCCAGTGGTAATTTGGATCATCTCAAAATGGTTGAAGGCATGAGTAACACAATTTCTTATGGCATCTTAAAGAAAGTCATGGGATGTTAGAAAATCAACTTCAAAAAAATAAAAAAATCGATTGCAAAATCGATTTTTTTTATTTCCTAATGAGGCATCTTATCCATGTCCATAAATAAAACATTCCAACAATGACCATCTAAATCAGCAAACCCGCATCCGTACATCCAACCTTCTCCACCAGGTTCACCAAATAGAGTCCCACCCGCAGCGACAGCTTTTTTCGCTAAGTCATCTACTTCTTCTGCTGACTCAGCATCGATTGAAAATAAGACTTCTGTGCCTTTTTTCGTATCAGCAATATTATTTCCTGTAAATCCTTTAAATGCTTCTTCGGTAAATAACATGAGTACAATATTTTTACTTCCGATAAAAAAGCTTTCTGCCTCTTCACTTATAAAATCAGTATTTGGGAGAAACCCAATGCTACTAAAAAACGCTTTTGATTTCTTCAAATCTTTCACTGGAAGATTGATCCATAGCTCTTTTGTCATGATAAGTCCTCCTTATAAACCTAACCTCGCCTTTTCCAGCGCTGCTAAATCAAATTTCTTCATTTGCAAAAATGCTTCTGTAACACGCTGAACTTCTTCTTTTGACCCTTTCATATATACATCATTCATATTTTCGGGCACAATCTGCCAAGATACGCCAAATTGATCTTTGACCCATCCACATTGCTCCGCTTCGGGAACAAAGGAGAGCTTATCCCAATAGTAATCAATTTCCTCTTGATTTTCACATGCTACCACAAAAGAGAAAGCTTCATTAAAGGTAAAATCACCTCTAGCACCATGATCCATTAATATCACATGGTTACCACTAAGTGTTACTTCTGCAAAATTAATTTTCGCACTTTCATCCATTGCTTCTCCAGGCGCATATCGATTGATATAACCTTTAGAGGTTTGTTTAAAAACAGAAAGATAATATTCGATTGCTTCTTCCGCTTTACCACAAACTTCTGCTGCAAACAAAAGGGAGGG
>CAZJIO010000137.1:7856-8069 GCA_964546035.1 uncultured Eubacteriales bacterium | reverse complement strand
CTAATCCTTTGATGTTCCTCCATATTTTCTGCGAACATAAGCTGCCAACTCAAGCCATACCTGTCTTGAACCCATGCATAACGTTCACTAAAGGGATACGCATCTAAGGGCATAAGTTCTGATCCGCCTCTAGAAAGCTCAGCATGCAACCGATCTACTTCCTCTTTTGTTGCACAGGCAATCATAAGGGAAATAGAGGGGTTGAGTGTAAAA
>CAZJIO010000137.1:2251-7804 GCA_964546035.1 uncultured Eubacteriales bacterium | reverse complement strand
ATCCACTATTTCTGCGTCGCCTGATGGTGTATCATAAATCGTCGTCACGTTAAGGATTTTTGAATCTTCAAATAAACTCACGTACCATGTGGCAGCCTCTAGGGCTTCTTTGTCAAACCATAAATGTGGCACTATTCCTTGCATAAAAACACCTCCATCAAATGAGAACCATTATTAATTAGATGTTTTATTATACCACATTTTAGACCTACAATACATTATTTTCATTTCATTTCCGCTATTTTTCAGCGGCTTAAATGCCGTGGTGTTGCAATTGTTCGATTTTCCACTTACATTTCCATACCATTCTTAAAAAGGATAAACCCATAAGGGCTGAAAAAATCGTGATGAACCAGGAAAATATAGAACCCATGGCAAGAGCCCCATTGACTTGAGACAAAAAACAAGCGATTTCTAACACTAGGCCAGCTCCAAAAAACTTTTTTATCCGATGATATTGAGCAATTTTCGATTCCGCATCTGTGTATAATTCAAAGGGTCCATCAGCTGCACGTTTCCTTACATAAACCCAACGATACCATTGTGAAATCACTTCAACACCGCTTTCATCCATGAAGTCAGCAAAAGGTGCCTGATTTGCATCCCAGTTATCTAACAAATCAATCTGATAATTATATTCTCCCGGTTGACATGCTTCAAATGTATAAACGCCAAGACAGAATCTTTGAAAAGCCCATCCCTTTAAAGACATTTCTTTTAGCCAAAACTCTTCTGCATCTTTATCCACATATAGTCTGAATTTTAACATTTTCAACACTCCTTTTACTGCTCCATTTTTTTAGCATTGACTACCAATTCCTTTAATCTCTTTACCTCATTATAAAAAGCTGATTTTCCTTCATCTGTAATCAAATATTCTTTTTTCTTCCTAGAATCTTTATCCTCGCTAAAAAGTATAATCCAACCTTTTTCTAGCATAGAGTTGATTGCTCCATATAATGTCCCGGGGCCTAAGTTAACCCGTCCGGCAGTGGTTTCTGCTACATCTTGGATAATGCCATATCCATGATTTGGGTTTTTCACAGCTAATAATATATAGAACAATGCTTCTGTTAAGGGTATGTTTTTTTCCAATGGTATCATCCTCCAACCTATCGTCAACCGATATATTTAATATATCACCTTCCGATATATGTGTCAATACCCTATTCAAAAAATAACCAAACAAAAAGAGCTTAAAACAAGCTCTTTTGTTTGGTTATTTAATTCTCCCTCATACCCTGGCACTTGTTTGCCATTTATTTATGTATAAGCACAGTATAGAGGAAAAATTGTAATAAAGGCTCTGCAAATTGCAGAGTTTTTCTGATACCTCTCTATTAATTGCGAGTCTTAATAGCCTTCTTCAAAATTCACCACATTATTTAATGGTTGATTGTCACAATAGGCCTTAAGATTTTTCATGAAAATGTCAAACTTTCTCTGACCATTAGATGGGGAATTACCGGATGTATGGGGCGTGATTATGACATTCGGAAGTGCCCATAATACACTCTCTTCTGGCAGAGGTTCAGGTGTTGTCACATCTAGACCCGCTCCACCAATCCAATTTTCCCGCAATGCCAGAATGAGCGCCTCTTGATCAATCAGGGCACCTCTTCCAATGTTTACTAAAAACGCAGTCAATTTCATTTTTCGTAGTCTGGCTTCTGTGATGATCTTTTCCGTCTTAGGTGTCTGAGGCAGCGCAAGGACGATATAATCGGATTGCTCTAGTACAAGGTCAATATCCTCTATGGCATACATTTGATCGATATATTCTGGCGTATAGGTAATGGATCGTTTTACGGCCAACACCTTTGCACCCCAAGCCTTTGCCCTTTTGGCAACTTCTGTACCGATATCTCCAAGACCAATGATCCCAATTGTCGAGCCAAAGAAGTCTCTGGTTTCTTCAATTCGGTCCCATTTGTTTGCGGTTTTATTCCTGAAATATCCCTGTAGATTTCGGTTATAAGCTAAAATCATAGAAAAAACGTGTTCTGCAATTGGCATACCATATACACCACTGGAATTGGTTAAACAGATGTCTTCCCACGCATATATGCCTTTATCGGTATATCCATCAACGCCCGCGCTCGGTAAATGAAGCCACTTTAAGTTTTCTGCATTTTCTAACTGTTCAGTTGTTGGCCACCCAAAAATGATTTCTGCCTTATGAAGCATAGCATGGGTCACTGCCCCTTCATTCACAATTTGTAAGGATGCATTAGGAAATGTCCCTTGAATGGATTGTCCATAGTGCTCTTCCATGCCAATAAAATCATTCATTAAAATCAAGATTTCTATTTTTTTATCCATCATTCCTGCTCCTTTAGTCCCGTTCTATATACTCAAAGAAATCAAAGTCAGCCTCTTTTCTTTGTCCAGAAAGATCTTGACAGCATAGACCAACAAAAGCACCTGTAAAGCGGTGAGGTTCTGTGTATTCGTCGGATAATGTACTCGCATCCATCTCTAAGCCGATTTTTATCCAGTTCATCCCATCTTTAGAATAAAAAAACTGAAGGATATGATAGTCTACTTCTACCTTTAGATAACATTTTTCCCAATCATCAATGGCGATTTTGTCTGCTATGGGCTCATCAAAATTGCCGCCATCGCATTTTAAAATATCGATAATTTTCCCTTTTACCTCATGAGAAGTTAGGTGTAAATAATAATAATTGTTGTTGTCATAGATGGCTATGAGTCCCGCCATTTGTTGGTAGGTTGTAGGACTAAACTCAAGGACCGTCAAAGCAGTATACTTGAAGGCTTGTTGTCGTCTGGCAATCAAACTCTGCTGGAACTTGGAACTGATGGATTCAGTCCCCTTTAGTCTCAGATATCCAGGTCTTTCAGAGAGGGAGAGTCGATCTGATTCTAGGGGAACTCTTAGACTTTGAAAATGAATGTTCAACTTTTCGCTGTCAAAATCATCTCTGGTCCTTTCAGTTTCCCAGACAACTTCTTTGAGGTTGGGTGCCGGAACTTCCACTAAGGGTTTGTTGCCACCTGCTTCTAAATAGATCCAATCATCCTCACGCCATACCATTTTTTGAATAGCCGTTTCTCGACCTAAGGTGCAACGACCCCTTGACGGAATGGGTCTGCCACATAAATGCGCCATATACCATTCACCGTCTGTGGTTTCAACGAGACTCCCATGTCCAGCTCTTTGAAGGACAAGGGTCGGATCCGCCCAAGAGGTGAGAATTGGATTTTCAGGATGCACCTCATAAGGACCTTCCAAACTTTTAGCTCTTGCAAGGGTGACGGCATGTTTAAACCGTGTACCGCCTTCAGCTGTTAATAAATAATAATAACCGTTCCGCTTATACAGGTGGGGGCCTTCAACAAGACCTAATTCAGTGCCTTTAAAAATATTAGTAATCGGTCCTGCCAATCGTTTCTCCTCAACCAAATATTCTTGTAGGACGATTCCGGCAAACTGATTTTTACCTTTTCTATGGTCCCAAAGCATGTTCACAAACCATTTACGCCCGTCGTCATCATGAAATAGCGAGGGATCAAAACCACTGCTATTCATGAAAATGGGTTCAGACCATTCGCCAGTGATCTCTGTGGTCGTTACCAAATAATTATGCAAATCCCTTGCGCCACCGTACCGCCAAAGCTTAACATCGGTGTAAATCAAGTAAAATACCCCTTGGTCATAGGTTAAACAAGGTGCCCAAACACCTTCAGAACCCGCTGCACCACGCATATCTAATTGAGAAATTCTACTGAGGGGTCTTGATATGAGCTTCCAATGGATTAAATCTTTAGAATGATGAATTTGAACCCCAGGAAACCACTCAAAAGTTGACGTTGCAATGTAATAATCCTCTCCAACTCTTAAGATTGAAGGATCTGGGTTGAAGCCTTTTAGTATCGGATTAATGATTTTATTCATTGTAATACCCCCCATTAAAATCATTTTTATAGAGCAAGTCACTCAAGATAACATTGCGCAGTTTCCTCGTGAGAGAAGTCGTCCCTGCATCTTTTTTTTGAATCATGAACAAGATGGTCAAATCATCTTCAGGGCAATTACAAAAATAAGCACCCAGCCAACCATCCCAGCCGTATTCACCTGGACTACTGAGTATCCCCGCCCTACTACAATCTGTCATGACACGCATTAAATTGCTGTAACTATGTCCGCTGAGGGTATGCCAAAGATCAAAGTTCTTTTGCTGCATGGCACTTAATGATCCTGTGGTTAAGTATTGAACTGTTTTGGGCAATAAAATCTGAACGCCCTCCAAACGCCCCTCATTCATGAGCATTTTTGTAAATTTAGCATAATCATCAATTGTCGAGACAAGCCCAGCGCCACCTGACTCAAATGCTGGATTTCGATCCATCTGATGCACAATACCCAAATGATTTCCACCATAAAGAGCTAGATCACCCTGACCATCATCTCCATAAGTCTTCACCAGTCGATCCCTTTGATTTTCTGGAATCCAGAAGCCCGTATCTTTCATGGAAAGTGGATCAAATATTTCGTCTTTAAAAAACTCGCCTAAACGTTTGCCACTCACCACTTCTATAACAGCACCCAATACATCTGCAGAAGCGCCATATTGCCAGGCACTTCCGGGTTGAAAAGCAAGTGGACCTTCACCTAATTTATTCATAGCTTCTACAGTACCCATAGGTGAATCACCTAATAAGCGATGATCGATCTCTTGAAATAAAGCCTCTGTGTCTTTCCCAGCTCTTGAATCACCGCCATATAGGAGTCCAGAAGTCATATCAAGACAGTCTTTTATTGTTACATCCCTCACCACCGGAACCAAACTGCCCGCTTCATCAACCTTCTGATTTTTAAAGCCCACAAGATATTTACTAACGGGATCAAACAAATCAATGGCACCGCGTTCCATGAGAATCATAACTGCAGCTGCAGTTATTGGTTTTGTCATCGAATACAATCTGAAAATAGAATCTCTCTTAATGGGAGCCTTGGCTTCTCGATCTGCTAATCCATCTTGATGGTAGAAAATTTCTATTCCCTCTTTAATGACCATTAAATTTGCACCAGCAATTTCATTGTTTTCAATACCAGCTCTCAATACTTTCTTGACTTGATTCATACTTTTCTTATCCAACATTTATTTTTTCTCCTTCTCTTCCCGTTTGCGCTTTTTGAAATGTTTTTAATTCCAATGTGAGTGCCTGTGCTTTCTTATGACCCATCAACCATTCAACCCCATGCACCGCTACAAATACAACAAGGATTGAAAAAATCATGGATCCTATCATTTCATTTCTTATGATTCTCATACCATAACCGAAGGATAGGACCAATGTTTCAATGAGGAGTAATTGAACTACTTTTCTCCACTTCATCTGTTTCAGTGTCAGTTCTTTCTTTGAATAAGTTGCGAGTGAAGGTATCACACCAATCAAACCAAAGATCAAAGGAGAAAAATAGGCATCATAACCAAATTTCTGTTGAGGTTCATAAAGCATACCCACAATGCCAATAAGCAAAGTAACCCCAGTGACGATGATAAAATAATGCATTAATTCTCTACG
>CAZJIO010000137.1:0-2234 GCA_964546035.1 uncultured Eubacteriales bacterium | reverse complement strand
AAAACTCAATAAAACTCATAACATCCTCCCCTGTAATCTGTCTTTTAAATCGGTGACGTATTTTCTTGAAATGATGATCTCTTCTTTGTTATGTAGTTTTGCCACAAAACGACTATTGAGTGCGGGTGTGATGCACTCAATTTTCATTAGATTAATGATGACCGATTTTGAACAGCGAAAAAAACATCTTTGAGCATATAAAGACTCAAGCTCATATAGTTTATTCTTTAATTCATATACTTTTTCTTCTAAATAAACAAACACTTTATTATCCACTGTATCGATATAATAAATATCTTGCAAGCTTATATAAAAGATTTGTGAATCCACGTAGGCAGCGAGGGTCGTATCCCTTGTTTTTACAAAGTTAATGATTTCCGAGATTTCTTCTCGAACTTCATAACACTCAATGACGACCTGCTCTTCTTGATCTTTGCCTACTGTTTCGATATGAATTTTCATGACCAGCTCCTAGTATTTATCTTGTATATTTAATTCATTTGTCCCTTTTAAATAATGATTAAAATAGGATAAAATGATTTCATTCATGGTTTCGATACAAAATTTTCGATCAATCTCACCTGTTCCAAGCGCGTTAGCTAAGAAAGGCGAAAACAAAGGTAAATCCGTAAAATTCAAATGTCCAGAACCCATAAACACAGTTTGTTTTGCATCAACTGCCTTCTCATTGATCACCATATTAGCATATATCGTGGCATGATCCAATGCATCCTGGTAATGTTCTTCGTTATAAACATTTAATATGGGTACCGGATAGGCTTCATCTATCAAGACTTCACTGCCATTTTCAAAAGCGATACTTTCTCCAATCATCGTGCCATCTAGAACAATAACCGCATCAATATCTCCTCGACTTCTACCGATTTGTGCGGCTGTTGCGCCTCCTAGTGAATGTCCGAATAGCCCAATTTGATCTATGTCAATCCTTTGAAATACTTCATCTTCCTGAACTGCATCAACCTTTTCTAAAATAGTCTCTAAGACGAAGTTCATATCAGAAGTTCTTGTCTCAAGCCAATCATGGGTCAATTCGTAGATTTTTTCAGGTTCATAGGTCTCTGATTGAACAGCCGTCGCATCATTAAGAAAAGTCTGATCCACAACTACGACCTTGCCGTCTGTTTGTTTTGTGAAAAAAGATTGATAGGTATGATCAATACTGCATACGACATAACCATTACTAGCAAGTTCCATAAAGGTAGAATAATTACTGCCTCGATAACCAAATGCGCCATGAGAGAAGATAACAAGGGGGAACTCCTTCTCATTTCCTTCCATTTCTGGATACCAAAATTCTATCGTTACCTTTCGAGATTCACTACTCTTACTATAATGTTCTATTCTATCTGTGTCTTCTAAAGTATAACTAACCGTTTCCACTTCATATACGCCAGAAGCAGCTAAGCTCTTATATTGAGGAAATAGAAGCGCTGGAATCAATAAAAAAATCAAAAAAACACTTCTGCGAACATAAACCATTACAGTTGATAGGGTCTTGTAGGACTTTTCCGGTTTTGTCATATATTTCCTTGACTGTTTCCAAAAATACACCAAGGCTAGAATGGCCTGAATGGTCAAAACAATAAAAAAGAAGTACCACGCAAAACTCAATTTGAGCAGTTGTAAAATAACAAGTAAAACCATCCCTACAAAGGTGCCAATTCGAATCCTATTTTTCCATTTGTTTTGATTCGATTTTGTTTTCAAACGTAAAATCAACAACCCAATTTCAATACCTACTAGCACAAATAAAATAATTATTCCCATCTTTTTTCTCCTCACGATCTGATTGTTTTTGGTGCAAATGACTGTTACAAAACCATCATATAGCAGCTCAATCACAATAACAATACGTGAGGAAGTAAGATGCAAAAACCCGAGATAAGATGCAGTTAGCGCTTTTTCTTCGGCTCTGCAGCGCCATATTTTTCTCTATTGCGCTGGATGGCAATATTGAGTAATACGTAGGGATGACTCTCTATTACCTCAATCTTCTTACCTTGAAGTTTTTCAATATCTTTTAAAAATCCCGTTTCCTGGTTGCTACAAAAAGAAATAGCCGTTCCTGTCATCCCAGCTCTTCCTGTACGTCCAATTCTATGAATATAGGTTTCGGGAATATTTGGAATATCCATGTTCACCACGTGGGTCAATTTATCAATATCAATACCTCGTGCCGCCACATCTGTGGCTACTAAAATCCTGACTTCTTT
>CAZJIO010000136.1:7103-10015 GCA_964546035.1 uncultured Eubacteriales bacterium | reverse complement strand
TGGTACGTATCCTATTAAAGTCACAAGTACAGATGGATGTGTGAAAGATACTTTTGCAACAGTAAAATTTATTGAACGCTTGGCAGTAAATACATTAACCATTCCAGATACTTGTGGAGCATTAACAGGTGTAGTTACCATTTCACCAACGAGTAATCATGTAGGCTTTCGATACTCATTAGAGAATGCAGCGTATGTTGCAGGAAATGTTTTTACAGGGTTGAGCTCTGGAAGGAAATCATTAAAAGTCATTGAAACCAATGGCTGTGTGTTGGATACGAGCGTTATCATTCCAACCTATCGACCGCCATTGCCCGTATCAAACTTTTCGATTACCGGTGCTAATTGTACCACTTCTAATGGGTCTATTGTATTGACATTCGTCAACGGAATCAATATTCAGGGGGTGAAAATAGATGGAGGTGCTATTCAAACATCAGGTAGTTTCTCTAACCTTTCAGCAGGTGATCATCAATTACAGATCATTACAGCAACTTGTAGTCTTGACACTATCATCAACATTCCACAACTGTCAACGCCTGCACCTCAAGTATCATTTGTAGCGACCTCCCCCGATTGTGCTGAAAAAAATAATGGATCGGTGCAGGTCAATCTGAATGGTACTGTGCCTCCATATACCTATAGCTTTAATAACGCAACTTTTAGCAATAACACTTTGTACAAGAATCTTGCATCCGGAACTTATTCGATAGCTGTGAAGGATGGACAAGGTTGTATTTTTAATGGATCTGTGATAGTACAACCTTCCCGTACGCTTCCTGTCGCAGTACAGTCGGCTGTTAGTCCAACTGATTGTTGGAATGAAGAAGGGGGTAAGTTAAGCATCAATGTTTTGGGTAGTGAATCACCCTATTTTTTCAGGGTCGATAACCGCAATTTTCTAGCAGGTCAAGAGGCAAAACAATTGCAGGCTGGTGTGTATACTGTTCAGATTCGAAATGGAAATAACTGTCTGGTAGATTCTGTTTCTATCACCATCACAGAGCAAAATATCCAGGGTATAAATTGTGATACAGTATATGTTCCAAGTGCTTTTACACCCAATGCAGATGGTAGAAATGACGTTTTAAGACCAGTGTCAGGTAATAAAAATGCGGCTTTTGTGTTCAGGGTATTCAATAGGTCTGGACAAATTATTTTTGAGACAACTGAAGCCCAAAAAGGCTGGGATGGTCGATTTAAGGGGGTTCAACAACCAACAGGAGTATACGTATGGAGTTTTATCTATATGAGTACTGGTGGCCGTACCCGTACTTTTAAGGGTACAACCTTATTACTCAGGTAACATATTATTAACTTTTTAGGTCCTACTTGCTTTGGAATTATAGGGTCAAACACCTATTTTTGCCGCCTGATTCACCCTATTTATTAACGCCTATAAATTTCTATTTAACATGGCAGTAAAAATGAGATTACAGAGACACGGTAGCAAGAAGCGTCCGTTCTACTTTATCGTAGTGGCCGATGCCCGTGCCCCGAGAGATGGTAAGTTCATCCAAAAAATTGGAACTTATAATCCACTGACTGTTCCAGCAACTATTCAATTAGATCGTCAAAAAGCGCTTGAGTGGTTGAATAAAGGTGCTCAACCTACTGACACAGTCCGCAGAATCCTCTCTTTCAAGGGAGTGTTGTACTTGAAGCACCTTTTAAGAGGTGTGAAATTGGGTCTATTTGATGATGCTACAGCTATGACCAAATTCCAGGCATGGCACAATGAGCATGAAGCAAATGTTACCCGTCGTAATGAAGAGCACAGAAAAAATCAGCGTGCAAAAAGAGCTTATACTCCAGTTGTAAAAAAAGTGGAAGCTAAGCAAGAAGAAGCTGCACCTGCTGAAGGAAACACAGAAGCTTAATCAACGAAACGTTCAACATATTCCTGAAAGTCCCGATCATGTCGGGACTTTTTTTATTTGGTCCATAGTCGATAGTCCATAGCTAATAGTTCATAGCCTATAGTCAATATGCCATGGACTATTGGCTATTAGCCATCACCTATATTTGCACCATGGAATCCTACATACACATCGGCCGATTTGTTGCAAGTTTTGGATTAAAAGGGGAAGTGATCTTGCAACATGCATTGGGAAAAAAAACTGCATTGAAAGATGTGAAAGTTGTTTTCGTTGAGGAACAAAAAGGCTCCTATCTGCCTTATTTTCTGGAGAGCTCAAAAGCAAAAGATCACGATGAAATATATGTGAAGTTAGAAGGCATAGATACCAAAGCATCTGCTTCAAGATTAAGTACTCGTAATGTTTGGTTAAAGGATGCAGATTTTAGGAAACTGGCAGGTAAATCATCTCCCATCTCATTGCTTGGATATACCGTCATTACAGATGAAGATGAAAACTTAGGTCCTGTTCAAGAAGTGATCGAACAACCACATCAGGTTCTATTACGAGTAGATCTCAATGGTAAAGAAGCACTCATTCCTCTTCATGCCGAATCACTTGACGGCATTGATCATGATCAAAAAGAAATCCATGTGGTGCTACCGGATGGGTTGTTGGATGTTTATAGGTAGCTTATGGTTCATGGCTGATAGTCCATAGTCCATAGTCCATGGTCCATAGTATATAATATATTCGTTTCTATGGACCATGGACTATCAGCTATGAACTAACTACCTATCTTCCCGGCATTAAAATACAGTACTTCTGTTTTTGTTTCCACTCCTGCTGCTTTTAATGCTCTTTCGGCTTGAAGAATATGTCTGTATTGGTGAGCGATTAAGAATAAGAAAGTATCTCCTAGTTTTAATTTGATGAATTTAGCGATTGAGATCGGACAGCTTGCTTTATTCAAGTCAATAGTTCTTGCGTCTTCTAAAAGTTTCAATAGCTTCTCTTGTTGTTCAATAAATTCTCCAATAACCTGATGACTAT
>CAZJIO010000136.1:4296-7074 GCA_964546035.1 uncultured Eubacteriales bacterium | reverse complement strand
TCTTTTGGCGAAGACATTTTTTTACCTAAACTGCCATCTTGCTTTGGAGTCATTAGTTGTGTGAAATAATTTCCTAACCAGCCGGATTTAAAATGTACGACAGGTTTCCAGTTCTTTTTTCGAGCTTCTTGTATCGCCTTCTCCATAACCGGTAGATAATAGCGGCCGTAGCTGTTTAAGTGTTCTAAACATTGGGTGGCGCTCCACTTTTCAGGTGATTCTTTCAACGCAAACTGACTATGTCTAATCATTTGCCACTCGCTGATAGCTTTATTTAAAAATGATTCTGTTTGCTCCTGTAATTCGTTGATCAGTGTGTTTGATAAATAAACTGGCATTGTTTCTTGTTTTTGTTACTGCAAAACTGCCGGTATCAAAGAATTTAAATCTTGGTCTACGCTAAGATTTTTAATGAATGCTGTTTTAATAGTTGACAGATGATAGTTGACAGTTGACAGAAGAGCATCGTCTTCTTTCTGTCAACTGCACACTAAATCTACTACCTCAACCCTCAATCCTCACATTACCCAATAACTTACTAAAAGTAGTCGCATCGATTCCTAAATAAGAAGCCAGATATTTATGAGGGATGAGTCTAAGTACATGTGGGCTTCTCTTTAATAATGTTTTGAATTTTTGTTCTGCTGAGAAGCATTGTAGCTCAATCTGTCGCTCTAAAACTCCTGCAAGAGAAAAACTAGTAGCCTTTCTGATCAATGTCTCAAAGTTGTGATGTCGTTTCATCAACTCATCTATTTGCTGATAACTCGTACGAATAAACTCACTTTTAGTAAGTGTCTCAAAAAAATATTTTGAAGGTGTTTGTGTAAGAAAGGAATCCGCAACTCCTGAAAACGAAAATGGATAAGTGAATACAATGGTTGCTTCTTTCCCATCATCCCCTGCATAAAATGCTCGTTGTACACCTTCCGTTACGAAGTATAAATATCTTTCTGTTTCGTTGACATTGGTGAGTAGCGTTTTTCGCTTGGCTGAGAATGGTTGCCATATAGCCGAAAAGTCAATCCATTCATGCTCATTCAATGAATGGATCCTATCGCAAAACTTTTTTAACTCTTGTATGGGATCTATAGCAGCAGACAATGCACATCATTTATTTAATATCCAATTTACTGCAGATTCTAATACGGGATCCTTTTTTTGCTTTTTATCGGATGCATTGGGAATGATGATTTTCTGTGGTGTTACCGGGCCTAGATCTTTTTCATCTTTATTGGCTCTGGTAAACATTTTAGAAGCAGCCCTAGCAATAATGTATGAGTTAGGTAACATGAAGTTGAACATCTCTCCAAAATCATTCGGTGATTCCCCGGTAGGCTCTCCAAATGTAGCAGCCAGTTGATAACTTACAACGCCATCTGCAAGCATGTTAGCACTCGAAAATGTACCCGTTCCGATCAGAAAGGCTACTTTGCCTTCAAAAAATGGATCTTTGATTATTGGTTGCTTGAGCTCCCGATTAACATAGGTGTAAGTACTACCATCCGCTTGACTCATATAAAATTTGTTATCAGCCTCGTTGTAATTTTTTGCTGTTTTTAAAAAAGCCTTATAGTGACTACTGATCTTCCATTTCATTCCACCTGCCAGAATGTATGGCTTCTTATTAAAATGTGCCAGCAATCGTTCTCCTAATTGAGAATCACCACCTCCATTTTCGCGTAGATCAATAATCAAACCTCGTGAGCTACTATCCTTCAGTGATTTGAAAACATTTTTTAAAAATTCATTAAATGGCTGTATTGGGTCATTGCGCATATTCCTGTAGTTGAGGTAGCCAATGCCATTCTTTAGCCATGAAAACTCATAAGGCTTATTACTTTGTTGATTCATTTTAGCAGTAAGCATTTTAGTAATGCTGTCTGCCTGTGATCGATGAAATCCTTCAACGGTAAAACGTATCGTACTTCCATTCTCTTTGATGGCATCAATTTGAAAAGGGCTAGAGATACCTGCCAGGAATAGCAGCTTTCTACTATAATAAGCAACCTGTTCTCTTCTCCAACTCTCAAGTCCTCCGAATAAAACTTTGAATCTTTTATTTAAATCACTCACCGGAATATTATTGATAGCAGTGATCTTATCATTCATTTCAAGCTTTTGAACACTACTGATATCATAAGCAATGATCCAAGCGTCTTCAGTTATTTTTTGTAGTTGAAAAGGAAATCGCAAGGATTGGTTATACAGGCTATCTGTGATCCGACTGCTTACTAAACCCACATGGCCTTCATTCAATGCGGCTCCCAATCGACTAAAAATGAATATGGCATCAGTATGGGTGATGCTGTCTATAAAATTATTCAATAGGCTATCCGCAAGTTGCTGCATGGATTGTCTAGATATGGAGTGATACATGTTCACATGAGATTCCTCCATTGTAGTTAGCCAAAACTGAATATCTTCTTTTACTAATGATTTGGGAAGTTTGTTATAATAGAAATCAGCGGGATGTTTTTTCTCATAAGCAATTTGTTGACCCTTGCCAACCGATACGACAAAAACTATGCATACGAACAGGATGAACCTCATATTATTATTTTATGATCCCAAACGTACACACTATGGATTTAGTTACAATCACATAAAAGGGGGATAACTTATTTATCTTAGCAGTCAAATGGCTTTTCCGCAACGATATATTGCTCACCTGGATCTCGATTCATTTTTCGTAAGTGTAGAGATGTTGAATGACCCTTCTTTGAAAGGGAAAGCAGTTATTGTGGGAGGCTCAAGAGACAGAGGTGTGGTAACTAC
>CAZJIO010000136.1:3966-4219 GCA_964546035.1 uncultured Eubacteriales bacterium | reverse complement strand
ACGGCCATGAAGTTATGTCCGCACGCTATTTTAGTACGAGGCACTAGAGGTGAGTATAGTCGCTACTCCAGGTGGGTCACAGAAATCATAGCTGCAAAAGCGCCTTTATTTGAAAAGGCTTCCATTGATGAGTTTTATATTGATCTAACAGGAATGGATAAATTCTTTGATCCATTTCAATGGACTATAGATCTGCGAAAAGAAATCATGGAGCAAACACAATTGCCAATATCCTTTGGGTTAGCTTCTAATA
>CAZJIO010000136.1:0-3881 GCA_964546035.1 uncultured Eubacteriales bacterium | reverse complement strand
TTTAGCACCATTGCCGGTGAATAAATTTTCTGGAGTAGGAGAGCAAACACTCAAGACTTTACAGTCGATGGGAATTTATTTTATCAAAGACATCATTGCTACACCCATAGAAGTATTGGAAAAACAGTTAGGTAAATGGGGAGCGGATCTCTGGCATAAAGCACACGGTATTCATCATGGTGAAGTACATGCCTACCATGAAGCAAAATCCATTTCAACTGAGAATACTTTTGAAGAGAATAAAACGGATGTTGATTTTTTATTGAGTGAATTAGTACGGATGACAGAAAAAGTAGCTTATGAATTAAGACAAGATGAAAAATTAGCCGGTTGTATAGCCGTTAAAATTCGATATCCTGATTTTGAAACAACGTCACGTCAAACAACTATCGATTATACCTTGAGAGATGATGAGTTGATCCCTGTTGCGATTGATCTTTTTCATAAATTATACCGTAAAGGAAAGCCTGTTCGTCTTTTGGGAGTTAGATTGAGTGAATTAACAAACCATGCTATTCAAGGAAGCCTCTTTGATGATGCCGAGAAAAAAAATGAATTGTATAAAGCCATTGATGATGTAAAAAACAAATTCGGTAAGTCATTACTTCAGAAGGCAAGAACCGTTAAAAAAGATAAATAGCTAAATAGCAAGGCGCTTAAGTACCTTGCTATTTAGCTATTTAAAAGAAAAGAGAGGTTCATGCTGTCTTTTACTGTATCTTAATATCTATAATTATAAAAATTTACCATGAGAAAGCTTCTGTTTTTAATTGTATGCTTAGCTACGCTATTGACAACTTTTGGACAAAAAACTATTATGCACTGCGGTCAATTGGTAGACGTAAAAAATCTGCAATTACTCAAAGAAATGACGATTATAACTGAAGGAAATAAAATTGTAGAAGTCGTAAAAGGATATAAAGCTGCAACAGCAGGGGAAAAAATAATTGATCTAAAATCAAAAACAGTCATGCCCGGGCTCATCGACATGCATGTGCATCTGGAAAGTGAAACCAATCCGGGTAGGTATATGGAAACATTCACTTTTAATCCGGCAGATTATGCGTACCAATCAGTTGTATTTGCTGAAAGAACTTTGATGACAGGGTTCACTGCAGTAAGAGATCTCGGAGGTAGTGGAGTTAATATCTCATTAAGGAATGCCATCAATAAAGGATTGATCAAAGGACCACGTGTTTATACAGCTGGAAAATCAATTGCAACTACCGGTGGACATGCAGATCCAACCAATGGTTACAGAAGAGATCTGATGGGAGATCCGGGTCCTGATGCGGGAGTAGTGAATGGTGCAGATGAAGCCGCGAAGGCTGTTAGACAGCGATACAAAGAGGGAAGTGATGTAATTAAGATCACTGCTTCAGGAGGTGTTTTGAGTGTAGCAAAAAGTGGTGAGAATCCTCAGTTTACAGAAGCTGAAATAAAAGCCATTGTTGAAACTGCCAAAGATTATGGTTTTAAAGTAGCGGCGCACTGTCATGGTAAAGAAGCCATGAAGCGTGCAGTGGTGGCAGGTGTAAATTCTATCGAACATGGTACTTATATGGATGAAGAAGTGATGGGTTTGATGAAGAAAATGGGTACCTATTATGTACCTACTATTACAGCCGGAAAAGCAGTGGGTGATTCAGCAAAAAAACCGGGTTATTATCCAGAGTTAGTGACACCGAAAGCCATTGCAATAGGTCCTAAAATTCAAAACACATTTTCAAATGCATATAAAGCAGGAGTAAAAATTGCATTTGGTACAGATGCAGGTGTATATGCACATGGAAAGAATTGGCTTGAATTTGTCTACATGAATGAGGCAGGTATGCCTGCATTAGAAACCATACGTTCAGCTACTTTATACGCAGCGGATCTATTAGGTGATGACAGAATTGGAGTGATTGAGAAAGATAAATTGGCAGATATCATTGCCGTTGACGGAGATCCTGTGAAGGATATTCATTCAATGGGTAAAGTGAAGTTTGTAATGAAGAATGGGGTAGTGTATAAAAACGAATAAACAGAAGAATATAGAATCTCGAATATCCAATTTCGAAGCTGGATATTCGAGATTTTTCTGTTAGCCAAGTTTTCTTAGTTGGGATAACATCGCTCGTAAATCTTTCGGTAGTTCTGCTTCCAAATCAAATCGTTCCCCATTCAGTGTGAAAGAAAGTTTATGAGAATGTAAAGCCAGTCTCGACATCAAAGGTCGTTCTGCTTCATCATGCTTAGAGAGTTTAAATTTCTTTTTAAGATTCGATAAAAGAATCGGTGCAGGGTCACCATATATTTCATCACACACAATGGGGTGACCGATATGTTGCATATGAACACGAATCTGATGGGTTCTTCCAGTATGAATCTGGAACTGCAACCAGCTATACAAACGAAAACTTTCAAGTACCTGATAATCTGTTAATGAAGGCTTGCCTTTTACATGTGTTATCATTTTCCCGATTTTACCAGGGTGTTCTGTAATAGCCGCATCTATACTGCCCGTTTCATTGATCAACTTACCATGAACCAATCCAACATAAAATTTCTCCACCTCTCTTCCTTCAAATAACTGCGACAATTGTTTATGCGTCTCTTCATCTTTTGCAAAAACAATGATGCCACTAGTGTCTTTATCTAATCTATGAACGGTATAAATTTCTCCATAACTGTTTTTAAGCAGCTCTTTCAATGAAAGCTCCTGTCCAAGTCTATCAGGGATACTGAGTAACCCGGATGGTTTGTTAACTGCTATGAAATGATGATTCTCGAAAATGATATTTGGGCGCATGGTAGTGGCTTATGGGTAATAGCGAATGGGTAATGGTTGATAGCAAATTTATAAATGGGTTGAATAATGTACTGAACTGGCTATTAGCTATGAGCAATAGGCCATTAGCTATGGACCATGGACTATTGTCTACTTAGCTTTTCTCACAAACGACTTATTCATAAACTTCAATAGGCGAACTTCTTTCTCATTCAGGAAACGCCATTTGCCGCGGTCTACATTTTTCTTGGTGAGATTGGCAAACATAACACGATCAAGGCCTTTGACATCATAACCTAAGTGTTCAAAAATTCTACGAACAATACGGTTTCTGCCGCTATGAATTTCGATACCAACGATATTCTTATTCTTATCATCTGCGTAACCTACTGCATCAGCTTGCACAAAACCATCTTCCAATGTAATACCGGTCATGATGGATTCCAGATCTTTTTTGATCACCGGTTTATCCAATGTTACTTCATAGATTTTCTTGATCTCAAAAGATGGATGTGTTAATTTCTGAGCAAGCTCTCCATCATTCGTTAAAACCAAAACACCGGTTGTATTTCTATCCAGTCTGCCAACCGGATACACTCGTTCGGGAGTAGCTCCCTTGATAAGGTCTAACACTGTTTTACGCCCTTGTGGATCATTAGCTGTGGTAATGTAATCTTTAGGCTTATTCAGTAAAATGTAAACAGCATTTCTTTGAAGAAATACCTGCTTGCCTTTCACAATCACTTTATCTTTTGCTGAAACCTTATAACCTGGCTCAAATATCTTATCGCCATTCACAGTTACTTTACCTTCTTTGACCAGATCAGCAGCTTCTCTACGACCACAAACACCCGCATGCGCTATGAATTTATTCAAGGGCATTTGCTCATTACTGCCTTCTTTTTTTAAAGGGATATCGGCAGGTTGTACTTCCTGCTTATGTTCTTTCTTGGAATATGAATTACTTGATTTTTTACCTGAAGCTTGATGCTTGAAGCTTGATGCTTTACCAGATGCCTGAGGCTTAAAGCTTGAAGCTTTCTCCTCCACCCCCCTCATTTTTTCAATTTTCTTTTTCCGCATTTCTTCACCTGCGGCACGGGCTTCT
>CAZJIO010000135.1:5640-10171 GCA_964546035.1 uncultured Eubacteriales bacterium | reverse complement strand
CGTCATCTACAATATGTTGTATCAAAATTAGAACAACTTGCTTTTTACGCTATAATTATATGATTTTAGTGGATTAATAAAAATACTGGAGGTAGGACGATGAAGGTTTTATATTTTAGTTGTTTTGCAGGCATTAGCGGAGATATGACGTTGGGTGCTTTGGTGGATTTGGGTGTATCACAGGAGTATTTGATTGGGGAGTTAAATAAGTTGCCCATGGCGAGCGAGTTTGAGCTGAAAATTGGTAAGGCTCAAAAGATGGGCATTACAGGGACAAAAGTGGATGTTGTGGTGAAGGATCATGGGCATGAACACGCGGAAGGGCATGATCACAGCCATGACCACGGAAATGAGCATAGTGAAGGGCATGATCACGGCCATGACCACGGACACGAACATAGTGAAGGGCATGATCACAGCCATGACCACGGACACGAACATCATGAAGGGCATGATCATAAGCATGACCATGATCATCCTCATCATGAAGCACATCTCCATCACGATCGTGATTATGCATCTATAAAAGCGATGATTGATCATAGTCCTTTGTCGGACAAGGTCAAATACATCAGCAATAAAATTTTCCTAGAAGTGGCACGTGCTGAAGCTAAAATCCACAATAAAACCCTTGAAGATGTTCATTTTCATGAGGTTGGAGCTGTCGATTCGATAGTAGATATCATAGGAACTGCCATCTGTATTGATTACTTAAACGTTGATAAAATCATGGCCTCAACGATAGAACTAGGCGGCGGCTTTGTAAAATGTACACACGGTTTATTACCTGTACCAGCGCCAGCTACTGCTGAAATTTTAAAGGATGTTCCAGTCCATTTAGGTCGTGTCAATAGTGAAACAACGACGCCAACAGGCGCGGCAATTATCAAAGCACTTGTTGAGGAGTTTACAGATGATTTTGGACTGAAGCTCTTAAAGACAGCCTATGGGTTAGGTACTAAAGATTTCAAAATACCTAATATGTTGCGGGTTTATTTAGCAGATATGGACCAAATCAGTGAAAAACAAATCATGGTCGAAACCAATATAGATGATATGAATCCAGAGATTTTCTCTTATGTAGAAGAACAATTATTCGAAGCTGGCGCAAGAGATGTTTTCAAAACCAGCATCATGATGAAAAAAGGCCGACCAGCCGTACTACTGAGTGTGCTTGTAGAAAGAAAAAACTTAGGGGCTATTGAACAAATTTTGTTTAAAGAAACGACAACACTGGGTCTTAGACAATATGAAGTAGAGAAGAAAGCTTTAGAACGCCAATTTAGAAAAATCAACACACTGTACGGAGAAGTTACTATAAAAATGGGGCTTTTAGAAGGTAGAATGATTCAAATTAAACCTGAATACGAGGAGTGCAAAACCATTGCTTTGAGAGAGGGTTTGCCACTGAAAAAGGTGTATGCTGACATTCAAAGAGCCATAGATAAGGAGATCATATGAAACCAGTTTATGAAGAATTAGTTCAGTATTTAAAGAAGAAGGGTAAGATCATGATTGCTTTCTCGGGAGGTGTGGATAGTACTTTTTTGCTGAAGGCTGCTAAGGACGCCCTCGGCGAGGATGTAAAAGCAGTCACCGTTAAATCCCCATACATACCCAATTGGGAAGTTGAGGAGGCTCTTGAGTTTGTAAAAGTATTAGGGGTTAAGCATGATATGATTGAAGTAGATGTCATCGCTCCTTCCATACTTAATAATCCTAAGGACAGATGTTATTTATGTAAAACGTTTATTTTTACACAAATTTTAGAAAAGGCTCAAGCAGAAGGCTACAATTTTGTGTGCGATGGAACGAATTTCGATGACACAAAAGATTATAGACCGGGTATGGTTGCCTTAAAGGAATTAGGCGTGATCAGTCCACTTTTAGAATGTGGTTATACGAAGGATGACATTAGAAAACAGTCCAAGGAGCTTAATTTGCCAACCTGGAATAAGCCACCCTATGCCTGTTTGATGACCCGTTTGCCTTATGATACAGAAGTCAGAATTGAAGATTTAAGAAAAATTGAAGAAGCTGAAAAGTACATGATGCAGTTAGGTTTTAAGGCGGTAAGAGTCAGACACCACGGAGATTTAGCACGAATAGAAGTGGATCCAAGCGCTAGAAAAGACTTATTTAGTGAGGCTTTACTGGATGAAATTGGTGTCAATATCAAAAAGATTGGATATGCATATGTGACCATTGATGTGATGGGGTATAAAATGGGTTCATTTAACGAACAAATATTGAAGGATGTGACACCGTGAATCAAGAAGAGATAGAAGAAATTTTAGAAAACTATAAACAGGGCATCCTAGATAAAGAGCGTGCTGTTGAGTTGTTTAAAGAAATGCCTTTTACTGATTTAGGTTTTGCTATGATTGATCATCATCGTGAGTTACGAGTCGGATACCCAGAAGTCATTTACGGCGCTGGGAAAACTGTCTCTCAAGTCAAAGCCATTATGGAGTTAATGATCAGCAAGAGGAGCAATGTCCTTGCAACAAGAGTCACCAAAGAAATGTATGAAGCAGTTAAAGAGCTTCATCCTAACTTAATTTACAACGAAATGGGCAGAGTCATCACCATCAAAGTGAAAGAAACAACTGAAACCGAAAGCACGATAGCCATTGTCGCAGCAGGAACATCCGATCTCTCAGTGGTGGAAGAAGCAAAAGAAACCGCTCTAATCTTGGGTAATAAAGTTACAGTCATCACGGATGTGGGGGTAGCTGGCATACATAGGCTATTCGCCAGACTCGAAGAAATCAGAAAAGCAAAGGTCATCATCGTCATAGCAGGAATGGAAGGTGCCCTAGCAAGTGTCATCGGAGGACTCGTCGACAAACCCATCATAGCAGTGCCCACAAGCGTCGGTTATGGCGCGAACTTCAACGGGCTCTCAGCCCTCCTTGCCATGCTCAACAGCTGCGCAAGTGGCGTCAGTGTCGTTAATATTGATAATGGATTCGGCGCGGCATATAACGCGAGCTTAATTAACCATTTATAGAAGTAGGAAGAGCATAACAGAACAAAAAAGCCAAGAAGAGCAACGAAGAGCGAGGAGCCAAAGGGGACGTTTAATATTGGCTCCTTTGGAGCCAATATTAAACGTCCCCTTTGGCTCTTCCAGAATTAAAAAAGGAGAAAACCAATCATGAGTAATTTTAACAAACAGGAATTTATCCAAAAAAGCAACGAAACTCTATGGGAAATGCTGGATCAACTAAGTGATCTACCCGATGTGCAGTTAGCCGATTTACCCAGTAGCAAGACTTTATTTGTAATTGTAGATATGATCAATGGCTTTGCAAGAGAAGGACTCCTTCAAAGCCCAAGAGTAGAAGCACTCATTCCGGAAATCACTGAACTCTCTAAAAAATGTAGTGCCTTAGGTATAGAAAAAATTGCCTTTGCTGATTGTCACTCGGATGCATCACCTGAATTTTCATCATATCCAGTGCATTGTAAGTCAGATAGTACAGAAAGCGATATCGTCAAGGAAATCAAAGAACTGGGTGGCTATCAATTAATCCCGAAAAACTCTACAAATGGCTTTCTTGAACCTGTTTTCCAAACCTGGCTAGAAGTACACCCCAATATTGACAATTTTGTCGTTGTGGGTGATTGTACCGACATATGTATCCAACAATTTGCAGTAACGCTTAAAACCTGGTTCAACAGACAAAATAAACCATCAAGAATTATCGTCCCTATATCCGCTGTCGACACCTACGACCTAGGACTTCATGACGGAGATCTTATGCATGTCATCGCCCTCTTCAACATGATGGGCAACGGCATTGAAGTCATCAAAAAACTCATATAAAAGCCAGGAGCCAAAGGGGACATTGCCCCTTTGGCTCCTGATCTTATCTATCTCTAAAATTCTACTTTCACATTTTCTCTTTCTGTCTGCTCTATTTCAAAATACGGTACTTTTTTGAAGTTGAAAATACCTGCGATGATGTTCTTTGGAAAAACATCGCACATTTGGTTAAATATGCGAACAACGCCGTTGTAATATTTTCTAGATTGGGCGATGTCTGTTTCAATGACATTGAGCTGGCGTTGTAAATCTAGGAATCCGCTGTCTGCTTTTAAGGTTGGATAGCTCTCTACAAGTACAAACAAGGACTTAATCGTGGATGATAGTGCTGCTTCTGATTCTAATTTTTCAGAAGGGGTTGTTGCTGAGGTAGCTTTGTTTCTTGCAGCGACAACTTTTTCAAAGGTTGAACTTTCGTGAGCGGCATAGCCTTTAACGGTGCTCACTAGGTTGGGGATTAAATCGTGACGCTTTTTAAGATATACATCCATGGTAGCAAAAGCTTCTGCGATTTGATTTCTTAGGGTAACAAAACCATTATAGCTCACAACAACAAACAAGATGAACAGTACGACTATACCAAGTACAACAAATATCATAATAAGACTCCTCCACATTGGGTTAATAAGTTAGTTAACAGGTGCATTACCAAGAACCGCCACCACCTCCACCGAACTACAATGATCCGGTGGATTCGGG
>CAZJIO010000135.1:2514-5630 GCA_964546035.1 uncultured Eubacteriales bacterium | reverse complement strand
TAAATCCACCGCCACCACCACTGGAATGGCCACTTTGAGAGGGCGCAGAAACCATAGTTGTATTCATGCTGTTAAAGGAATGGGTCATAGCGTGGGCAAACATGAGGGTATTAAAATTGGAATAGGGGCGATAGGAACCATACCAACTCGGTGGCTCAACAGCTAATCGCTCAAAGTGCTTTCCCCATTTGTCGGTCACATTAAGGACCAAAGCGTAGGGCAGTACGTTATAAAAATACTCAGGTTGTTTTTCAACCATCATATCGATGCGACTTTTCTCGGCTGTTTCTAAAAACATTTTAAAACCTAAAGTCTTTTCTAAAATGGTTTGACCAAATTCTGAACGTTGGAGCGTAATCTTCGATAAAAAGCCCATCATGAAAGTGGACAAAATAACGATTGGCATACTTTTGAATTGTTGAAGTACACTTAATTCAATGGCCATCACAATCAACGTCAGTAAAAAGAAAATGAATCCAACCAATAAAGCGGTGGCCTTTGCGCCTGTGGATAGGCGACGCCACATAACAAAAGTATGTGCTATGAGGTAATTAATCCCCACGGTAAAGGCAGAAATTGCAATCCCCAAGGCCAATGCGCCTATAAAGGGGAAATTAACAAATTGTAATGATCTGAAAGTTAAAATAAACAGTGGTATCATAGCCATCATAAAGATCATAGAGGAATAGCTTTTGCTGCTCGCTGCATATAGGGGCTGCTTGAGGTCACTCAGATATTTTCTTTGAGCAATGACTGCTTTTTGAACCGCTTTGTAAAAATGGTTCTTTAATTGAACCGTTGTTACAGTCTGACCATCACCCAGTGCAAAGAATTCTTTGAATAGGGTGATCTCATAAGGTTTGCTTTCTGGTCCAATGGCCTGTAGCCGAGTGAAAATAAATTGATCTTTGGCATCCTCAAAAATAGTAAGATAACCTTTAGATGCCCAATAAATAACTAATGCAGTTATATCCTTTGTATCGATGGTTTCATCAATATAATATCCCAACTCACTCGGGGTCACGCCATCAGGTGGATTAAATTCTGGTGTAACAATGAGGCGTTTGTCCTTCCCTTTGAAGATCCAAATCAGCAGAGCGAGGGGAAGAAATAATAAGGATAAATAAATCATATAAGGCGTTGGAATCTTGGAATCCTTTAAATAACCATTTGGTAAATGCACAAGAAGCGTTAAACCCTCATAGGGCATTAAAGCACTTGTTTTTGTTCCCGATATGATTTTTTGACTAATGTTTAAATCTATATCAGAACCATCCGTGTTGCCGAGTTCGCCAGAATAAACATTGACCTGAGTGGTATCATACTCAAAAGGCATATTCAGTGCAAAGGACACATTGTGTATGGTTGTATCCCAGTCCACCCCAATAATGTTCATGTTGATCTCATCACCAGTTTCTAGATAGTCATAACCCAGAGCTAAGGTGTAATGGATAACATAGGTTTTATTTCCTGTGATGTATATATCTGGATCACCAATTTTTAACACGGTATAGGTCATTTGACCCTCTGTTTCATAAGGCGCACCGTTGACAGAAATATCCTTAATCTGAATTCTCCTACCGTCATACATAAGTGGGATGGTTCGGAAAATCCCATGTCGATCTTCATTGAATTGGACGTCTAAGGTTTCTGTAATGTCATAAGAATTATCCGAATTGACATTGACTTGGATATCGTACTGGGTTATTTCATAGGGATACTGGGCGGCTTGTAACGGTGTTGATGGTGTCATACTGATCATTACAAACAGAACCGCAATGACAAGGACTAATTTTTTCAAAATAATTGTTTCCCCCTTTTCAAATCGCGTATTTTTAATGCCTGTATCCATTTTATGCTTCAGTGAGCATTCCAATACATTCAGGCTTTAAATGATAAACCATATCTTTTCTTTCGACGATAAAAGAAACTTTTTTTAGGGTTTCAGGATCGTCCTTTAACTGACCAATGAGTTCCCGGGTAGGATTCATGGCCACTGGATGACCAACTGCCTTTAGCATGGTAAAGTCGCCGGCTGTATCGCCATATGCATAGGACGTGGATAAATCAATGTCGTATTTTTCTACCAGTTGAGCCAAGGCAATCTTTTTATTAACACTGTCCCACATGGGTTTAACTTCACCGGTGTAGAAATCATTTTCGTCGGTTATATATTCTGAACCGATACAATCCATAAAGCCATGTTTTTTGGACATTTCTCGCACCAGTTCGATGGGAGAGCCTGAAATTGTAATAATTTGATGCCCTTGCTCAAGGTGCCACTTGATGCGGTCTCTTGTAAAAGTATAAACCCGATCGCCTTTTTGTTCTATGACCTTTTTAGCAATAAATTCTATTTGGCTTTTATGTAAGCCTTTAATGGCTTGGATATATATTTCTGCCATTTTAAGCAGGTAGTCATCGTAATTGCCCATCCGTTTATCCCATTTTGTATATTTATCACGGACCTCATTGTCCCAACGCTCGTGATCGATGATATCGGATTTTACCAATTTCTTAAAAGTAGCCGTAATGAGACCTTCTCTATAAAGGGTACCATCGATATCAAAAAAAGCTGCAATATTTCCCATTTTAAAACCTCACTTAGTATGATGCATAAAAGTAAAAACAAACAAAAACATGAATGACTAAAATTAGGGGTATGCTAATGATGAACTTGAGTTTTCTAATTTTATGTCTAAACAATAACATACCGAAAAGTGCTCCAAAGGGTCCGAGTAGTGTGGTTAAAATCAAATGACTTTCCCTAATACGCCACTGATGATGGATCGCCTTAAATTTATCGATGCCGTAGATCAAAAGAACCGTTCCATTTAAAGAAATATAAAAATAAATTAGTTTTTCTGTCATATCTAAAACCTCCAAGCTTAAATTAAGTATACATTAATTTACTGCAGAGGTAAATAAGCTTATAGAAAATGAAAAAAGACTTTCGAATGAAAGTCTTCAAAGCATGTATTTAATGCAACTTAGCGATTAGGTGCATAACTACCTGAACCACCCATATATCCACCTGTTCCAGTTGTAGCACCTGTGCCACCGGTGCCAGTTGTTCCGTTACCAATGCCCAAGGATCTTAAAGCACTTTCATAACC
>CAZJIO010000135.1:0-2493 GCA_964546035.1 uncultured Eubacteriales bacterium | reverse complement strand
TTAAATTGGATTTTACGTCATAAGCTGTTTTGCCAACACCATTTTTGTAAGTTGTTTCATCAGTATTTGTTTTAAAAGAACCATATTGAGTAGCTAAATTGTTATAAGTATCATAACCATTTTGATAATAGGATTTAATGGATTCGTTATAATCTCTATTGTTATCATCAACATCAGCACCATTTATTGAATTTAATGCTGTGCGATATGCTGCAGCTCTTTGTCGATAATAATCAGCAGACTTAGTTAGGTAATCCTGATCATTTGCATTAATTGTGGTGCCATCCATATCTGTCAAAGTGCCTCTGAGGGTGTCATCTGTGGTTCTTAAGGAAGAAAGATAGGTTCCTGTGCCAGACAAGCCAGATGTACCACCTATATTATTTGCCCCTGTCTTGTTGGTCGTATAAGGTATGTCCATACCATAATCATCGTCATCGTCGGTGTCGTATACATTCTCATTAATATCACCATTTGCATCCCCTGGCGCTGGACTTTGAGGACTGGGTTCATCATCAATTTTCGTACAGCCATTAAAGACAAAAACTAGACTTAATATCATCAATAGAGCAACTATTTTTTTCATATGATTAATCTCCTTTTTAAATTTAAACTCATCAATAGTATTGTAACTAGCCCAATATTATATACTGGCATCATTTGGCCATACAAGCTATAATGGAGTGAAAATAGAGAAATGCATCATGGAGGTCTGAAATGAAGTTTATACACACATCCGATTGGCATATCGGAAAATCCATTCATGAAGTCAACCTTTTAGAAGATCAAAGAGCCGTACTTGATGATTTTATGGCGGTTTTAGAAATAGAAAAACCTGATGTGCTTATTATCGCTGGAGATTTATACGATCGAGCAGTACCAAGTAAAGAAGCCGTGAATTTATTAGATGATGTATTTAATGAAATCATTATGAATAAAAAAATACCGATTTTATGCATTGCGGGCAATCATGACAGCGGAGAACGCTTAGATTTCGGAAGCAGGATACTAGAAAAAAACGGCCTGCATATTGAAGGCAAATATAAGAAAGAAGTGCAAAAAATTGTATTTCAGGATGCTTTTGGAAATGTTAATTTTTATTTAATTCCATTTGCCTATGTGCCTGAAGTGCAAAATCACCACGATGAAGAAATCAAAAGTTTTGATGATGCCTATGGTGTCATCTTGAAAAAGATACAATCGACTATGAACGCCAAGGAACGCAACATCATCATCACACATGGGTTTATTGTCTCGGACGTTGAAGGTCTAGAAATAGAAGAATCTGTTCGGCCATTATCTGTTGGAACGACAGAATATGTGGATGTTACTTATTTTGAAAATTTTGATTATATCGCACTTGGTCATTTACATAAGCCTCAAAAAGTCAAATGGGATCATGTCAGGTACAGTGGATCTCCTTTGAAATATTCATTTTCTGAGGCTAATCATCAAAAGGGTGTAACCTTAGTAGAAATGTCAGAAAAAGGCAGTTTAAGTATCAGAAATATCCCACTGAAGCCTATCAGAAATATGGTGAAGCTTGAAGGCTCCCTCAGTGAACTGCTCCTTGCAAATGAAGCTGAGCAAATTAAAGATTATGTCATGGCAGTACTCACTGATGAGAACCCAATCTATGATGCCATTGGACAATTAAGAGCCCAGTATCCCAATATTTTAAGAATGGAATACAAGAACAGAAGTGCCTTACCTCGGGAAAATGCTGCCCTAGAATTGGTACAAAAAGGAAAAAAATCTGACATTCAAATGTTCGAAGATTTTTATACCGATATGACAGGTAGGGCATTTGGAGAAGACAAGCGTAAGGTTGTTGCGGGCATTTTTGAAGGACTTTTAACGGATCGAGGTGCTGATTAATGAAGCCACTATTATTGAAAATGAAGTCCTTTGGACCTTACTTAGATGAAACCATTGACTTTCGACAAATACAGAACAAAGGGATATTTTTGATTACGGGGGATACCGGAAGTGGTAAAACCACCATCTTTGATGCCATCTCGATTGCTTTATTTGGAGAAAGTAATGGAGACGAACGATCGGCTGAAAGCTTTAAAAGTGATTTTGATGTCATGGAAGATACTATGAAAATTGAATTCACTTTTGAACTGAAAGGCAGGGAATTTAGAGTCGTTAGAATACCAAAGCAGAGGAGAAAAAAGCAAAGAGGGGAGGGCTATACTGAGGAACTTGGACAAGTCATTTTATATGAATGGACCAAGGGGGTCGAAATTGCGCTGGATTATGCAAAAGAAGCCCATGCCAAAATTCAAGAACTCTTAGGGATTAATTCCAGACAGTTTAGGCAAATTGTTATGATTCCACAAGGTCAATTTAGAAAATTGATCACTGAAAGCAGTGAAGAAAGAGAAAAAATTCTTTTAATAAAAATTCTAAAAACATAAAAATTCCTCCTAAAACTTCACTAAAATCTTCTAAAAAATATAAGTTATCATTACCCTGAAGCACCGCAAT
>CAZJIO010000134.1:6169-10243 GCA_964546035.1 uncultured Eubacteriales bacterium | reverse complement strand
CAATATTATATAACCATTCATATCCCTTTTCAATATAAGGATATCACTCAATAATAGGGTTATATTAATATTTTATGTTGATTTATTTTTATGGATTACATATAATACATTTACGAGCTACATGTGAAAATGGAGGTGCCTCATGCTTTTCACCCTGATAACGGAACAAGAAAAACTTCTGCCGCTTTATATAACTGGCATAGGCATTCAGAAGAACCAAGAATCTATTACACGTGCTGAAGGATACCCCTCCTATCAATGGACTTATTGTACAAAAGGAGAAGGGATCTTAATCATCGACGGAAAGGAGTTTAAAATACCGGAAGGGACCGGTTTCTTCTTTGCACCTAAAATCCCTCATGAATACTTTGCCCTTACAGAGCCTTGGGAAACATACTGGTTAAATTTCGATGGAAATGGCTTGTCCACGATTTTAGACCTCTTTAACATCAGCAGATGGGAAGTTTTTGTTCCTCAATCTGCCCAACACCTCTTATCACAATATGATGACATTCAAAATGCACTATCAAAAGAGAATCCTGATAAAGTAATAGAAACATCGGCAAATCTATATTCTTTTCTCTTAACCCACAAAAAGAGCAAAAAAATAAGCACTCATCAACAATACAACAACAGATCTCATCAACTGAAACCTGTTCTCTTATTTATGGAGGCTCAATACTGCAATACCATTTCCTTAGATGAAATGGCTGATGTGATTCATATTACACCGAATCATTTATGCAAACTCTTCAAAACCACCTTTGGCTTAACACCTTTTCACTATCTGATTCAAATGAGATTGCAAAGATCAAAGCAACTCCTTGTTCAATCCCCCGAACTACAAATAAATGAAATTGCCAAACGCGTAGGGTACAATGACACCAGCTACTTCTGCTCAATCTTTAAAAAGCAAGAGCAAGTCACCCCCCTAGAATTCAGAAAAATGTACGGCTTATAGTTCTATTTATTGCTCAAATTGTGCGTAATAGAGCTCTGAGTATAAGCCCTTTTGGTTGAGTAAGGTTTGGTGGTCGCCTTGTTCGATAATATTCCCATCTTTTACTACCAAAATGGTGTCTGCTGATTGAATGGTTGAAAGTCTGTGGGCTATAACAAAGCAGGTTTTATCTTTCATCAGTTTGCGCATGGCGCCTTGTATTTGGAGTTCTGTTTGTGTGTCTACATTGGAGGTTGCCTCGTCTAGGATGAGCATTTTGGCATCAATGAGCATGGCTCTCGCAATGGTTAGCAATTGTTTCTGACCTTGGGAGATGTTCATACCTTCCTCATTTAAAAGGGTGTGGTATCCCTTGGGTAGCTGCATGATGGTGGTATGAATTTTTGCTGCTTTAGCTGCTTCAATGACCTCTTCCATGGTTGCACCTTTTTTTGCGTAAGCGATATAATCAAAAATAGTCCCTGTAAATAACCAGGTATCTTGTAACACCATGGCATAGGTAGCCCTCAAACTCTTTCTACTGGAGTCTTTTACTGGGACTCCATCTAATGTGATACGTCCGCCACTGGGATCGTAGAAACGCATGAGTAGGTTGATGAGTGTTGTTTTTCCAGCTCCTGTTGGTCCAACAATGGCAACGAGATGTCCTTGTGCTGCCTTCAAGCTCAGATTATGAAGGATAATTTTATCTTTTTCATAGCCAAAATCAATATTTTCGAGCTCTACATCCCCTCGAACATCGGTAAATAGATCCTCATTTGGCTCTCCTACCCCTTCAGGTTCTTCATCCATCAAACGAAACACCCGCTCAGCCGCTGCTATCGCCGATTGAAGCTCGCTGATAATGTTCGCCATTTCATTAATCGGTCCAGAAAACTTTCTAGAATACAAGATAAAGGAAGATACACTCCCGATAGACAACTGGCCATATAAGAAAAGTAAGGTTCCAAACACACCAATGAGGGACATTGAAAGGTTGTTAATAAAATTGACAGCTGGACCAACGGTACTGCCATAATATTCAGATTGATAATAAGCCTCAACGGCTTCATCATTTTTCTCATCAAAACGTTGAAGCATGATTGCTTCTTGATGATAAGCTTTCACTGTTTTTTGTCCAGAAATGATTTCTTCAACAAACCCATTTAGTTCACCCAATTTTGTAGACCGTTTTCTAAATAGGGGTTTTATTTTCCCCGTCATATATTTGGTGTAAAAAATAGATGCTGGAATCGTAACGACTAAGACTAACACCAGGATGGGTGAAATAATAAACATCATAATCAGTGAACCAACAACAGTAATCATACTGGTTAAAATCTGAATCAGATCATTCGATAAGGAGGCATTGATGGTATCTATATCATAGGTGATTCGGCTGATAAGATCACCTGTCTGATAGCGATCAAAATAGCCAATGGGTAAATCAGCCATTTTATTAAACAGATCCTTTCGCATCTTAAAAATGACTTTCTGACTTAAATGAATCATTAACATAGCTAAAAGATAAGATAGAATCGAGGATCCGATGAAAAAAATCAGCATTAAAACGCTGTAGTAAGTCACCGTTTTAAAGTCAACTTGTCCTGTACCTAACTCGATCGCATCAATGGCGTAGCCGGTGAGCATTGGACCCACCAGTACGAGTAAATTGCTGACAACCGTTAAAATAAGGACAACAAATAAAATCAGTTTGTATTCAAATAGATACCGCCACAGTCGAATAAGGGTTGCCCGTTGGTTAGTGCTTTTTTTATTGTCCTTCATTGGATGCGCCTCCCATTTGTAACTGACTCATCTCTAAATAACTGCTACAGCTTTGCATCAGCTCCAGGTGGGTACCAGAGCCAATTACACACCCTTCATCTAGGACCAAAATATGATTCGCATTCATAATAGAACTAATGCGCTGAGCCACGATGATGGTCGTTGTTTCTTGAAAGTTCTTGGATAATGATTTTCTCAGAAGGGCATCTGTCTTATAATCTAGTGCACTTGAGGAATCATCCAACACCAAAATTTCCGGGTTGCCTGCCAAGGCTCTTGAAATGAGAATACGTTGTTTCTGACCCCCACTTAAATTGGAGCCCTTAACAGTCAACTCATGGTCCCAGCCTTCAGTGAGGGATTCAATAAACTCGCCTGCTTGGGCATAGCCCGTGGTGAGTGCCATTTGCTCCATGTCTAATCCTCTGCCAAAATCAATGTTTTCTACAATGGTATCTGCAAAAAGCACATCATTTTGAAAAACAATACCGAACTTTGTATGTAATTCTTCTGCTGGAATGCTCTTAATATTTCTCCCATTGATTCTAATAGCGCCAGCATCCACATCATAAAACCTTAATAGAAGCTTTATGAGACTCGACTTCCCACTCCCAGTTGATCCAATGATGCCTAAGGTCTCCCCTTGTTTTAGTGCAAAGTTGATGTTTGTCAGATTATTTTGGTTCTTATGGTAAGAAAAGGAGACCTGCTCAAATGTGATATGATAATCACTTTCAATGGTATCGTTCTCATGTAAAACCATATCTTCTTTAGCGTCAAGAATCTCAGCAATTCTTTGAAAAGATGCCGTGCCCTTTGAAATCAAAACAAATATTCTCGTAATGGACAACATGGCATTTAAAATAATGGTAAAATAGGTTAAAAATGCGATGATGAGCCCTGGCTGTATCAAACCGCCATTTACACGATGCGCACCTACAACAATGACAAAGGTAAGACCTACATTGAGCAGTAAGTTCATAACAGGATTAGTAATCGCCATGGTAATGCCAGCTTTCTTTTCATTTGCTACTACTTTTGAATTGACGTCAGCAAATCGGCCTTTCTCATATTCGGTTTTTGATAAAGCTTTAATAACGCGTACACCGGTTATATTTTCACGGACAGTTCGGACCAGTTGGTCCACAGATTTTTGTAAGTTTTGATATAGGGGAATCCCCTTTTTTGATACCCAATACACAATAATTGTGATAAACGGTAGCACTGCCAAAAGTACCAAAGACAAAACAGGATCAAGTATCAGTGTGATTGCAATGCCCCCAAGTAGAATAATAGGTGCACGAACACCTAAACGTTGCATCATACCAATCATATGGTGGATATTG
>CAZJIO010000134.1:2399-6122 GCA_964546035.1 uncultured Eubacteriales bacterium | reverse complement strand
GTAAAGTCATCTATTTGATTACATGAAAGATAGGATATTTTCTTAAATAAGTCATGTCGAAGGCTCCTAGTTGTTTCTCTTGCAACTCTAGAAGCCATGCGGTTGGCAATGATATTGGCAATGACAGCAAAAGTGGTGCAAATGATCATAATTCCTCCCCATAGAAGGATCAACTTCACACTCTTTATGGGTACGATATCATCGATCATGTAGGCTAAAATCCATGGAATAAACAAATCCATGAGTGTGCCAAGGAGTTTAATCACTAAGCCTAGAGACATTTTCGTAAAATGGGGTCTGAGATAATTGATTAGTTTAGTCATGTCAACTCCCTATCCCGTGGACCCGTTGCATCTGATAGCTGGATGGCTTTATTCAGTAACTTTTCCATCATAATAAGCAGTGCGCCTTGTTCTTCCTCCGAAAGGCAAGCCATCAATTTCAGGTTCCACTCCCCTAAGACTTCCTTTACTTTAGGATAGATGTCCATCGCTTTTTGGGTTGGATACACTTGCATCTGACGTCGATCCGTCTCACAGGCTTCACGCCTCACAAAGCCATCCTGTTCTAATATAGCGAGTTGCCTTGCCACATTGCTTTTATTGACCAAAATCATTTTTGCCAATTGATCTTGGGTCATGCCAGGTGTTCTACAAATGTTCTGAATATATAAATTTTGGCAGCCATTCAGTCCATCGTCTACCAACTTTTCACTTCGATATAGAATTGCACAACGAGAAATTCTACTGATATACCGCATTAATGGATCCATTTTGCCCTCCAGAAATTTATTAGTTGCGACCGCAACCATCTGGATAAGTATAGCAAAAGAATCAAAAAGGGTCAAGGTGCTATATTTTATGAATCATCTCAAAATGGTATTTCTTTCTGTATTCCACTGGCGAAAGACCCTGAAAGGCTTTAAAAACCTTTAAAAAATGACGGGCTTCCCGGTATCCAACGCTCTCAGCGACTTCATAAATCTTCAAAGTGGTCTCAGAAAGCAATGGGAGGGCTTTGTTTGTTCTATATTCCCCCAAAAAATCCACGAAATTCTTTCCCGTCTTTTCTTTGAAAAGTTGCGAGAAATAGGAATAATTCAAGGACACATAATTAGAAACCATGGCCATATTTAGGGCATTATTTGTATAATTTTCTTCAATGTATTGTATGGCCTTTTGAACTTTTTCTATTTTTAACTTGTCACTCTTAATCAGCATCAATTGATTGGTAATCTCTGAGATAAATGCTAATAAACCTTCTTTATAGGTCTTCAAATGTTCAAAGGTATCATAATTTAAAAGGGACTCATAAGTGGTATAAAGCTCTTGATAACCTTGTGGTAATGCATTTAGAATGGGTTCTATGATTTCCTTAATGGTGCACTCTATTAAGGCATCAAAATGGGTAATTCCACAATTTTCCAGTACAAAGTCTCCAAAAATCATTTCACATAATTTTAAGGCATTTTCAGTTTTTGCGCTGTGAATATACCCATTTAACTTTTTGATTTGTTCCTCTGGCGTGCCAAAATCATCTCTTTTTCCCTGAATTTGATCTTCACAAAGCACTTCATGGTGGCGTAACTTATGATAACGAGCCATCTCACTTACCCTCTCGAACAAACTTTTTAAGTCCTCCAATGAAGCATATGCCTTGGAATAAGTTAGGGTGCAAGTCAATTGACTCAAATATTTTAACTCCTGGAATAGAAGCAAAATCTCCGGAAGGTCTTCAGTGATGACAACAATGTTTCGATCAATGTCCAAAAACACATTGGCTCTAAACCCTTTCAAATAAATGACTGTTTTGAGTTCTTGAAGAGATTCCTCGAGCAAGTGTGTTTCATTGTTGATATTCTTCATCTTCATTAAGCCTAAAAAGTACTGAGATTGATCCGGTTCGCTCTCAATATCTGTTTGCTTATTGACTTCGTTCTCCTGAAGAAATAGTACTTGAAGTTGTCTTCTAAATAATATTTTCATTGATTTTTGATAGCGTGCTTGGATGATTTGTTGGACAGTCTCGATGAGTTCCTCTTTATTAATAGGCTTAAGTAAATAAGCAGAAGCACCATATTTAATAGCTTCCTTAGCATAATCAAAATCATTAAACCCACTGATAAATATAACATGTGGCTTTTCCACAAAACGAAAAATAGCTTTGAGAAATTCAAGTCCTGTCATTTTGGGCATACGTATATCGCTAATAATCAGATCATAGTTATTTTGTCCATGCATGATTAAGGCTTCTTCACCATTTTTTGCTTCTTCTAGGTAAAGGGATTTGATTCCTGACTTCTCTAAAATTGTTACAACGCCTTTTCTTATGAACTTTTCGTCATCAACGACTAATATCTTCATTGTTTTTACCACCCTTAGGAAGTCTAATGATTGCTTTCGTATAAAGACCTTCGTCACTTTCGAAACATAAACCGTATCTCATGCCAAAATACATTTTGATTCTGTCATTAATATTTCTAATCCCAATACCCATAAAAGAGCCAGAAGCTTGGGACAAATCAAAGCCTTGGAGTTCATTATTTATTGTGATCAATCGTTCCTTATCAATACCCACGCCATGATCTCTTACTTCAATCAGCACATCTTCGCCTTCTTGATAAACAACCACCTTAAGGGTACTATCCTCAGATTTAGGTTCAATACCATGTATAAAAGCATTTTCGATGATAGGTTGAATGGACATTTTTAATATTTCTGTCTTTTGGAGTCCTTCCTCTATTGTCAAATCAAAAATTATTTGGTAATCATATCTGGAATTTAGTAAGTCTATATATTTTTTAATATAATCAATTTCTTCATATAGGGGCACGATTTTTTTGTTTTTCCAATCCATACTGTAGCGCAACAGCTCTCCAAACTTGGTAATGAGGTCTGATAGCTCATAACTCTCGTCTATTTCAGCCATCATTTTAAAATTTTCAAGCATGTTGTAAATAAAGTGCTCATTAATTTGTGATAATAGCGCTTTAATTTCTGCATCCTTCATTAGTTGCTGTTCATATAGACGTTCTTGATTCAAGTCATCAATTTCTTCAATCATATTTTTAATATTTAAGGATAAATCAGAGATTTCGTCGTTGCCCTCTACTATTAAGAATTCTTTTGGATTTTCCTTATCTATTTGCTTAACAGATAAAATTAAATTTTGAAGCCGGTTAAACAAAACTGAAGTGATTGATCGAATGATGATAAACAAGAAAATGATAAAAACGACCATGATCAGTAGCATTTTATTTCTTTCTGATGCCATGGATTGTCCATACTTTTTAAGGGAAAGCCCTTTATAAATTAAGGTGTTTGTTTCCTTCATTGGATAGATATTACCAATCACCTTTGTTTCCTTATGGTCAAGGGTAATCATTTCATCCCCATGACTATCCAGATGCGCCATTAAATACCTTTCAAAGAGCCCTTGATCCGCCCCGAAAATCGTCATCACATATGAAGAACTGGAGATGATTTTCCCATCTTGAACAATGTAATAAAATTCCCCGTCCACATCATCACTATTTTCTAAACCACGAAAAAAAACATCTAAATCCATAGAAACTTCAACGACCACATTATACTCAGACAGTGGCCTCTTGACGTTTGAAAAAAAGGAGACGGTTTTCCCTTTCTCGTTCCGGTCTTGATAAACATCAAAATAAGTAGACTTCTCAAGAACCCGCCACATTTTTTTCTCCGTGATCATGTCCTT
>CAZJIO010000134.1:0-2370 GCA_964546035.1 uncultured Eubacteriales bacterium | reverse complement strand
AAATAACTGGCCAAAACTCGTAGAGCAGAGGATTGTCATTGAAGATTCGCAAAGCATTGATTTTGGGATAACTGTATATTAAGGACTCTAAATCCTTTGCATATACCTGATCAATAAGCAGAATATCCTCTTGTGAATAATCACTTTCTTTGCCTATTTTATTAACCAGCTCCCCATTATTGGAAATGGATAACAACAACCCCTGCATCATCGAAATATTCTCATCTATTGAGAAAATGATTTCTTTAAATGCACTATCTAAATGTACTCTGGCACGTTCTTCAAAATCCTTTTGATACTTCATCAGCATGGCATTGGTTAAAATAACAATTGGAATGATGATGATGAGCACATTCCAAAAGATTAGCCTCCTAGCCATTTTTAGAGTTTTAAATTGCATCACCTGATACCCAATCTTTCTTTATTCTCTTCGAACTTTTTTTGTTGATAGAATTGGATGGATCTGTAGCTATGTGCTCTGCGATAATTCATATATTCCTGCATCAGCCCATCAAAGGTTTCCTCTGAATCTGCTTGAATCAACAGAGGCAAAGTCTCTCCCCATTTGAGTTGTATTTTTGATATTTCTTGGTTTAATTCAGGATCCCCTATACTGAGATCTGAATAGGCACTGTTGTCAACAACCTTGCCTAAGGTCCAATTGTAAGGTTGGGCAAAAGGCTCTGTCAGCTTTTCTTCCCATTTTTTGGACATGGCATTGTCCATGAGCATCCAATAGGTATAAGCTGCGCCATATTTCTTATCAAAGGCCGTCCGGTCTTCACTTAAGAGTGTCTTAACTTTCGGTAACAATTCAGGTGTACCAGCCCTTAATTGATAGGTTTCATTTTTCTTCCCTAAATAAAAATCCTTCTGTCCTTCTTCACTCATCATATAAGATATGAATTTGATAGCCCTTTCCGGATCTTTACAGCTTTTAGAAATCATTGTAATCGTCCACCCCATGATACCGCCTCCCTCTAATGTAGGCGGATCTAAGGCTTCATTAGCCGGTCCATCGACAGCAATATAGACAGATTTTGGATCTTGTTGATATCTCTGTGCATTTTGAGCCACCATGTCAGATCTTTGAAAGATCAGAGCAAAGTAACGCCCTTGGGCAATCTTTTCTTCCATTTGAGGTCGACCGTCTATAAAGACATCCATTGAAATGAGTCCTTCTTCGTTAGCCTGTCTAAAAACCTTTAACCATTTTATGTATTCTGGATCGGTATCCCGATCATACAGATTCCCTTTTGCATCCTGCATGGGAATGGCAAGAAAATTCTGCAAATAATCTTCTAAGGATACACAGCCTTGGTCCCCAAAGTGCTCCATACCGATGGGAATGAGGGACTGCCCATTTATTGTTGGAAATCGATGGGCTGCTGCTCTTAAACCTGCTAAAAAACCTTCCGGCGTACGCATATCCGGCGATCCAATCGCTTCATAAATATCTTTCCTGACCATAAAGGTTTGATTGGAAGGTAATTCATAGGTAGCATAATCCTTGGGGGAATAGGAGGCGTTGGGATATCCATACACATGTCCATCTTCTTGGGTATGCCACCTAAGGCGTTCCTGATCGGCTACTGTAAAAAAATAAGGATCATACTGATTTGCTAATTCGTCAATAGCATAAACCAAACCTTCATTGATTAAGGCCTCTACTGGTTCCTCCCACCATCCTAGGGTAAGAATATCTGGCAGATCATCCAGTTGAATCATAGCGTTAATTTTCTCTGCTTCATTGCCCTCAGGCACGATAAAATTAATAGAAACCCCTGTTTTATCAGTGATGTACTTTGAGGTGATGTCCCCGCCCCATTTATTTTTAAACCATGAGAAATTGATATACCAATCCAAAGTAATCGGAGTAGTATCCTCTAGATAAGAGGGTTGCGCAGTCGTAGGTGATAAATTTTCCTTTGCCAACTTTGTAACCGCAGTGTATTCCTGAGAGCGCAAAGAACATCCTGTCATCTGACTTAGAAGTAAAGTGCTTAGTAAAATTCCAGTAATCCATTTAATCATCATTTTTATTTTCTCCCCCTCGTAAACAAAAACCAAAAAAATGAACCGTTACTAGGAAGTAATGGTTCATTCCAACTACGTAAAACCTTTACCTCAAACTTTTAGAATACATCTGCTTTGTTATTACGTCACGTACGATAGCCTTTTTCGAAAGCGCTTTAGTATATGCATATAATTTTATATGATACATGGATTGTTGTCAAGAATTAGAGGAGTAAATTATAAAAAGTTTAGGAAATCAAAGGAGCTGTTACACAACTTACGTTATGTACAGCTCCCACACTACTAAAATTGATAGGGTAATAAAAATTGTGTTGCATCTAAAGGCGCATTGAC
>CAZJIO010000133.1:0-10267 GCA_964546035.1 uncultured Eubacteriales bacterium | reverse complement strand
AAAATACTCCACTCTTAGAACCGTATCTGGAATAACCAAGTGGGTGAGTTGCGCACTCATAAAGCTAAAAGGTCCAATTGACTTGACTGAATCAGGAATTTCAAAGGTAGCCGCTGTCTTTCCTGCCGGATAACACATCAGTGTATCACCTGTTTTATTATAGAGAATACCATCCTTAGCCACAAAAGTAGTATTTTTAGAATCTACGCCAATTTCCCTAAGAGATGTACATCCATTGAAGGCACTGGCTCTTAAAGTTACAACGTTTTTAGAAATGGTGAACTCTCTCAGTCGTAAACAAAAAGAAAACGCATAATCAGAAATCTCAGTCAGGTTTTCAGGCAGTGTAATTGTTTCTAATGCAGTACAATTATCAAACAGCTGAGATTCCAGTTTAGTTAACAGCTTTGGAAGTTGAATCATCTGCAACTGTGAACAGTTTAGAAAGGCGGCATATCCGATACTTGTAACTGTATCAGGTATTTTCAAAGATTTCAGAAAAGTACATCCAACGAAGGCTGAATGTTCGATCGTTTGCAATGTTTCAGGAAGGATACACGTTTCCCCCTGCTTACCCTCTGGGTAACGAATAAGCTTCTTGAGATCATGATTGTACAGAATACCATCAACTGCCGAAAACTCTGTGTTACCCTCCTGAACATAAAATGCCCTAAGGTTTGAAGCGTTACTAAAGCTAGAGGACTCTAAGGTCTTCAACCCCTTAGGGAGGGTAATTGTCCTTAACCCTTCAATAAAATAAGCATAATCCTTTATACCTGTGACAGGTTTTCCCGCTAAAGTTTCTGGAATAATGAGCTCTAAGGAAGTGCCCATGTATCCGTTGATGATGACTTTCCCATCAGTGATATCATAGGTAAAGCCCGGATCATCACCTAATGCATAGCTTTTCATCCCTGAGTACTGAACTAAAAGTGTCAGAACCAATAAAATACCAAATAATCTCTGTACTTGTCTTTTCATTTTTCGTTACCTCTCACCCTTCTCTTTTTTATATGTTTGTCTTGCAAGGATCACTACTTTTCACTAAAAATAGCCGTACTCCAAAGTATATTAAACTACCTCCGACTATAACATTCAGCATGGTGGTAATTTTCTCACTCAAGAATACTGTTGTTAGCTGCCCAATGACCGATACAATCGTTAACCAAATAAACGTGGATAATACAGCACCAACGCCAAATAATATCTCATCATTTTTGTTGTAATTGTCTTCAATAATCTTCGATGAAAATACGCCTGACCAGAATACAATGGTTAATGGATTGGCTCCCGTTAAAACAATCGCTTTAAGAAATGTGTTCAAGTATGTACTTCCTTGCTCTACTATCTGTGTTGTTCCATTACCACTAAACAGAGCACTGTAAATGGTGGTACACCCAAATAGCACAAGGATCAAACTGCCAATGATTTTGATCGCCTTTTCTTTTTTCTTTACGATTGTTGTAACGCCGATTATTGAAAGTGTAATAAAAACCCCATCCATTATTGAAACGCCTATAACACCAAATAAGGCAGTTATAAAACCCTGATTAATTGCTTTATTGAAAATGAATATACAAATTGGCCCTACTGCTAGTTGAAGCAATGATCCAAAACGAAAACCTTTGAATAGCACATTTTTTCCCATATCGTTACTCCTATTTCAGATCGATCCAATATTTACATTCCCCATCCATTTCATCTTGAAGTTGTCCATTATTGAATTCGATCACTTTTCTTGACCCAATATTGTTAAAATCACATGTCAGTAACGCTTTAATGATTCCTTTTTCCTTAGCCATTTCTAGCAATGCCTTTAAAAGAATCTTCCCATATCCTTTTCCTCTTTCTTCTGAACGTATGCCATATCCAATATGCCCACCTCGCAGCTTTAATGATTCAGTCAGATAATCTCTGATTTTACCGATACCCATTGGTTTGCCATCCACATACAGCCAATATAATGTTTGAGGAACATAACCTTCCCTTAAGTCTATCCCTTTTGATTCCTTCATTTTGCTCTCAATAAAATGAGGAAATTGGTCAATTGTTAAACCAAAGCCAGGATTAACAAAACCATTCTCATTTTCATTGAAAGACTGTAAAAGTTCGTAAATATCAGCACCATCTTTTTCCGATAATTCAATCAATTCTACTTTCATGCCCTACCTCCAAGAAAACCTTATTTTTTATACCATTGTTCCTGGGACATATATAAACGTGCGTATTCGCCCTGGAACGACATTAACTCTGTGTGTGTACCCTGCTCTACTAAGCTGCCTTCCTTCATAACCAAAATCCTGTCTGCTAGTTTAACCGACCCGAGCCGATGGGTTACGATAATGGCGGTTTTATCCTTTGAAATTTCCGCAAAGCGATTGTATATTTTTGTTTCTTCTATGGGATCAATTGCTGCAGTAGGCTCATCGAGAATAATGAAGCTGTGCTGTCGAAAAAAACTACGTGCAATTGCTACGCGCTGCCACTGTCCCCCTGATAAATCAACACCATTAAATTCTCTCGACAACATGGTATCGTAGCCATTTTGCAGGCTTTGATCTTGAGTGTCAATTCCAGCTTTGCAACAGATTGAATCCAATATGGTATCATCCATCTTGGCATTAACGTCGCTCATTCCGATATTTTCTTTTAGTGTCATCTGGTATCGCTGATACTTTTGAAAAACTGCTGAAATTCGATAAAATAAAGACTGTGGTGATGTGCTTTTGGTATCGATGTTATCATGTAATACAGTGCCCTCATTGGGCAGATAAAGACCTGTTATCAAGCGGATCAGTGTCGATTTTCCCGAACCATTTTCACCAACCAAGGCAATGGTTTCACCGGCATTTATATGCAAAGTCACGTTATTTATTGCTTTTTGCTTTGCTGCTGGGTATGTGAAGGATACATGATGTAAAGTGACAGAGGCATCACTAGGAATACTCATCTCTTGCGCATTATGCTCAGGCATTTGTAGAAACCTCAGATAATACTGAACGCGTCCAAAATCTCGGGCCACAGCGCCTAAATTATCATAGATCCATTCTTTCATAAGGCAATACATTCGATCAACAGCAGCCAATATTGCTGCAAATGCACCTGGTGAGATATCGCCTTCTATTAACAAATCAAGCAATAACAACAAAATAGCGACAAGGCCGCCAAGGGACAACATTTGCACCCCAAGCTGGGTCAAATCAGATTTTACAGTTGCTTTGAAGCGTATGCGATTTAACAAGATCAGCGTATCGGCATAAAGTTTTCTAAAATGGGAAAATGCACCTATAATCCGAGTTTCTTTGAAATATTCTCTCCCAATCATACAGCTTTCATAATATTCAAACTCTCTACGTAGAGGAGCAGATTGATCCTCTGCTTTAGAAAAAATTTTTGTTCTTAGGATTTGGGTCAGCAATATCGGAACAACGATAAGTGCTAATGAAACGATTAATAATGGCTTTACTTTAAACAAATAAATAGACATAATGACAAAAAAAGGAATATAAAAATTGAAAGTGGTCAATAGGCTGCCAGTAAACCACACCGCTTCATTTTTACCTTGTACCGCTTTGTTGATGTCGTCAAGCATTTGTGTATCTTCAAAGCATATGGGTGAGATTTTACTTATTTTTTCATGGACCTCATGAGAAAGCAAGCCTTCAGCTTTGCGATAGTACATCATCATTACGAATTGAACAATGCCATTAATAATTTGCCTGCCGATTTGTACTGCCCCTAATATTAATAATGCTGTGATCACGACGGATATTTCAACTTTATGGATAGCAAAATCCGTTGCTCTATCAAAGAATAATTGTGTTACCGGGGCGAGTATGCCATATAATACCCCTTGCATGATAGCGGTAACTTGCCAGAAGATAAACATAACTGGAGATACACGTGCCATTTTCGGAAGCATTTTAATAAACGCTTGAAATAAATTGACCTTTTTCATGCATACCACCCCCTCTGGGCTTCAAACATTTCTGCGTAGCTGCCGCCTTTTTCCATGAGCTCCACATGTGTCCCTTGTTCTGAGACATGACCATCGGAAATAACAAAAATCTCATCTGCAAGACGTGTAGCGCCTAGTCTATGGGTGATAAAAATTGTCGATTTATCTTTGCTGATCTTGTCAAACAATTCATACAAATCACTTTCCGCAACCGGGTCAAGGGCCGCTGTAGGTTCATCTAAAATATGTATTGGGGCACTGCTCACAAGGGAACGGGCAATTGCAATGCGTTGCCATTCTCCGCCAGATAGGTCAATGCCTTTTTCGTTGATCTTGCCTAGTGGGGTGTTTATGCCTTCTGGCAGTTTTGACACCACATCATTAAGTCCGAGAGTATTGATGACTTCAGTCAGGTTTTCGATTGACAGACCTTGCATATTCCCGATACCGATACTATCCACCAATGGGATTTGGTATTTTGCGAAATCTTGGTACACAACGGAAAACAGTGCTTTTAATTCGGCTTGGGGGAAATCACGAAGATTTTTCCCATCGATGAGAATCTCACCGGTGTAGTTATCGTACAAACCCGTTAATAGTTTAGTAAGGGTCGTCTTACCCGCTCCATTGATTCCTACAAACGCATAATGCTTTTTGGCAAAAAGGTACATATTCAGATGTTTAAGAATTAATACATCCGTACCGGGGTAAGCAAAGGATACATCTCTAAATTCAATACAACTAGGTTCGGGTGTATACGCGGATGGTAAATCAATTGCGCCCAGCGTTTCAGATAGTTTGCCAAAAGCTGTTAAATCATGCATATATTCACGGCTTTTTGCTAATTCACTCGTAACATGCATCAGTTCCCAGGACATGATATACACTAAGCCAAATGTAGCCAAAACAAGACTCATAAACATACCTATACTGATTTCGCCAGAGCCCAGTGGAGAAATTAACACACCTGCAATTAGGACTGAAATGACAATTGTGATGATGCTGGAGCTTTTCATTTTTATAAAACGGTTAAGTTGTGCTTTGTAGTTAATTTTATAGGCAGTCAAATATTTTTCCTTGTACCTATTATTTAATTCATCTGAATAACCAAATAACGACCGTTCTTCTACATTGTCACGGCCAGTCAATAACCCTTGAAGGTATCCGGCTCTACGGGTATGTTTTGCGGCTTCTTTAAAAGCTGCATAATTCTCTTTTCCGCTTCTGATTGCCAACCAAAATAGCGGAATTGAAAAGGCGATAATCGTCAATGCCGCCCACCATACTTGAACCACCAATATAAACAGAATTGAGCTGATACGAATAAATAATTCTCCTATTCGCATCAAATTATCAAAGCCATAATCAAGCCGACCTGCCGGATCTTTCCCAACACGCTCAATTAAATCCCAAGTTTCGTTGTTTTCTACATGACGGTATTCTAACATGGACCATTTTTCGGCAACGGCAATACGAAATACTTCCGTTAGCTTAATATTTAATTTCACACGAACCAAACCCATAATGACCATCATATGTTCATAAGAAACTAACACTAAAATAAAAACAATTGGCAAAATGATTTTACTTCTCTCAGTCTGTCCGTTAAAGATACTTATTGCGGTATCGATGAAACGTGCCGTTGCCAAAACTTGAAGGGCTGGTATCAGAGCGTAGATGATTCTATCAAACAACATACGTAAAATGACCATTCCTGGCGAAATGGAAAAGGGAATTTTTATGAAATCTAACATTGTATATTCGCGGTTCTCTATTTTCATGGCGTTCTGAATCCCCTCTCATTCTTGTTATATGGATAGCCCGAACTCTATTCAACCTATTTTCTAATGGGTGTATTTATCTACATAGACAACGTTATTCCAACCTAAGATCCGTTCTTTCAATAACCTCAAGGGCAGCATTATATTTTTCAATAAATTCATCTAAGTTCAATAATAATCTAAAAACTTCATCCTTACCATATATATCATGAATTAATCCCCATATTTCAGAGCCTAGAAAGTAATTCTTTGACTGTGAAAAATGGATTGAATCTAATGGTGATGTTAACCAATATTCGGCAAGTAAAATGTTAAGTTCATCCATAGTCCGTATAGTACCACTTTGAATTTCATATATGGTTTTTTTAAATTCCAAATAAATATCATCAAATCTACTTGTCATATAGTTCCAACCGTCTAAATTAAGTCCAATATTGGGTTCATCATTACTATAAATGGATTTAGATAATATCCCTTTAGCATTGTTACAGTATTTGACTGCTAGCCCCTCAGCTGATAAAAACAGCAAGAAGTAATTAAGTAGCCCTATTGAATCAATATCCAAAGATTCAATATATTTATTAAATCCGATATGATGAACTTCGTGGGTAATGATACTCATGAGCACAGTTTTGTTATAATCTTTGAGGAAATGTACGACATCAAAATGCGAACAATTCTTGTAAAACCAACCTCCAGATGGACCTAACCCCACTGAAAAAACAAATTCTAAATCTCCAAAAATGCAGCTATCCGGTAGTCCATTAATTGTATATTCTAGTGCCATATTGATATCGCTAGTGTTTAGCATCATAAAGGCTTTCGACTGCTCTTCAAAATATTCAACTCTTGTGATAAATTCCTCCATTGAACTAAATCTAGACTTAAGTCGGTCATTTTGAATTTGTACCTCTTTGCCTTCCTTCAGTTGTAGAAAGAAATTGACATACTCTTCTTCTGTAAAACCTCTTTTATGTAATTCAGGTGCGTTGTACCTTTCAAATTCAAGCTGATAATCCGAATGTGTCAGTAATTCTTTGAGTTGGTTTGTAATATCTATTCCAGCCTTGTACTGCTTTACGATATTAATCATCCTATCGATTGTATCTCTTCTAAGAATTATTTTCATAATTTATCGTATGCCTTTTTATCAATTTTATAAAGCACATGTGGTCTTAATGGATGATCTACATCAAGATTGGGATGTAAAAAAGTACCTTGCTCTTTTAAGCCAATTTTTTTCATGACATTAATCGATGGTTTGTTCATCGTTGCAGTAAATGAAAAAATATCGCTCAATCCTAAATGATTAAATCCATATTCCAGGCATTTATTTGCACCTTCAGTTGCATACCCTTTATTCCAGTATCTATTATCTAGTCTCCACCCGATTTCAACACATGGTGTAAAATCAGATTCAAATGTAGCTGTACTAAACCCAATAAAGCCAATAAATTCATCCGTATCTTTAATATCTACAGCCCATAAACCATACCCATAATCGTTAAAATGGTTCATAATTCGGTGAATAAGCTTATCAGATTCCTCTTTATTTAGTGCTTTGGGGAAATACTGCATTACTTGACTATTTGAGTTCATTCTAGAAAATGGCATACTGTCTTCATCACTCCAAAGTCTAAATCCTAATCTTTCTGATTCGAATTGGTATTTTTTATTCATGTGATTCTCCTATCATAATATTGATTATAAGTCTCCATTTACACGTGCTTTTACACGTGTTATAATTAACCAGAGAGGAGGAGTATGATTATGAAATCGTATTCGTCGAGAGAGGTTGTAGCTTTACTCAAGGCTGATGGTTGGTATTTTATTAAATGTGTTGGCGATCACCATCATTTTAAGCACCCTACTAAACTTGGTAAAGTCACTATACCCCATCCTGTACGCGATATTCCAATTCGTACTCTTATGAGCATTAGTAAACAATCAGGAGTTATTTTCCAATAGCTCCTCCTTCTCTCCTAATTATAAGGAGGATATAACCATGCTAAAAGATAATTACGTTTATCCGTGTATTTTTTCATATGAGGACGATGGCATCTCTGTAGAATTTCCTGACTTACCAGGCTGCTTAACTTTCGGAACAACTACTCAAGAAGCTATTGATAGGGCTAAAGAAGCGATGGCACTTCATATATCAAGTATGGAAGATGATTCTGAAGAAATTCCTGAACCTACTGACATAAAGATGATTACGGTTGAATCGAAACAAAGCATTATATTAATTGATGTTTGGATGCCAGTATATAGAAGTAACATTAAATATGCCTCAATCAAAAAGACATTAACAATCCCCAAATGGTTGAATGATGCGGCCGAGGAAAATCATATTAACTTTTCTCAATTATTGCAAGAATCTTTAAAAGAACATCTTGGCATCTATTCTAGTCAAAAGTAACCCATGTTGGGTTGCTTTTTTCTTTAAGTTTCTAGTGTTCTTACTTAAACCTGATTAAAAACTACTTTTTCATGTCTATCTATCCCTTAAACGCTATGGCATCAAGTTGAAATTGAAGCCCCTCTTGTCCACCTTGATGAGCGAATTCTGTTTGTATCGATTTTCTGGCTGGAAACTTTCCTTTAAATCTTTCTTTAATCACCTTTTCCATAATAGGAATATTCCAAACATCTCTAAACAAGCAATCAATCTTGACAACCGATTCTAGTGTTAACCCGATTGATTCCAAACGTCGACTTAAATGGTCAAATGCACCATTAATTTGATTTTCGATAGGTTGCCCAATATTACCCACACAATAGCTTATAAACGCAAAATCACCCGCCTCAACAATTCCAGAATGTCCCCATTCCTGATTTACATCAGTTCTTATGATTTCTCTCATGAAAATCCCTCCAATGTTTTGTATTTATCTTTTTAATTCTTAGCTAATTTCTAATTACTCTAAAATACTTGGATCTTTAATTTGATGGTGCTCCTTTTTACACGAATGCACTTATTATTGATGTTCTTTCCATTGGCATTCGATAAATTTCATATCTGTAAAGGTAGCCTTGAACGATGAGTCTTCTGGGCTGCAGGCATAAACACCAATTTGTATCTCATCTTCCCCCTCAAACAAATGTGCCATTCGCATTTGCTTATATTTTAAACCATCAAGGGAATTTTCAATGCAAAAATCGCTTTCTCGTCTGCTTAATCGATAATACATAAAAGTTTGAGATGTTGGTATATCTGTAGTTGCCCAATCAGAATATCCTAAGTTTGTTACAACACTTCCCAGCCTTTGAAATTCCTCATTTTCGTATTCGATAGAAGCTTTTATCCAGTTATCACTATTCTGATAGATGATTACACCACACTGATCAAAACGATGTTTACTATCAAATTCAGTCTTAACTAAAAAAGAAAAATATTGCTCAGTGGTTTTCAACATCAACGCAGGTGCATTATCATTTTGAAAGCCATAATATGTTCTTTGCCAGAAATCAGTTTTTGATTCTGTGTTAATCACAATTTTATTATCTTCTATCGTGGACACTTTGGGTTCATGCACCCAAAACAACTTGTCTTTCTGAAATTTTAAATTCATATGATACCTCCAAAAATTCCTTTTGCCCCAGTTAAGCCATATCGTTGTTATGAGACCATATCAATTACGCTCTCACTGAATCAGTATTTCACAGATTCTTTCTATATGGATTTCTGTCGTGTTAATAACTGGAACGGAAACATCCTCAGGTTTGATCATTAGAGGAATTTCAGTGCAGCCCAATAAGATTGAGTCTGCATTGTAATGTTTAATATATTTTTCAGCGATATTTATCATCTTAATTTTATCCTCTGCTATCACAATTCCATTTTCCAAATTGGGGTAAATGATGTCACCGAGGATCTCAATATCATCTTCATTTGGTAAAATCCAATCAATATTTCTCTTTGACAGCGCATCACTATATAATCCGTTTCTCATAGTAAATGCTGTTGCAAATATTAATACTTTGCTATAATTTTGTCGGACAATATGATCACAGGTGGCGTCAATTATACTGATTAAGGGAATGGAAACTTTATTGATGACCCTGTCCCAGACAATATGCGGGGTATTTGAGGCGATTGCTGCAAAGGTTGCTCCAGCCTTTTCCAGATTTGAAATGCTATTAATTAAATATGCAGCGACGCTATCAAAATCATTGTTAATAATACCACTTATAAGAGTGTTCATATTTATGCTATCTATGACTATTTCAGGATATTGATCGTCACCATATACCTTCCTATACTTATCAATAATATCTCGATAATAATCGATCGTAGATGCAGGACCAAGCCCGCCGACAATTCCAACTTTTTTCATATCTTTCCTCCTCGTATAATCTCATTATTTACCTTATCCATTAATTCCCCATGTGAATAACCCGCCACTTAGGCTATCGCTAAGAAGTGGGCGCTTCGTCATGTATCAACGCCGTCAGGCGATGCTTAACACGACCGGTGTATCCACGACACCTCTATCCCCCCTGCCGAAGGCGTCGGGGAATACTTTTC
>CAZJIO010000132.1:2907-10361 GCA_964546035.1 uncultured Eubacteriales bacterium | reverse complement strand
CCATTTATAACACCTAGATCATCTATACTTTTTTAGGTTCCCCCTTTATTTTACATATAGGATTGCAGAGCTATTGTGTATATGATAGGAAGATGTAAAGAATGCTTGATAACAAGGAGAAAATCATGATTAACCCCAATACGTCCCGTCATTATAGAAATGCTTTTTTAGAACTTGGATATGATTCGGAGACCATTGAGAAACGTCTTCAAGATTGCATGGATCAAATGTGTTATGGTAAAGAGGATGAGAAGTTTTATTTTGAAGTTGAGGACATGGCATATGTTGAGGATACGGGCAATTTCGATGTCAGAACAGAAGGTATGTCTTATGCCATGATGCTTTTTGTTCAAATGGATATGAAGGCCCATTTTGATCGTATATGGAAATGGACTAAAAAATATATGTGGATGGAAGCAGGTAAGAATAAGGGTTATTTCGCTTGGTCTGTCAGTCCAAAAGGCGTGAAGAATTCTTACGGACCAGCCCCAGATGGAGAAGAGTTTTTTGCTATGGCTCTATTTTTTGCACAGAATCGATGGGGCAACGGTGAAGGAATTTTCAATTATGGCAAAGAAGCTAGAGAGCTATTGTCGGTGTGCATACATAAGGGTGAGGGAGATGATGAAGGAAAACCGATGTGGGAGCCTTCTAATAAACTGATTAAGTTTGTACCTGAACTTGACTTTAGCGATCCATCCTACCATTTGCCCCATTTTTATGAGCTTTTTGCTTTGTGGGCTAATGAGGAGGACCGTGTATTCTGGCAAGAGGCAGCTGAAGAAAGTAGAAAATATTTGCTGAAATCATGCCATCCGATTACAGGTTTAGCGCCAGAATATGCAACTTATGACGGTGAACCCATGCACCATCAGGGGCATCATGTTTTTTTTAGCGATTCCTACAGGGTTGCTGCTAATATTGGATTGGATTATGAATGGTTTGGTCATGAGGACCTGCGAATCTGCAATGAGCGGCTACAAAGATTTTTTTGTGAAACAGTGAAGGGCGAAGAGAATTATATATATGAAGTAGATGGCACAAAGATCAATGAGACTATTCTGCACCCAGTAGGACTTATTGCAACAAATGCCATGGGTTCTTTGGCGACTCAAGGACCCAATGCAATTGAATGTATCAGAAAGTTTTGGGATACGCCTATTAGAACCGGGGAACGCCGTTACTATGATAACTTTCTATATGCTTTTGCATTTTTAGCACTCAGTGGTAATTATCGAATTTGGTATTAGGGTTAGTATGGAAACGCCTTTTTTATAACATTATTGTTCGGATAATGTTGTACGGAAGGCGTTTCTTTTGAGTTTAGACATTCATCTTTATAGTCTTACAGTTACCCTCAGTTTGAGTTATAATGAAATAGTATGATTAAAGCGTCAAAAGTAATCATAGGGTCACTCTAGAATGGAAGGTGAATAGAATGCATGAAAAACTAGCTGTGGGCATACTTTCTGCTCATAATGGAATGAATATATTTCGCGGTTGTACCCATGGTTGTATTTACTGCGATAGCAGAAGTAGATGTTATCAGATTAATCACGATTTTGAGGATATTGAGATTAAGAGTAATGCCCCTGAACTCCTTGAGATGGCACTAAAAAAGAAACGAAAAAAGTGTATGATTGGGACTGGGTCTATGACCGACCCCTATATCCCTCTTGATCAGAAAGTTGCACATACCCAAAAATGTATTGAAGTCATTGATAAATATGGGTTCGGACTTGCTATTCAAACAAAATCAAATCGCATTTTGCGCGATTTACCTCTGCTAAAGAGCATTAATAATAAAGCAAAATGTGTTGTACAGATGACACTAACGACCTTTGATGAAGACCTGTGCAAAATTATTGAACCTAATGTCAGTACCACAAGGGAGCGGTTTGAAGTCTTGAAAATTATGAGAGATTGTGGCATACCGACGGTTGTATGGATTTCGCCAATATTACCCTTTATTAATGACACCGAGGAAAACTTGCGTGGTCTGTTGAAATATTGCTTTGAAGCAAATGTTTATGGGATTATTTGTTTTGGTATTGGTCTGACCTTGCGAGAAGGCAGTCGGGAGTATTTTTATCAAAAGCTCGATGAACATTTTCCAGGACTGAAAACCAAATACCATAACAAGTATGGATATGCTTATGAGTTAAAAAGTGATCACAACGATGAACTCATGGGCATTTTATATGAAGAATGTAAAAAGCATGGGGTTGTTTGTAACAATGACGAGGTCTTTAAGTACATGCATACATTCCCTGCAGCCCAGCTGCCTGAGCAGATGAGTTTGTTCTAGGAATATTGGCGTCGTTATCCGTTTTTATGTCCCTTTCGTGACTTAGTCACTTAACATGTGAGTCAATCCATAGTATGATGCAGCTATAAATTGATAACATAAAAAGGAGAGCTTGTGAAAAACATTCAAAACAGACTTTTTATTATAACCATTTTGTTTTTTGTCGTTGGTATGATCCATATATCTTTTTCTCTAATTGGCATATTATGTTTTACTATTCCATTCATACAATACAACCATTATAAAGATAAAGTGTGGTGTAAATATGTATGTCCAAGAGCAGGTTATTTCAATAGAGTTATTTCAAAAATCAACATAGGGTTGAAACCACCTAAATGGTTTAATAAGGTTGGATTCAAAAATGCTGTCTTAATCTACTTTGGCATCAATTTGTTTTTTGTTACCATGTCAACGATTATGGTGAGCATCGGAAGGATATCACCAATTGATCAAATAAGGTTCCTTATTATGTTTCCTTGGCCAGTAGAATTACCGCAATTGTTAAATTTTGAGGTACCTTTAAATCTGTTACATTTTAGTTATCGTATTTATTCAATGATGCTTACCTCTGTGATCATTGGATCACTATTAGGCATTGTTTATCGCCCACGCACATGGTGCACAATTTGTCCGGTAAACACATTGACAACAAAGTCAAAAGTAACAGAGTAGGTACAAATCTATACTCTGTTTTTTTACGTATAGATTTGTACAAAAACATGATATCATTAGACTTATATGTTTTATTTTACAAGTGTGTATGAATTTAAGATGATGTCAACATATCTCATATTTGAAAGGACCCTTAATAATGAAAAACAACCCCATTATTTGGTCAGATTACCCAGATTTAGACCCTATCCGTGTTGAAGATACTTATTATATGGTTAGTACGACGATGCATATGATGCCTGGGTGTGTCATTTTACGATCCTATGATTTGATTCATTGGGAGGTAGCAACACATGTTTATGATGTGTTAGAGGAAACCCCTCATCAGAAGTTAGTGGGGGATGGGCACATTTATAGCAAAGGGATGTGGGCTGCCTCGTTGCGCCATCATAAAGACAAATTCTATATCTGCTTTGTTGCTAATGACACTCAAAAGACTTATCTGTTTACTGCGCAGGAGATTAATGGTCCTTGGTCTAGACAGGTTATTGAGGGATTCTATCATGACTGCTCATTGCTATTTGATGATGATCATCGCGTGTATTTGATGTATGGAAATACCGAGATTCATCTGACGGAATTAAACAAGGAACTGACAGCCCCGAAAGATGGCGGATTAGATCGCATCATCTTGTGCGAGAAGGAACCTTTTTTTCTTGGTTTTGAGGGCGCACATTTATATAAAATTAGGGGTAAGTATTACGCTTTTTTCATCCATATCCTGAAATCAGGACATATAAGGAGGACCCAAGCCTGTTTTGTAGCGGATTCCTTAGAGGGTCCTTTTGTTGGTGGTGAGGTTTTTGATGATGATATGGGATATCATAATTCGGGCATAGCACAAGGTGGAATTATTGATACACCTGATGGTAACTGGTATGCTATTCTCTTTCAAGATCATGGGGCTGTAGGGCGCGTTCCTGTACTCATTCCAGTCACCTGGGAAAATGATTGGCCAGTTTTTGGCATTGATGGAAAAGCGCCAGAATATCTTGAAGTTGAAAGCATGCGTCCTGATTATGTTTATAAGCCTTTGGTTGGAAGCGATGATTTCAATTATCACCCAGATCAAGAGGGTAAGATTCGATTAAAAGATATTTGGCAATGGAATCATTTTGCTTCAGATGCGCTGTGGTCGGTGACCAAGAAGCCAGGCAGTTATAGAATCCAATCTGGAAAACTTAGTAATAATGTTGTTCATGCAATCAACACGTTGACACAACGGACTATGGGACCCGCATGTGCAGCTGTTGTAACACTAGATGGCAGTGAGCTCAAAGATGGCGATTATGCTGGCTTGTGTCTCTTAATTGGTACTTATGGGCTCATAGCGCTGACTCGAGAAATGGGACAGTACTATTTGGTTATGGTGGCAAAAGAAGCAAAAGATAACAGCATTTTTGAGAACTTAATTGATAATGAACCAGGTAGAGAGTTTGCAAGAATTCCAGTATGTTCAAATTCTGTCACACTGCGGGCCGATTGCAATTTTATGGATAATGCGGATGAAGTAGAGTTTTATTATCAGGACGGCGCGGAATGGATTAAGCTTGGTATTACGCACAAGATGCAGTATAAATTAGATCATTTTATGGGTGCACGATTCGGGTTATTTCTATATGCTACTTACGAGATCGGTGGAATAGCTGGGTTCTCAGACTTTATCTATAACACAAACTAAAATGACAAAATGTCTTGACCAGTAGTTACTAAAGAGTAGTATACTATGAGTGTGCTTTATGTGAGTATGGAAAACAAGGAGGGTAAAATGAAGGTATTATTAATTAACGGTAGTCCAAACGCTAAGGGGTGTACCTACACAGCTTTGACAGAAGTAGAAAAAATGCTCAATGCTGCTGATATCGAAACAGAAATGATTCAAGTGGGTAACAAAGATATGAGAGGATGTATTGGATGTGGGAAATGTAGTGCCAACGGTAAATGTGTCTTTAATGACCTAGTGAATGAAATAGCTCCGAAATTTGAAGCTTGTGATGGTATCATTATTGGTTCTCCGGTGTATTATGCTTCAGCGAATGGAGCGCTTATATCATTTCTCGATAGGTTGTTCTATAGTATCCCATGGGATAAATCAATGAAGGTAGGTGCAGCTGTGGTTTCCTTAAGAAGAGGCGGGGCATCTTCAACCTTTGATGAACTTAATAAGTATTTTACCATCTCAGGTATGCCAGTGGCTTCTAGTCAGTATTGGAACAGTGTCCACGGGAATACACCTGAAGAAGTGAAATTAGATCTAGAAGGCATGCAGGTTATGAGAACACTTGGAAATAATATGGCTTTCCTCATTAAAAGTATTGCTTTGGGTAAAGAAAAGTATGGACTGCCGGAAAAGGAGCAACGTATCTTCACTAATTTTATTAGGTGAAAATAGATGAGATGAGCTAAAAAAAGGAGGAAATAAGAAATGACAGGAATTATTTTAGGGATTTTTTTATGGTTTTTTATTCGGTTTGTGTTAACGGGATTTTATACGGTTGATCAGAATCAAAGAGCCGTAAAGACTGTTTTTGGCAGAGCGAGAAGAATTGAAGGAAAGACAACGCTAGATGATCCAATTTCGGAGTCACTAACAAGTGATGAACATGAAAGATATTGTTTTCCGCAGGTACGCGTCATTATGCCAGGTGGACCGTATTTCAAATGGCCCTGGGAAAAAATACATAAGGTTTCAATAGCCACACAAACTGTCAATATGGCTTATGATCCATCCGATCAAAAAGCCAACCATAACAACACCATACTGGACGCTGTTACAAAAGACCAACTCAATATTGGACTTACTGGACAGATTCGTTACCGTGTTTCTGATAAAAATCTATATGCAGAGATATTTGCAGTGAAGAACCCCCTTGCACATGTAATGGGTTATTTCGTTTCAGTCCTTCGTGAAAGGATTGCAAACTATGAAGCGCCAAATAAAATAGATGATTTAATTCCTGAACAGGTGGCATCTATTGTGCAGGGCATCTCTATAAATGATTTGCGTAAAAACCTGAGAGACATCAATGATCATATGGATTATGAGTGTAAGGTCTCAGCTGCACGTTATGGTGTTATATTAGAAGCTTCATTGATTACAGGAATTGATCCTCCGGAAGAAGTTGAATCAGCATTGGCTGCAATTAATACAGCACATAATCAAGTGTCTTCTGATATCAGTTTGGCACAGGCGTCTGCAGATCAGAAGATTGTACAATCTAAAAGAGCAGTTGAAATTGAAACGTTAAAAGCACAAGGCGAAGTAGAAAGCCTTAACAGACTTTCACAGCAATTGAAAGAACTAAAAGCCCAAGGCGGAAAAGGTGTTTTAGATGTTTATGTGCGCAATATGCGTTTAAGTTTATTGGATCAAACAAAACGCATAATAAGGAGGGAGAGCTAATGATGGAATTAATCACTGCTATTCTTGTATTTCTAGTTTTGTATATCGGTTTTCCAGTCTTTTTCTTTATGCTGCGTTTGGTGGGTTTTTATGTCGTTGTTCGAGAAAAGCAATCCCTTGTGTATGTGCTTTTTGGAAATGTGGTAGGTCAAATAGACGAAGCAGGTCTTCATTTTCTTTGGGTTGAACTGGGGTGGAGGGCTTTGTTCGTCAATTGGTTGGGACGAAAATACAAAGTGGATATGAGATTGGATCAAGAATATTTACGAAGTCAAACGGTTAATTCAGAAGAGGGAGCCCCTATGGGAATCGGTATTTGGTATGAAATGTATATCAGCAATCCCTTATCTTATATTTTTAAGAATTCAGATCCTAGAGGTTCCTTGGCTGCCAATGTAGGTAATTCAACAGTTCGAAGTTTAAGTAATTTGCCATTAGAAAAAATGATGATTGATCGACATGCCATGAGTCAAGTGGTTCGAATGGAAGTGTCTGAAAAATCTCAAGAATGGGGTTATATGTTGGGATCTTGTTATGTTCGAAAAGTACATTTTAGAGATGCAGAAATGATCCATCAAATCGAGAGCAAGGTTGTGAATCGACTGCGACAAGTTACCTCAGCCATCAAGCAAGATGGTATGAATCAAGTCAGTATTATCGCCAGTACTGCTGAAAGAGAAGCGGCTGTTGATTTTGGTAAAGCAGCGGCAATTCGTCCAAAAATTGTTGGTGAAACATTGAGATTGATAGCAGAAGATGAGGATGTTGCTGTAGCTATGTTTGAAATTCTTGAGACAGGGAAAATAATTAACGCAAATATACCAATAGAGATTATCCCTCAAGGAAATGAGATTTTAGATCAGTTAATGGTTAGCAAATAAAGATGATGAAAGTGTCAATAAAGCAGGAGGTAATATTATGTTGCTATTAGGTAAAATAGCCATTGTATATGGCGCTTCAGGATCAGTTGGAAGTGCAGTTGCCCAAGCATTTGCTCGCGAGGGTGCATTTGTGGTTCTTGCTGCGCGCCAAAAGGATGCTCTTGAAAAAACATTGTTATCAATCCAAGAA
>CAZJIO010000132.1:1997-2897 GCA_964546035.1 uncultured Eubacteriales bacterium | reverse complement strand
GAGGAAAAGCAGTCGTACTTACCGTTGATGCAATGATTCCTGAAGAGATTGAGTGCCACCTTGCAGAAGTTGCGAAGTGTTACGGTCCAGTGAATTTGATGTTTAATGCAATTTCTTGGAACGATACTCAAGGGAGTTCTCTTGCCGAAATGCCATTTGAGTCTTTCTTTAGTCCAATTGAAACCTCCCTAACAACATGGTTCTATACAGGAAGTATTTTGGCTAAACATATGGCTGAAAATGGTGGTGGTACAATTCTTGGCATTACTGCCAATGCTGGACGACAACCATTTTCAGGTGTTGGAGGTTTTGGCGTTGCCTGCGCGGCTGTCGAACATTACCTCCGTCAACTGGCAGTTGAAAACGGTCCAAAAAATGTAAGAGTTTGCTGGGTCCGTTCACCTGGTTCACCGGATTCTCCTGGAGTTCGTGAGGCCTGGGAACTCTACGGGATGCAAAAGGGAATGACCTTTGAAGAGGTACATCGGGAATTCTCCAAAGATACCCCCCTTCGACACATAACAGGACTAGCCGAGGTAGCAAACGCAGCTGTCCTTCTGGCTAGTGATTTAGCTTCGGGCATGACCGCTACAATGGCAAATGCAACAGGTGGCGCTCAGGTTGACTAAGTGATCTATAATAAAGAATGTGATAGTAGGGATCGAACACATCAAAGTAAAGAGTTGGAAGAAATGCTGGATATAGTCAAGATAAAGTAGTTCTTATGGTAGAATCTAAGCTCATTAATAAATAAAAAAAAGATGCATTGACTATTCAGTCAGAGCATCTTTTTTCTTTGGTGCACACAGGTTACTTTGTAATTAGGCTTTCTACATCGTAAAGCCGTGGTGCCTTTATGCCATGCTTTCTGGCGTCTGACATAACCTCCTGTACGGCATA
>CAZJIO010000132.1:0-1946 GCA_964546035.1 uncultured Eubacteriales bacterium | reverse complement strand
CCTTTAGGTGAGAAAACAACATTACTCAGGAGAAAGCCAACAACTCTCGGTGGTAGGTAGCTCAATACTTTTGTCATAGCATCAAGTTTTGAGCCTTTTGCTTTCAAGACAGGGATCATTTCCCTTATATTACGAGCCATTCCAACGAGTGATTCGGGTGAAGAGGCTACTTTTTCAAAACTGCCACTTTTTAGTACTTCGACTTCCATTGCAACGTTCATAGCGAAGTGATTCCAGAGCCAACTTTGAAGATCCTTTTGAACCATGATCTTAAAGCTTGCCTGGGCAAAAAGTTTACGAACCTCTAAATCTCTTTTGGTAGGCACAGATTCAAATGTTCCAAACTGAACGCTCTTGTAAAGCCCACCGTAAAGTGTGTTTCCTTCAAATCCACCACCAGCACCCGGGAAGCCGCAAACAATTTGACTGTGTGGAATCGGTGCAACAGCTGCTTTAGGGTCTTGCCAAAAGTTATTGAAAAATAGAACTGTTGCATTTCCAACTCGTGGTGCAAGGTACTTGACCACACCCGATACTTGCTCGGGGTTTACACTCATAAAAATGAGGTCATAGTCGTGATTTTCCTTTATTTCTTCATGTGTTACAATAGGCCATTTTTCTTTGACTAGCCGGTCTTTTTTGCTTCGCCTTGCATCCCATATTTCTAAGTTGACATGTGAGCCATATTGCACCTTTCTACCTGCACGAACATAAAACTCAACGGTATGGCCTGCCTTTTCAAAAGCCCAAGCGTACTGTGTTCCTATAGCGCCGCGACCAATAAATAGTATTTTCATAAAGCAACCTCCTAAATAATCATGTGTTGACTTTTCAACATCTGTTTGATATTCTTAGCATACTGGTTTGTGATGAGAATATCAATAGTTACATGTGTTCCAACTGTTGAGAACTCGACACACTGCGCTAATTTGTTGAATATCTGGAGGAAAATTTTGTGGATAGAAGAATACAAAAAACAAGAACATTAATTATGAATACATTCATTGAGCTTTTGGCTGAAAAAGGATTTGAGAAAATAACCATCAATGACATTGCCGAACGGGCAAACATAAACCGAGGGACTGTTTATCTACATTACGTGGATAAAGTAGACTTGCTAGATCAGTGCATTGGCACATATGTTGAGCTGTTACTGTCTCACTGTGCCAATCGTGCTGACACCAATTTAGACGCTAGCGCATTTCAAAGTGTATTTGAATATTTGGAGAAAAATTTCACCATATACAAGTTGCTTCTGAGCAATGAGGGATTTGGACTTTTTCGCAACCGCTTATATGCCATCATTGCGCAAACAGTAACAGAAGTTGTAGGGTTTAAGTCAGAAAACAACGCATTTTCAAATGAGGTAACCACTCATTTCTTGACTTCTGGGTTTATTGGCGTATTAGAATGGTGGATCAATCATTCAATGCCCTGCAGTGTGCAGGAAATTACTGAGCAACTGATGTTTTTGTTAGAACCATACACCAAGCACCTTGTATCAATCTAACCTAATTTGCACATGTGCTTTGCAAGAAGTTATTCCAAATAGAAAAAACTTGACTAAGTGGTACAATAAGGTTTATAATATGAATGAATAACAGAATCAATTCATTCATAACGACAAGGTGGGACTGAAGTTGATAGATAAAAAAACTGATTTGTATACGGCTGCACAAAAGGTCTTTCTTGAAAAAGGGTATAAAAGTACGAATATATCTGATATAACAAATGAAGCTGGAATGGCTGTTGGATCATTCTATAAATATTATAAATCTAACATTATATAACCAAATTTGTAAGTATTTTCGTCGTTTTTTACTTAATTTTGTGCTATGTCAACTCATAAGATAGTTTACAATCACCAAATACATAAACATTACATTTCAAAAATAATATATATTAACTTTAAAAACAAATCGTCTCGCAGTGTACCGCGGGTAAAA
>CAZJIO010000131.1:7538-10497 GCA_964546035.1 uncultured Eubacteriales bacterium | reverse complement strand
GCATTGCAGGATTAAGCTGCGCAGAAGAACTTAGAAAGCATTCTGATCAAGTGGAAATCACCATCATCTCAGCAGATAGTGAGTTACCCTATTATCGTTTGAATCTAACCAGGTATTTGGTTGGAGAAATTGATCGCGAAAGTTTAACCATTAATCCGTCGAGTTTTTATCCTTCTAGTCGGATCTCATTACGATTAAATCAGACCGTCACCGGCATTAATCGAGGTGAAAAAGAAGTTGAACTCAGTGATGGCTCTCAACTATCCTATGACAAACTGGTACTTACCTCAGGATCCCATCCCTTCATACCACCAATTCCAGGAAATGATCTATCAAATGTCGTAACAGTCCGGAAGGTTGAAGATGCCGATTTTCTACTTGAGGCCATGAACAAGACCAAAGATTGTTTGTGCATCGGTGGCGGAATTTTGGGCATGGAAACAGCAGCTGCCATGGCTAAACAAGGCGTTAAAGTGACCTTACTTGAAGGCTCAGAGTGGTTGATGCCCCGTCAATTGAATCAAAAAGCGGCAGTAGTGATGAAAGAATTTTTAGGGGGTATTGGTGTTGGTGTTATTGAAAATGTTAAGGTGAAAGAAATCTATGGGGGAGAAAAGTGCGAAGGTGTTCTAACACAGTCGGGAAGCCAGTTGGCAGGTGATTTAGTCATCTTAGCAGCAGGTGTGCGCCCTAACACTTCCATAGCGAGAAAAGCGGGATTAGAAGTGAACAATGGCTTAATTGTGGACAATCATATGAGAACTTCAGATGAGCATATCTACGCAGCTGGTGACATCACCGAGCATTATGGCATGGTGTACGGACTTTGGAACATCGCTCAATTTCAAGGGAAGATCGCCGCTCAAAATGTGTTAAATATGAAGGCGCAATTTGGTGGTATTCCAAGATCTAATGTCGTGAAAGTAGTTGGAATTGACCTCTTTAGTATTGGGGAATTTAATCCTGTAGATGGCAGTTATGATGTCTTTGAAAAAGAGATCCCTGGAGGCTACATTTTGATCGTTTTGAGGGATGGTAAAATCACGGGTAGTATCGTCATTGGTGACAAGCCACTTTCCATTAAAGTTAAAGGTGCCGTGGAGAAAGAATTACATTTTCCAAGTGAATTGTATAAAAATGTGGATCAGATTATTGAGCAATTGCTCAAGGAATGATGCCGTGCTCGGATGAGTCAGGGTTGATTTAACTTGAAGAGTATGTCATGATAGGGCTAGAAGCGTGTCGTCATTGGGCGAAATCTTCAAAAAAGTGATAGAAAGAGGGCTTATTATGATACATCAAGAGATTGGTATTGACTTAGGTACAGCCAATACTTTAATTTATAGAAATCGAGGGTTGGTTTTTAATCAGCCAACGGTTATAGCAGTGAATAAAGGCAGTCGTCAAGTTTTGGCTGTTGGGAATGAAGCAAAAGAGATGCTGGGCAGGACACATGATGGCGTGATTGCAATTAAACCGCTCTTTCAAGGTGTCATATCCAATTATGAATATACGGAAAGAATGTTGAAATATTGTTTGAATAAAACGGGCGGAACTGGATTGTTGCGTCCTAATATAACCATATGTGTGCCTAGTGGCGTAACAGAAATAGAGCGACGGTCTGTAGAAGATGTTTCTTATCGGTTAGGTGCTAGAAATGTCTACATCATTGATGAACCTATTGCAGCTGCAATCGGTGTTGGACTTGATATTGATTTAGCCTTTGGTAATATGTTGATTGATGTTGGCGGTGGCACCACCGATATTGCTGTGATTTCACTTGGCGGTATTGTAACCAGTACATCTGTGAAAATTGCAGGTGATGATTTTGATCAAGCCATTATCAAATTAGTAAGAGAGCAACATAATGTTCTTATTGGTGAACTTATGGCTGAAAAGATCAAATTAAAGCTAGGAACAGTTGATTCAAATTGCGAGTATCAGGAAATGACGGTTAGCGGTTTGAATGTTATTAAAGGGGTGCCGGAAATTATTCGCTTAAATTCCATTGACATTAAGCGTGTCCTGCTGCCCATCGTATTAAGTCTATCTGATCAGGTACAACAGGTCTTAGAACGTACCCCTCCAGAATTAGTGGCAGATGTTGGATTGAAGGGGATTGTCTTAACCGGTGGAGGTAGTTGTCTTGCTGGGATGGATAAGGTCATCAAGGAAAAAACGGGTGTTCATGTGCTAAGAGCAGAGGAACCTTTGTCATCCGTCGGTTTAGGTGTGTTGAAAAAACTGAACGGGAAGTATATTAAAGAAAAGCTAAAACGTTTATAAACGTTCTATTAAATTTATAATATATGTGCTAGATCTGATATGAAGTGAAACAATAGAGAGATAGGGAGAGAAACATTGGTTATAAAAATAGAATATTGTATATTTCTTATTGGCCTCATAGGCTTTATTTGGGTTTTTGTTGAGGCTCAGCTATATAAAGTCAAGCACATGACCATAACAAGTCAAAAAATAAGTCAAAAGATTAATGTGGTGTTTTTATCTGACCTGCATTATGGCAAGTATTATATGAAGTCAAGGTTAAAAAGAATTGTCGCATCCATCAATAAACTGGATGCAGACCTCATCATTTTTGGCGGTGATTATTTAGATAATCGTATTAATAGTAACTTTAACCACCTGTGCTTGGATAAGTTGTTTTTAGAATTGAGTCATATAAAATCTAAAAGACCTTGCATAACGGTTTTAGGTAATCATGATTATTATCTGGGGGATCAAATGCACTTTTTACTAGAGGCATTTGAAAAATACAAGTTTACTGTACTAAGAAATGATACACTGGAATTATCTATTGGGAGAGATCCCTTGTGCATTCATGGCATGGAAGACTTGACTAAAGGTGTCATAAATATGAGTAAACTTAAGATGCGTAAGGATGCAATGAACATCGTAGTTTCTCATCATCCAGACTTTTTTGAAAAATATCCATTGGATT
>CAZJIO010000131.1:4675-7528 GCA_964546035.1 uncultured Eubacteriales bacterium | reverse complement strand
ATATCGGTCTCAGCGGGCATACCCATGGAGGACAGATTAATTTCTTTGGACTTTATGCCCCCCTTACAGAATCTCAATATGGACAAAGATATGTGAAAGGGATTTATCAACAAAATAAGGCGACCATTTTAACCAGTAAAGGTTTGGGCTGCAGTATGTTACCGATTAGATTTTTTGCAATGCCTGAGATCATAGCACTTGAAATCAAGCCGTCAGGGAGGAAGAAATGAAAATAAAGAAAGTCACTTTAATTGGGTTGGGGTCTATGGGCGCATTCTTTGCACCGAGACTGGAAACTTATCTTGGTAGAGGAAATTTTAGAGTACTTGCTGAAGGTAACCGAAAAGAAAGAATTGAATCAAAGGGTGTTACAATTAATGGGGTTAATCATCGATTTAACGTCATTACCCCCGAGGCGATAGATGATCCGGTAGATCTCATTATTATTGCAGTAAAAGATAACGGACTATGTAAAGCCATCCAGGATATAAAAAATCAGGTAGGCCAAGCTACCCAGATTCTTTGCGTTATGAATGGTATTGACAGTGAAGAACGTATAGCAGCTGTCTATGGTTGGGAACATGTTCTTTATTCTTATATGCGGGTATCTATTGCCATGAAGGAGGGTGTGGCTAATTTTGATCCCGAGTGGGGGAAAGTACACTTTGGAGAGGCAAAGAACGATGCCATATCCGAAAGAGTCGAGGCTGTTAAAATCTTATTTGAATCCTCTAAAATTAAATACAACATCGATCCAGACATGATCAGAGGAATGTGGTTTAAATTTATGTGCAATATTGGCGAAAATCAAACCTGTGCACTTTTAGGCGTTCCCTTCGGAGCTTTTCATCAGAGCGAACATGCCAATGTAATCCGACGAAAGGCAATGTGGGAAGTCGTCCGTATTGCCAATCGCTTAGGCATTGATTTAGGACAGGAAGACATCGATCAACAGGAAGAGACCGTTAAGAAAATTCCTTTTCCAAACAAACCCTCCACATTACAGGATTTAGAAAATGGTCGTATCACCGAGATTGACATGTTTGCGGGGAAAGTCGTCAAACTTGGCGAGGAATTGGGCATTGAAACGCCACTCAATTGGTTATTTTATCACGGTATAAAAGTTTTAGAAGAAAAAAATGTCGAAATTTAAGGTTTTTTGATAGTTGGACTTTTAAGGATAAGGATGATGTGGTAAAATAGGATATAATATAGAAGTAATTGGGGGAAGTTTGATGAGGATTTTAGATGTACTAAAAAGAATGCTTGTTTTGGACATTCCAAGTCATTATAAAGTGGAATTTCAGCGTGATAATAACAAGATTATTATGAATAAAGGACGCGTGATCGCCTTCACGATTATTGGGATCGAAATCCTTTTGATTATTTTCAAATTTACAGAGCCGAATGCTCTCATTTACCCCGACGTATGTTATATTGCTATGTACGTAATTATCGCTACTGCAATGATTGTCTATCTGGTCATCTATTACAAGGTAAGTAAATATGCAATCCAGGAGAGAACCTATAATGTGATCATCCTGTTTTTTTCATCATTTATTCTTCTTTGGAGTGCAGGCTTATCTATTATTGATCAAGTTGCCTATGGTCAGGTAACTGCGTATATCATCACAAGTTTATCCATTGCTGTATTCACACATCTTAAACCAACTACTTCCATTTTGATGTATGTCAGTTGCCAAATTTTGTTTGTTATTTTTTTGCCAAAAGTGCAAATGTCTGAATCAGTCCTGATAGGCAATATCATTAATACAAATGTTTTAACCATTCTTGCAATTTTAGTAGCACGGATGCAATATAAAAAAAGAGTCGTCGATTTTATCAATAATAAGACTATTGAAGAAAAGAATGAAGCCTTCAAGATCGTTAACAACAAACTTCAAGCAGCTAATGAAAAGTTAGAAAAATTATCCTTAACAGACAGTTTAACGGCACTCAATAATAGAAGAAGTTTTAATCAACAAATTGCCTATGAATGGGAAAGAAGCAAACGATTTAGACTATCCTTATCCGTTATATACATCGATATTGATTTTTTTAAGGCATATAACGATCGATATGGACACGTTGCAGGGGACCATTGTCTGATTCAAATTGCTAAAGTACTTGAGACTTTCTCCCGTCGGTCAACAGATTTTGTTGCCCGGTTTGGTGGCGAAGAGTTTGTGGTGCTTCATTTGAATTTACGAAAGAAAGAAATAATCGAAATAGCGGAGAAACTAAGAAGGGAAGTGGAGGAGCTGCAAATTGTACATGGGGTCTCACCTATATCACCTTATGTTACAATTAGTTTAGGGGTTAACACAGTTATCCCTTCAGATCATAATTCAATCGAAAGTCTAATAGAAGGTGCCGATAAGGCTTTGTATATCGCAAAGCAAAATAACCGTAATCAAGTGGTAACCTATCATGAGGATGAAAAAAAATGACAGAATACATACCCTATTTGATCGTTTGCCCACTGGTGTTTTTGGCGAGTTTTGTAGATGCTATTGGCGGTGGTGGTGGATTAATCTCACTACCTGCCTACCTCATTGCTGGCATTCCACCCCATATCGCCATTGGCAGTAATAAATTTTCATCAAGCATTGGCACAAGTATTTCAACTTTTCGATTCTTTAAAAATGGTTATGTTAAGCTGAAGTTGGCACTCATTTCAGCTTTTTTTGCTGTTCTGGGCTCCACAATAGGGGCCAATATTTCCCTTTTGATTGAAGAAAACAGTTTGAAATACATCATGCTCATTGTTTTACCAGCCGTGGCTTATTTTGTGCTGAAGCACAAGAACCTAGGCGATCATGAAAAGACTAACACAAAATCTACTCGGTTTGT
>CAZJIO010000131.1:0-4540 GCA_964546035.1 uncultured Eubacteriales bacterium | reverse complement strand
AACCAAGGTGGTAAATTTGGCCTCTAATGTAGCAGCCTTGGTTACCTTTATGATCAATGGTAAAATTAATTATCCTCTAGCAGCATGTGCAGCTGTTTTTTCCATCGCTGGTCATTACATTGGCTCTGGTCTTGTCTTGAAAAATGGACAAAAAATAGTACGCCCCATTATTATTGGCGTTTTGATTCTGTTATTTATTAAACTTATTTTTTAGGAGGATTTCTTATGAGTATCGAAAGTGTAAGAGCGCATTTTGTCAAAGATAACTTGCCTCTTGAAGTAATAGAAATGAATACCAGTACAGCAACGGTTGAATTAGCTGCTCAGGCATTGGGTGTTGAACCAGCTAGGATCGCTAAAACAATGGCTTTTAGACTGAAATTAGAGGATATCCTCATCCTAGCAAAAGGGGATGTTCGGGTAGATAACAAAAAGTTTAAAGAATGTTTTAATGAGAAAGCTAAATTTGTCTCAGCTGAAGAAGTTGAGGCTACAACGGGCCACCCTGTAGGAGGCGTATGTCCTTTTGGCCTGATTAAACCCTTGAAAATATATCTGGATCAATCCTTAAAGATTTTCGACTTTGTTTACCCAGCAGGTGGTGGAGCCAACACAACTGTTAAGATTAATGTGGATTATTTAGAGGAAGTCACAGGCGGTGTGTGGATTGATGTCTGTGGCTAAATGCCCGCTCGGTTACGGTATTCCCTTGGTGAACAGCTCACCAGTTTCTTGAAGGTTTTGTAGAAATTGGAATAATCTTCAAAAGCACAGGCATAACAAACTTCGGTGCTCGAAATGCCCTGTAGCAGCAGTTTTTTAGCCAATTGAATGCGTTTAGACTGAATATATTCCATAATAGTAAATCCAGTAGCCTCTTTGAAGAGATGTGACATATAATATTTATCAACAAAAAGTTCATCGCATAAAGAACCCAAGCTTATTTTGGTCTGAAATTTCATTTCGATCAAAATGAGCATTTTTTTTACTCTGGCATCCATTATTTTTAGCTTTTCAGAGTGGTCGATTTGGACAGCATATAGATCATCCAAATAAACGAGCAATTGAAGGAGGGTGCTATAGGTGAGTAAGTTGCTTCTTGGATTATCCTGTTCATACAAGTTTTTTATGGTATTTAAACAATTTTGGATCGGTTGAATTTGCTCACTATTTTCTTTCGATAAGGCCAGTTTATTCCCTTTCCCGGGGCTTCGATGGGTGAAAATCCTTAATGGGTTATAATCCGATGCCATGAGGTGATGAAAAAGCTGGGGCTTAAATTGTATAAAACAACGCTCATAAGCGCCATTGTCGGTCACTTGTGGGCGATGGACCTCGGAATCATTGGTGATGATTAAATCTCCTTTTGACAAATCATAAACCTGGCCTTCAATGAAATATTTAATGTTATCAGATAGGGCCATAAATATCTCAAAGGAATCATGTAAATGAATTTCTATCTGGCATGAATCACTTTTTGCATAATGATAGTAAATGTCTTTGGGATGGTTTTGTTTGTATAAGATGTAATCTGCCACTGTCAAACCTCCTTCGCAATATTTGCAAACTAATAGACAACATTTGCACTTCTAATATGTGCTAGTTTTACTATACTGAATAGAGGACATAAAATCAAGTGTGATCACAATAATAAAAGATAAAGAGGAACCAATCCTATGAAAAGTGAATTTACAATTACAGGTTTTTCGGATGAAATCAGCGCAGATTTCAGCGAACAACTCCGGGTAATCAAAAGTCTTAACATTGCATATATTGAAATCCGAGGTGCAAACGGCAAAAACATTACAGCCCATACTTTAGAAGAAGTAAAAACCCTTAAAAAAGAACTGGATGAAGCAGGGGTTAAGATATCAGCCATCGGCTCTCCCATTGGCAAGATTCCCATTGAAGAAGGCTTTGAAGCCCATTTTGAATTATTCAAGCATACCGTTGAGATCGCTAAACTCCTAGAATCCAATTACATACGCTTATTCAGTTTCTTTATGGAGGAGCAGACAACCTCTACGAATAGAGCTGAGGTCCTTCGTCGCCTAAAGCAAATGACGGATTATGTCACAGGTAGTGAAATTATTTTGCTCCATGAAAATGAAAAAGATATATTTGGAGATATACCAGAACGCTGTTTAGATCTTGTGAAAACCATCAACTCAGTCCACTTTAAGTTGATTTTTGACCCGGCAAATTTCATTCAGTGTCATGTCGAAACTTTCCCCCATGCCTTCATGCTCCTCAAAGAGGAAGTTTGCTACTATCATATTAAGGACGCCATAACAGCATCGGGGCAAGTTGTGCCTGCGGGATATGGGGATGCACAAATGGCTTCAATTATTCAGGTTTTACAAGGAGAAGGATATAGAGGTTTCTTATCTTTAGAACCCCATTTAGGCCATTTTGAGGGATTTCAAGACTTGGAAGGTAAAAGTGATCTGCCAGAATTCGAAGAAAAAAGTGACGCGAGCAAATTTATATTGGCTTATGACTGTTTAATGAAGATAATCGTGGAGGTACAACATGAGTAAATTAAGAATTGGTGTTGTGGGAATTGGTAACATGGGAAGTAGTCATGTGAGAGACTTGCATGCAGGAAAAGTAGAAGGGGCTATACTTTCTGCGGTTTGTGATATTAAGCAAAGTCGGTTAGATTTTGTAACAGAGACCTATGGAGGGGATATTAAAACTTTTCTGGATTTTGATGAACTGATCGCTGCCAAAGTTGTGGATGCCTTGATTATCGCAACACCTCACTATGATCATCCCATTATGGGCATAAAAGGTCTTGACGCAGACCTGCATATTCTTGTAGAAAAGCCTATTGGTGTATTTACCAAGGCAGTAGAAGCGCTAAATGAACGTGCAAAGTCCTCAGATAAGGTTTTTTCTATTATGTACAATCAAAGAACGAATCCCCTTTATAAAAAAGTCCGTGATTTGGTGCAAAATGGTGAATTAGGTGAGTTTAGAAGAGTCAACTGGATCATCACCGATTGGTACAGAACCCAGTGGTATTATAACTCTGGTGGATGGCGTGCTACTTGGAAGGGAGAAGGTGGCGGTGTACTCATCAATCAATGCCCTCATCAACTTGATTTGATTCAGTGGATTTGCGGTATGCCTAATAAAGTTCGTGCTTTCTGTCATGAAGGCAAGCAACACGACATTGAGGTAGAAGACGAAGTAACGGCTTATTTAGAATTTCCTAATGGTGCATCAGGGGTCTTTATTACGTCCACAGGAGAAGCGCCAGGAACCAATCGTCTAGAAATCGTAGGGGATATGGGGAAAATAGTTGTTGAAGGGGGAGCCCTTAGTTTTTATCGTAACCGTGTCAACGAGCGTGAGCACAATGCCAGCTGTCAGCAAGGCTTCCAAAAGCCTGAAAACTGGAGTTGTCAAATTCCAATTGATGGTATAGAAACAGCCCATGTAGGCATCATGCAAAACTTTGTAAATGCTATTTTGAAAAATGAAACACAAATCACCCCAGGTAGTGAAGGCATCAATGGATTAACCATATCCAATGCCATGCATTTATCCTCCTGGACAGATAATTGGGTTACTTTACCCCTAGATACAGATTTCTTTTATAGTCAATTACAAGAAAAAATTGCAGCATCCAAAGTTGAAAAACAAGATAAGGACGTGGTGTTAGATATTAAAGGTTCTCATTAGAATAGGAGGTCATTTAAAATGGCATTTACATTAGCAGCTCAATTATTTACCGTTAAGGATTTACTAAAAGATCAACCAGAAGTTGAAATTTACAGAGTCTTAAAAGAAATCAAGGATATGGGTTATACCGCCGTCCAAATTTCAGGCGTTGGTGATATAGATGCGCAGAAGGCAGATGTCTTTCAACGGGTCTGCCAGCAGCTGGAACTCAATATTTGTGCCACACATTTAAGCTTAGCGGCACTAGAAGCGGATATAGACTGGGTTATTCAATATCATAAACTTTGGAATTGTCAATATGTAGGGATTGGCTCCATGCCAGCAGAATACAAAACCTATGAAGGGGTTATTGAATTTGCAAACAAATGCAACGCCTTAGGCAAAACCCTTATAGAAGCGGGTATACATCTGATTTATCACAACCATAAATTCGAATTTGAAAAATTCCAGGGCAAGACCATGATGGACATGCTATATGATGGTTTTGATCCCAGATATGTGGAATTTGAAATAGATACCTATTGGATCCAAGCTGGCGGACAAGACCCCATCTATTGGATCAACAAAGTCAACAATCGCATGGGCGTCATTCATTTCAAAGATTTTCGAATTGTTAAAGACGAACAACAATTTGCAGAAGTAGGTCAAGGCAATCTTAACTGGCCAGGCATCATCGAAGCCTGCAGAAACACCCAAGTGGTCTACGCAGCCGTAGAACAAGACGGATTCACCCAAGACCCTATAGCGAGCTTAAGACAAAGCATTCAATATCTAAAAACAGTATTATAGAATGGACACGGGGACGGAGAAATTGACAACTTGCTTTGCAAGTTGTCAATTTCTCCGTCCC
>CAZJIO010000130.1:0-10560 GCA_964546035.1 uncultured Eubacteriales bacterium | reverse complement strand
CAACGTCGTGTTGAATCCAAGCATTGCCATCAAGAATTTCAAATCCCATTTCTTCTAGGGTCAGAACCATATCTCTTCTAACGTTTTCACCTAAGTCAACAGGACCTAGATCAAAATAGCCTGCTTGATCATGGGTAGTGGTGGTAGGATGTCCATTTTCGTCAGTATAAAAAAGAAAAAACTCATATTCAGGTCCCAAGTGCATTTCATAACCCATAGCGTTAGCTTCTTCAACTACGCGTTTAAGTGCGCCTCTAGGGTCACCTTCAAAAGGTGTTCCATCAGATTTATAGATGTCACAAATCAGGCGTGCTACTTTGCCTTGATGAGGACGCCATGGAAAAATACAAAAAGTCGATAAATCTGGTCTTAAATACATATCGGATTCTTCAACTCGCACAAAACCTGCAATAGAAGAACCATCAAATACAATTTCATTGTTGAGTGCTTTCTCAAGCTGGTCCACAGTAATTGCAACATTTTTTATGACACCTAATATATCAGCAAATTGCAATCTAATAAATTTCACATCTTCTGCCTTAACAATCTTCCTAATTTCTTCTTTACTTAGTTCATTCTTTGGCACAACAACGCCTCCTTTGACACTCGAATGATAGGATAAAGGCATTTCATAAAACCAACAATGTCTGTGAAATGCCTCTTTCTTATCCTAGTATAAAATAATACGCCTCTTCTTTCAACATTAAAATACAAACTCAACATCAGAAAGTCTGGTGTATAATTCTTCAATCACCTTTTTTTCTTCAATAAGATCATATGCAAGAAAGGTCACAGAAAAACGAACATAATGGCCAGCATCATCCCATGGTACTGTAGAAATCAACTTTTCACGAATCAAATATTGAGAAAAATCTTCAGCATTTTTAAATTTCGTACCACCTTTAACACTTTTCGGTGCTTCTACATATAAATAAAAGGACCCTTTTGGTTTTTTCACTTCGAAACCTAGTTTATTTAACACCTCAACGAGCATATCATGTCGTCTTGAATATTTCTCAGAGGTGACTTCAGTAATCTCTGGATGTTGGAGCGCGTACATAGCTGCCTTTTGTATCGCTTTAAATTGACCTGAATCATTATTGTCTTTTACCGCTGCAAAGGCACTTACGATCAGTGGATTTCCAACTACAAAAGCCATTCTCCATCCTGTCATGTTATAAGCTTTAGATAAGGAGTGAATTTCTACGCCCACTTTTTTAGCACCAGGGATGCTTAAGAAACTCAATGGTTTAACACCATCAAAGGTTAATGCTGCATAGGCTGCATCATGCACAACAATTAAGTTGTGATCCGTCGCGAACTGAACCACTTCTTTAAAAAATGATTTGGTTGCTGTGGCCCCTGTAGGATTGTTGGGATAATTCAAATATAATAATTTAGCCTTTTTAAGAATATCTTTTGGAATGGCCTTAAGATCTGGTAGGAAATTATTTTCTTTGATAAGGGGCATGTTATACACATCTCCACCTAACCATTTGGTCATAGTCCCCATTATTGGATAACCAGGAACAGTCATTAAGGTCACATCGCCAGGATTAATAAATGCTTGCGCCATCATTGCTAAGGCAGGTTTTGATCCGATGGCATGAATGACTTCTGTTTCAGCCTTAATGCCTTTTACGCCGTAAACCTCTTCTAAATAGGTTGCTACAACTTCTTTAAATTCAGCAATTCCGTTATCTGCATAATTTCGGTTTTCCCATTTTGCTGCTTCAGTTGCTAAAGTTTGTACAACCCCTGCATCTGCCATGGCATCCGGTTCACCAACACCCAAATCGATGATTTGTATGTCTGGATGAGCTGCCATTGCCGCTTGTCTAGCTCGCTTAATTTTTTCAAATTTGTATAAAACCGTTCCTTTTCCGAATTGATCGCCACCGATTCTATCCGCTAAAAGTTTTTGAATGTACGTATCTGCCATTTACTTTCCTCCTAATTAAATCATTATAATAAGAGGGCCTTAAACAAGTTGCCCTTTTAGTTCTTTAGCATACCCTATTAATTTAATAGTGGTACTAATCAATAACACTACCACATTATACCCTAACTTTTGGAAAACATCAAGCCCAAGTCACAACTTTAGTTGACCACATTGAGCACCTCATCTTTGGGTACCTGGATATACGAATCTGGTACATGACCTGTAATAACGCGATCAACCAAGGTAATACTTTGCTTCACCATCAATGCTTTTGAGTTAAGTGGTGCAACAACCTGAATCTTCATCTCAATGGCTAACCATATTCTATGATTGATTTGATTGATACCTTGACTAACAAATGCACTATCATAGTTGATAGAGATGGTGCCATAAGGCATAATCTTGACTTTAATACGGGGGCCAACATTGGAAAAAATGCTACTGCCCGTTAGTCTTCCTAGGGGTATATATAGCACATCTCCTTGATACGCTTTTATTTGTTCTGAAATTTTTGACATCACAGAAGAACTGATTTCGTTTACCAGTACAGTGTTGACACCAAAAGAAATCATTTCATTTTGATCGTTAAAATAATATGTACTTAAATCCTCAGTATTAATATTTTTTTCCATCAGTGTATCATCAATGGCTTGGCTGATGATATCATTAGATACGGTTTGTATTCTCATATTGGAAATGGCAGTCACCGTTGGTATCATTTCGTATTCCACATATCTATAACACAGAAAAATCAATGTAAATGTTAAAATCCAAATCATATAGGCATGTAGTTTTCTTCTCTTTTTTCTTGGTTTCCTACCTTTAATAACACGAACGGGTTTAAAGGACTTTCGTATGACTTTTCTCCTTTTCATAGGGGTTTCCTTCTTCTCAGTCATTATTATAGTGTATGCAAATGGGCTAAAAGATGTGATTATACCATTATGAGCACTTTATTCACTAAATAATGTTTAAAGTGACTATTTTAAGAGAATCTTATAAATATGGTTACGCCATCTTTGATTTGTAATATATTAATAACTGTTACACTTCATAGATGATTATTAAGTTTTGAAGAACAATTTTAATTTTACTTTCCCTACTTGACTTTATTTGGTATAATGATTTTGCTAAAAGGAGGATTATTGAATGAATTATGAAAAGCACTCAAACAGAAAGAAGCAGGAAAACATCCATTCAGTTTCCAAAAAAACAACAAAAAAAATAGGTATTTCATTGATAAAGATTTTTGTTTTTTCTATTTTATTGGTTATGATTGTAGGTATAGCGAGTGGTTTAGGTATAGCCAAAGCCATTATTGACAAGGCTCCACCTCTCGTCATAGGCGATGTTCTTCCAGAAGGCTATGCAACGATTATGTATGACCTCAATGGCAAAGAAATCCAACTCCTACACGGAGATGAAGCCAATCGTATTTATGCAGACCTCGATCAAATTCCATTGCATATGCAAAATGCGGTAATTGCTATTGAAGATGAACGCTTTCGTTCACACAATGGTATTGATGTACAGGGTATTTTTAGAGCAATCTTCAAAAACCTTGAAGAAGGCGACATAACTGCCTCTGGTGCTAGTACACTTACCCAACAAATCATCAAAAACAATGTACTTTCTACCGTTAAAAAATTCGAACGTAAAATTCAAGAGCAATATTTAGCCATACAACTCGAAAAGAAAATGGATAAAGATACCATTCTTGAACTCTATTTGAACACTTCACCTTTTGGTAGAGGTACAAATGGCGTTCAAACAGCAGCAAACACATATTTTGGTAAAGATGTTTCAGAATTATCCATTGCCGAAGCCGCTGTTATTGCATCCATCACACAAAGACCTACTTATTATGATCCAGTCCGTTATCCTGAAAATAATCGCGATCGTCAACAAGTTGTTTTAAAGAAAATGCTTGAGCTTAAACTCATTACTCAAGAGGAATATGAAGAAGCCTTAGCTGAAAAAGTTTACGATCATATTCAATTTGTTACAAATGGCATAACAGAACAATCCGACTACACTTATTTTGTTGATGAAGTCATTAGGTCCGTCGCTGAGGACTTAAAAATCAAAAAAGGATATACAGAAAATCAAGCCTTTAACCTTATTTACAGGGGTGGTTTAAGCATTTATGTGACTCAAGATTTAAGTATGCAAGGCGTCATGGACGATGTTTTCACCAACGAAGAGAATTTCCCTCCCCAATCAGAAGCTTATGCAATGAAGCTTATGTACACACTTTCAGTGAATACAAAAGATGGTGTAGAGAATCATTACCAAGAAGCTGAGTTTGATACACAAGAAGAAGGTCAAGCACATATCGACGCTTTGAAACTAGAATGGGTTGGCGAAGGAGAAACTGTCCTAGCTGAAAAATCATTATTTATTCCTCAGCCTCAAGCTGCTATGGTGATCATGGATTATCACACTGGGCACGTCAAAGCCTTAACCGGTGGACGTGGCGAAAAAATTGGTAATCAAACCTTTAACAGAGCGACACAAGCTGCTCGTCAAGCTGGTTCTACCTTTAAGATATTAGCCGCTTATTTACCTGCAATTGATACAGGCGGTTATACCCTTGCTACTGTTGTAGATGATGTGCCTTTTGATGTAACTTCCCCTAACGGCACAACCTATAGCCCCAAAAACTGGTACGATAAACAAGCCTTTAACTATAGAGGTTTAACGCCGGTAAGAATTGCAATTCGTGATTCTATGAATATTTGTGCAGTTAAAACCATCGCTGCAATTGGTCCTACTGTTGCCTTTGATTATTTAAAAAATTTAGGGTTCACAACTCTCGTAGATCGAGAAGAAATCAATGGAGCCATTTACTCAGATAAGACATTGGCCCTTGCACTTGGTGGTCTAACAAAGGGAGTCACGCCTTTAGAGTTAAATGCCGCATACGGCGCTATTGCTAATAATGGTGTTTATGTTGAACCTATATTTTATACAAGAGTACTCGATCACGATGGCGCGATCTTGCTTAATAATGAACCTGCGACTAAAACCGTCATGAAAGAAACCACTGCTTTCTTATTAACAAGTTCAATGCAGTCTGTCATCAACGCAGGTACAGGTTCTCTTGCTAAGTTCAGAGAAGTTAAAATGCCTGTAGCTGGTAAAACGGGCACAACAAGTGATGACATCGACTTATTGTTGAGTGCCTATACCCCTTACTTGGTTGGTTCCGTATGGATGGGTTTTGATCAACCAAAAGAAATGTACTATAGCAAAAGTTATCACTTGATTCTTTGGAGGTTGGTCATGGAAAAAATCCATGAAAACTTACCCTACAAGGACTTTGATGTACCAAGTGGCATCGTATCCGCTTCTGTTTGTACAGAGTCTGGTAAATTAGGTGTTCCTGGTTTGTGTGATAAAGATGCAAGAGGTTCCACCATTAACACAGAATATTTTGCAGCTGGTACAGTACCTACTGAAAGCTGTGATGTTCACATAACCGCTACAATTTGCAATGATTCAGAATTATTTGCTACAGAATTTTGTCCTGAGTCTAGCAAGCAAGAAAGAATTTTCATTGTTAGACCGGTTCCTCTGATTCCTGAAAATTGGGACCCTGGAAATCCACCAAGAATTGGCGACTTCCAATATGAACTACCTTTTTCTATGATTGGTGAGTATTGTAACATTCATACCTCAGCTTTCACAGTTCCTGTGGTAGATCTCCCTGGTGTAATAACTTCTGAACCTGAAGAACCCACAAATCCAATAGATACGATACCGAATCCATAAACGCTTCATAGCGCAAATAAAGCTCCATCAGGAGCTTTATTTTTTTGCCTTTGGATCGAAAATTATGGCTGCTAGATAACCAAAAAAAATGGCTGCCGAGATCCCTGCTGCTGTTGCTTTTAGACCACCTGATAACACGCCCAAGAGTCCCTGGGTTTTTACTTCCTCCATGACCCCCTTGCCGAGGGCATAACCAAACCCACTCAGAGGAACGGTGGCTCCTGCACCACCAAAATCCACAAGATACTCGTACAAGCCTAGACCCGGCAACAACGTGCCTGCGGCTACAAAAGTCACGTCTTTTCTTGCTGGCATTAATTTTGTACGATCCATTAATATTTGTGCTATGACGCAAATCATACCACCCGTAACAAAGGCTTTGATATATTCCATGAGTTCTCACCACGCTTCAGTTTTCTATTACCACCCCATGAGCAATGCAAGGTATGCTTTCCCCTTGATTTGCACTTATCGGACTATGCAGCGCTCCTGTTGGGATAAACAAAATTTTATTAAAGACTTTTTCATCCATTTTCTTCAAAAGGTAACCATTAAGGGTCGTTGCGGAACAGCCACAACCGCTACCTCCTGCATCGGTAAATTGTTTCTTTGCATCAAATATTTCCACACCACAGTCTATATAATTTTCACCAAGGATTAAACCCTGTTTTTGTGTCAATTGAAACACCAGTTCTCTGCCGAATTTACCTAAATCACCCGTTGCAATGATATCAAAGTCTTCTGGCTTCATGCCCGTATCTTGAAAAAAAGTGATAAGGGTATCCGCTGCAGCTGGCGCCATAGCCGCGCCCATATTCATGGGGTCTTTCTCTCCAAGATCCACCAGTTTACCTGGAATAGCATAGGTAATTTTGGGTCCAGTACCTGCCTTAGCAATCAGGGCAGCACCGCTTCCAGTCACAGTCCAAGTGGCTGTTGGTGGTCTTTGGCTCCCATATTCTAATGGAAATCTAAACTGCTTTTCTGCACCGCAAAAATGACTAGAGGTTGCAGCAATGGCATAATCAGCAAACCCACTGTCTACTGCCATACTTGATAAGATGAGGGACTCACCCATTGTAGAGCACGCACCATAAAGTCCGAAAAAAGGAATACCTAGTGGCCGAACACCAAATGTACTTGCAATTAACTGACTCAATAAATCGCCAGCAAAAATATAGCGAATATCAGATAAGTTGAGCTTCGCCTTTTTCACAAGTAGCAGTACTGTTTCTCTGAGTATTTTACTTTCTGCCTTTTCCCAGGTATCTTCCCCCCAAAGGACGTCTTCTAATATCTGGTCAAAATAAGGTGCTAAAGGTCCCTCTCCTTCCTTTGGTCCAACAATAGCAGCATGTTGGACGATTCTTGGCATATGATCAAATTTGATCGTTTGTTTTCCAATTTGTGTTCCCATAAATGCCTCCTAAAGCCCAAATATATAGTACGTTAGACCAACGACTACTGATGCAATGATGCCATAAACAATTACGGGACCAGCAATTGTAAATATTTTTGCGCCTACTCCCATGACATACCCTTCTTTCTTATATTCAATGGCTGGCGAAACCATAGCATTGGCAAAACCAGTAATTGGGATGACTGCACCTGCACCAGCAAAGTTGCCAATTGGATCATATAGATCAAGTCCAGTCAATAGAGCTCCAAGAAAAATCAAAGTGATGGTTGCAGCTGTACCTGCATCTATTTTGCTCAAACCCCAAAAAATATATAGATTGATAATGCCTTGTCCTATGGTACAAATCAATCCACCCACTACAAATGCCTTTGAACAATTAAATATGAGCTTCGGTCTGGGAGACGTCTTCTGAACCATTTTTCCATAGTTGATTGTTTGGACCGAACCTTTAGCTTTCATCTATTCACCTTCCTTATTTTTAATCTAAAACTTATCAAATCCAGCAAAGAAAAATATAAGTGATCCCAACATCTTACCGATTGCTATGACAACAATCAAAATAGCCAACCCACTTTTCAGTTTGGCACGGCGAGATAGAACAGGTATAACATCTAATACTTCCGCAATTGAGACCGCTAAACAGCCTACAAAAACACCCGCTAACAAACCAAATAACCCTAAAGAAAAGATACCAATAGGCACTTGAAATGGAAACATCATGCGCAATGCCCCAAATAACCCTCCTGCAAGAATAAAATCTTCATAAAGCATAACAAACTTCTCAGTTTTAGTTTTTTGAGCCATTCTAGGTACAATACCAATCACAGCTATAAACCCATAAATCCCGCCGGAAATCATGATACCACTGCCAAATCCTAAAAGGATCAAAGATAGAATTTTAAGATACGTCATTTTTTTTATCTTTCTTCTGTTTAATTTCTTCTGTTAAAGTTTCTATGATACTATCATCCACCTGTCCTTTATAAAGATTGAGTTCAACCTCTATAGGTGTTGGATCATCGGATAATTTTAATTTAGTGAAATGATTAAAAAACACAATAATGCCTATAGCAAGTCCAATAGCATAGGGGATTTCTAAAATGTAGGGTTGAAGTTGATTATCACCAAGGATCAAAAAATAAAAGGTTGAAAAGACTTCAGCTAACCGGGTATCTATTTGAAAAGTCATAATGGCAACAATACTCCCTACAAAAAGAACCAGGGCAACAAAACTGACTTTAATCCATGTAAAAAACTTATTCTCTTTTTTTTCAGCTTGAGAAAGGTAGTGAATAATGATGTCATTTTCACCCACGATATGAATCATCAAATCCGGATTTATTTCATTAATGGCGTGTATGACTTCCATTACCGATATCAAATAATTCTTACTTTTTTTATCTGTCTCAGGAATAGTTGTCACCATCAGTTTGTTAAGGGTGTTTACAAGAGGTGCTGGACCTTCTAAAAGGGCTACATCTTCAACTGTAATTAGCCTTTTTTTAATAATTGTTACTTTTTTTGAAGTTCTTAGGTAAATATGGGTCATAAGTTACCTCTATATCATAATTCCCTCTATGGGGTTCGTTTCGTCTACTGAATACCTTTGATACGTCAATACTGAAACAGAAACCAACATGATAATTAAGATTAATACGATCATCAATTTCCTCATTTCCACACCTCCATATCAGTAGCATAGTTTTATTCTTTTCATAAGGTTTTAGTTCTATGCATTTAAATTCATAAACGGACAAAAAAAAGAAAGCAGGTGTCTATAACTGATCTGCTTTTCAAGAAAGTTTCTTTTTCATTTGATCCAAAATTTTCTTTTCTAGACGTGAAACCTGTACTTGAGAAATACCAATGTGATGTGCTATTTCCGTCTGAGTTTTACCTTGGAAATATCGAAGCATAATGATTTCTTTTTCTTTTGTGGAAAGTTCTGCCAGAATTTCTCTTAAAGCAATCAAATCCACCATTTTCTCACTGTCATCCTCATGACTCTTAATCTTGTCCAATAAATAAATCGGGTTGCCATCCCCTTGATGAATTGTTTTGTGTAAAGACTCAACTTCACAAGAGGCTTCTAGGGCCATTACAATTTCTTCACTCGTACTGCCAATCTCCCGAGCAATTTCTTCTATGGTTGGTTCTCTACCTATTTTCTTACCAAGAACTTCACGGGTTATCTTTGCCTTATTGCTCATTTCTTTTAAAGATCTGCTGACTTTTATCATGCCGTCATCTCTTATATATCTTTTTATTTCTCCAATAATCATGGGAACTGCATAGGTTGAAAACTGCACTTGAAATGTCAAATCAAATTTTTCAATGGCTTTTAACAAACCGATGCATCCGATTTGAAAGAGATCATCTAACTCGTATCCTCTATTTGAAAACCTTCTAACGATGCTCCATACCAGTCCAACATTTTCTTTTACAAGTGTCTCTCTTGCGTCTAATTCACCGGCTTGTGAATGGATAATCAGTTGCAAAGTAGCCTCAGTCATTCATAACGCCTTCTTCCTCCATTAGTACACTCAGTAAGATTTTTTTCATCATTACCGTGGTCCCACCGCCTTCCACTGACTCCACTTCTACTGTGTCCATGAAAGCTTCCATGACTGTGAATCCCATGCCTGATCGGTCTAAATTGGGTTTAGAAGTATACAAGGGCTGCCTAGCCTCATCCACATCAATAATGCCTTTTCCATGATCTTCTATCTCAAGATACACTGTATTCCCAATAATTTTACAATAGATATAAACCTTTCCTGGATAATCTTCATAGCCATGGATAATAGAATTCGTAACCGCCTCCGAAACAGAGGTCTTAATATCGGATAGCTCTTCAACAGTTGGATCTAATTGGGCAATAAATGCTGCGACAACAACTCTTGCAAATGCTTCATTTTCTGAAATGCTATCAAACTCAATTTTCATTTCATTTTCGTACTTCATAGTTTTCCCCCTATATCATTAAACTAATTTTTTTATTGCCTCTTGAACATCTGAATAATTTTTGACAAGTCTATAAATACCCGACAACTTAAATAACTTCTCTAGAGCAGCATTAACGTGAATGAGCCCTACTTCGCCTCCAGATGATTTCAGGTTTTTATATCGCCCCATGATCACACCGATTCCCGAGCTGTCCATAAAAACAGTTTCAGAAAAATCAAAAATCAGTACTTTAATGGCATTCATTTCTATGAGTTGATCTAATTTTTTTCTTATTTCTTCTGCATGATGATGATCTACTTTTGCTTGGAGTTTAACAACCATACACCTATTCTTTATTTCATAGCTAAAATTCACAATTTCGCCTCCTTAAAGTTCATTACATCATTATAATGGATATATTACTATTTTTCAATATATATTTGCATAATGATTATATATTTAGGTTAAATGTCTATTT
>CAZJIO010000129.1:9277-10567 GCA_964546035.1 uncultured Eubacteriales bacterium | reverse complement strand
ATCGCTGATTTATTAAAGTCATAATCAGAAATAACATGAACTGAATCTAGTCTCTTTCGCATTTCAATTTTGTAGTGCTGATGGCTGCGATTATAAATGTCAACTGTTTGACCCACATAGGCTTCTTTGTTACCTTCAAGAATATATACTACTGGCCAATTCTTACCGTACTTATATGCACCTATTTCATCAAATGTCGTTTCTTTGAATGGAAATGTTTTTACAAATGCCATAGCAATCACCTCACCCCGTTTTACAGTTCTGTGTACTTTTTGCTCGTCCCCATAGCTTTATCAACTGGGTATTTCGCTCGGTTCTTTTCAATCTTCTTGAGCGTCTCTTCTTTTAGATCAATTCCCACACAATCGGCCATTAATAAGCAATATAGAAAAATATCGGCCAACTCATCGGACACATTCTCAAGGTCATAATCATTATTCCATTGAAAATTTTCTAAAAGCTCAGCCGCTTCTAAATTAATACTGATTGCTAACTTTTCTGGTGTATGAAACTGTTTCCAATTTCTTTCATCTCTGAATTTAAGAATGCTTTGTAGTATCTCGTCCATATTGTAAGCTCCTATATGATGTTTTTTATTTTGATGTATATAATGTTACCACATATTTGGTGAGGAGTGCCATTGATTTGAGTACATCTAGTTCTTGAAAGTGTCATCGAACTCATCTGACAAACAATTACTTCTTTTCGTAATAGAGCAAAATTCCGCCTGAATCAAAAACTTTTGTTTTTGATAGGCTAAGATCAACTCTACAAGCAATATTTTTAAATAGTGGCAACCCATTTCCAACAACGATTGGTTGAACACAAAGTTGGTATTCATCAATTAAGTTCAAATTGCTTAAGCTTACTATTAAGCTCGGACTACCGACTAAAATACTACCATCGATTTGCTGCTTTAGTTCAAGAACCACTTCCTCAATATTTCCCTTTGCCAATCTTCCATTCAACATGGTCTATCGTATGTGAAAATACAATTTTGGGAATATTGTCTATTGCAACAGTAACCTTCCTTTCGCTTTGCTCATGACCTTACATTGATATCTTATCATCCAAAGCAATAAACTTATCATTGAGTTCATGATATTTTAAAATAGGGAAAAAATACTTGAACAATTTGAAATCTTCCATGAATTCAGCTAGGAGCACTTCATCACCTTTACACTGTTCATAACGCATTTCTACGATATCCAGAACCTGTCCATAAGTATCTATAGCCTGATTGTAAATCTCCTGTTTCTCTACATCTGTCTTATTATTCACATCATAAAT
>CAZJIO010000129.1:4855-9259 GCA_964546035.1 uncultured Eubacteriales bacterium | reverse complement strand
GAGTCATAAGCGTTATCAAAGTGTCGTCTCCGTACGCACTATTAATTTGATTCTCCAATTCCCGATATGAGGAAAGATCACCTACAAACATTTCTTCCATCGTACGATCTCCGATAGCATAGAAAAGTGGGATATATAGCCCCATTTCCAAAGGATAACATGCTGCATCTGTCGTAAAATATGTTAAAAATGATACATCACCATAGTTATTGTAAAAATTAAATAGCGCTTTAACATCATAAGCTCTTTTCACTATAAAATCTGTAAAAGCTTCATTCATCGCAAAACCAGTTAGTTGCCCACCATCATTGATAAAAAGCCCTGCCTTCGTCATCGTTCCATTCCTTGAAAATGATAACGCATGGGACATTTCGTGACTGAGATCTTGTGGTCGAAGAAATTCATCATCAATCTTTATGCTCATTGAATCAAACTCATATATGCCCCATCCGTCTTTTTCAACAATAATGTCATTAATATTATTTTCTAACCGTTTTGCAACTTCTTCATCATCAATGACACTTACAGCATATAGGACGTGAGATATGGCAGAGCTTAATACATTAGCATATTCCCTCTGAGTCCATCCTTTTTTAGCCAATAAATCATTGACTATTTCTGTGTATTCAGTTTCTTTGTATGTATAGGGAACAATTTCATTTGGCATTAAGGGAACTCCGGGTGATTTTTTACTTTCATCCATCGTTGTTGCTTCTGTTGTTGCTTCTGTTGTTGCTTCTGTTGTTGCTTCTGTTTTCGCCTCAATTGTAACGACTTCCTGACTTTCTGATTGTAACGTTTCTTCAGTTGCTTCTTGAGTTATTGCTTCAGTTATAGCTGTTATCCCTGTTTCTGTTTCCCTACCAACTTTATCCATTACTAAAATGATAATTGTTATGAAACAGACTATTAATAATATTGACATTGCTATAAATAACTTCTTCATTTGTATTGTTCCTTTTTTTGATATTTTATTCTACTTTTTATCATTCAGCTCTAGCTTAATAAAATACCTACCAGCAATTGCTGTCAAAGCTATGCCTATAACTAATCCAAAAATATTAAACCTAGCTGATGTCTGCATACTAGGAATGAAGATACTTATAAAAACAAATAAGTTCGATAGAATATGTAAAAGTATGCTCATTAATAGAGATCTTGTTTTTATATATACTATACCCAATATAAGTCCAACAAAAAAAGCATTAACAGACTGATGGATATTTAAGTGGATTATGCCAAAAATTAAGGCTGAGACAATAACACTTTTTATCCAACCATAACGTTTAGACAATTGTTCCAAGATAATCCCTCTACATAAAAACTCCTCAAAAACAGGACCAAATATAACAACTGTTATGAATAAAAAGATAAAATCTTTAAACATTTCCTCGAATTTTTTGATAAGAAATGAACTTACCTCTATGTTTTGCAATAGCAACTCTAAGCTGTTCCTATAAAGTAATTTGTATCCTGCTAAGAATATTACGGCATATAAAATGTGCATTTTATCTAGCTTAACCTTAGCTCTAAATTCAAACCTTTCATGTATTCTGATTCTTTTTGCCACATATTTAATCACCAGTATACTTGCAATTATTTCACCTAGTAATCCAAAATACTTTGCAAAGCTTATCATACTAGGTGAGTTAGAAATCAGTAGGAACAACTCTCCAATAATCTTAAATCCAATTGTACTGAGTATAATAAGTAGGTTGATACCTATAAACATGAATATGCTTACACTAACTGACCAACCGCTTTGTTTAATTGTTATTTGTTCGTCCTCTACCTCGATCAATTCTTCTGGCATCTCTATCTCCCGTTTTGCATCTCTTTTTATTTTGTATCAGTTCTGCAGAGTTTATTTCCTATGTACTAACCGTCAACATTTCAAATCAAACATCCACTCAAAAAAAGTATATCCGATGGCTTCATTTTTCTTAACCATCTTAGGTAAGCCTTTATTTGGTGTATCTAAATTCATCTCATCCGCCATCATATGAACCGCATCAAAGCCCCATACTCATTTCATTATTTTGTAATTTCCCTGATTCCAGAATGAAAGTAATTAATGCTTGACAACCTTCAACAACTTCTTCATAGGTAATATCAAAGTTCCGAGTGTACCATGGATCCGCGATATCTTTGGGGTTAGATGTGAAATCCATCAATCTACTAACTTTCATTTGTGGGTCTGTCACTATGATACGTTCCATATTTCGGATGTTTTGTCGGTCCATTGCTATTATGTAATCATATTTGTCATAATCCTGCTTTGTGAGCTGTACTGCATATTTACCATCGGTGGAAATCCCCTCCTCCCTTAGTCTCTGCTGAGTCCCTTTATGGACTGGACCCCCAATTTCCTCAGTACTTGTTGCAGATGACGCTATATGTATCCAGTCAGCAAGTCCGAGATTTTGCACCATATCTCTAAAAACGAATTCAGCCATAGGTGAACGACAAATGTTCCCATGGCACACAAACATAACGTTGATCATATGAATACTCCTTTCGTTAAGTTACGATTTCATTCTTAATAGACTACCCTGCCAACAATCCCGATCATCTCTGCTAAGTGCTGTGCAGCCAAATCCTTTCTTACTTTCCCAATTGCTTGACCAATTAATATACGCTCAGACAGGATAAATAGGCACCTACCTATACAACCTTCTTTATCACCCCAGCAATGGCATTCATGTTATATTCTTTAATCTGCAAGTAAGGTACTAACACCTTTTCAAATTGATGCCGCTATGTTGTAATTTTCTTCGTCTCTTTACAATTTGGGTATGTTGAACATCCATAAAAGCTTCCATAATTCCCTTTCTTGAGCTTCATTTCAGCACCACATTTCGGACAGATTACTGAGATTTTTTCCTCTTGAACAACAGCAATCTTTGCTTTAATGTCCTTCACATGGGTTCTCATATTGTTAAAATTATTGATGTTCTCAATGGATAATTTACTCGCTAAATTGCGCATTGTCCCAATGTCTGTAACGACTTCTGTATATTTTTTAATTCTCCTTCTCAAATTAATTGTATACAAAACTGGCGTTTCCGTCTTCACTTTCAAAGTAGCTCTAGTCGTAAAAACGATGATTGGGAAGTATGGATACTCCTCCCCTAATACTTCTTTTAAGGCTTTGATATGACCTTTGTTCTGAAGGATTGGGTTGAGAAACTTGGATTTATGTTTGTAAATAGTCTGAGTCCATTGATAATTTGTTTCATTTCCAAAAATCCAACCTTTGAAGTTCTTAGTTTCAATGACTATAATGCCATAAATGGAAAGAATGACATGATCGATTTGTGAGGTTGTCCCGTCCTCCTTCTTGATAAGTATATTATGTACTATGATGTATTTTTCTGGATCTAGATTTTTCAAGAGCATAGAGACAACAAATTCGCCAATCCAGCCTTTGATTTGGTTGCTGAAGATGGCGAGGAGAAATATTATTGCAATGAGGATGTAGTATTCAGTCATTTGGACCTCCTATAGTAAAACTTACGCTTACCCATGATCTTGTTTAATCTGTTCTTTTCTTAAACAAATTTCTTATGTAATATTTCTTAGTTAAGAAACTCCATTTACTCTTATTGATACTAGCATTATCAGTTGGTATTTCATTATGTCCAATTATCTCCTCCACCTGCGGAGGATTCGTATTAATTACTGATTCAGCTTCTGGATTATCATTTGCTTGAGTAGCTAGAATGATGGTTGGATTATCAATTATATTTGTATTCGAAACTGAGACAACTTGTACTTTAATGCCTTTTTCACATATATAATTAAGTTTGGAGTTAATACTCTCTAATTGAATATCAAGTGAATCAAGCTTACTATCTAATCGGTCTAGACGATTAACAATAGTATTAATTTTCCAATACCAACAATTAATCTCACGAACGACAAAATATATGAAACCCACTATTATTAGTAATACAAAAAGGTCATCGGATCCAAATCGTTCAAAATAACGAAGCATTTACAACACCCCCATCAATTTTCATTTGCTTTAGCTCTCCCTTCTCAAACTACTTTTCAATCAAATACTCATAAACATCTATCAATTACTTTAATACCGTAACTATCTCTGTAATTTTACTGGTCAATTCAGTCTGTTGCTCATTCAATAAAATATAGGATGTCATAATTACCATTGTCCCAATGATAGCAAACGATCCACTATACATCAGAGTGTTGTCAAACTGTGACAAATATTCGCAACGGATTAATGCATCTTCTTCATTCTCAAAGACCTCGATGGCACCTCCGCAATCTGTTCCTTTAGCAACAACATCAGCACATTCTAAATCATCTTGATTTATACCAGCAATCGAAAAGTACACACAGGCTGTATAACCTCCATCAGCGCCTAAAAATCCATTTGGA
>CAZJIO010000129.1:0-4736 GCA_964546035.1 uncultured Eubacteriales bacterium | reverse complement strand
GTTAGATACCAATTCTTCAGTATTACTTTCAATTATTGCTTTATCCTCTGTAATCATACTGATGCGTGAAAATGTAAATCCGGCTGACTCTTAAGTATTCTATGAGCAATACCAACAGCAACACCTATCGGAGAACCCCAGGATCAATACAACCATGATATATTGAATGACAACCATAAACTAATTTCTACTGAGCGCTCTGACATTCTGTATTTGGTGGATTTGTTTCATCGTAGATTGAAACATTAGGTTATTTGAATGATCTCTAAAACGCTTGTCTAATTCATATCTTACTAATTCCAATGTATATTCATCAGATTCTGTCAATTCTCGTTGACCCAAGGAAGGTAGAACCTCCCTAACAGCCTTGATCGCTTTCCCTAATTTTTTGGCTCGCAGGTAAATGACTACTTGAATAAATAGGATATGTAAGTCATGAGGATATAACGTGTGGGCTTCATCAAAATAATCCTTTGCTGTAGAGCGCTTTTTATTTCTAAAATGGTATTCTGCTATTATGCATAATAAATCTGGGTCTCTTGGCATCATTTTTTCAGCTAAATGAATATATTCTTTCGCTTGCGATAGTTCTTGTTCTTTCAGAGAAATATATGCATTTTCACGATACTCCAAATAAGCCTCGAAATTTATTTTTTGATGCTTCTCAAAATAGCAATATCGTAGCATTTCAGTACGGTCTAGTATCCAGAAAATATAATTAATTAAGTATTTTGGATACCTCGCGTAAAGGTATTCTTTTTTTTCAGCCCAGTTAAAGACAGTGCTAAATAGGTGCCAGATTGATTTTGGAAAGTGGCAGTGGTTTTTCAAAAACTCCATAATTTGATCATGGATTACTTCATGTGTTTGTAAATTCCACACGAGGTGACTATTGAGTAGGCTTACCCAATTAGAAATTTCAATGCGCCTAAAAAAGCCTGCATAGAGTGAAGCGACACTTCCCATAAAGGCTTTCATTTCTTCTTCAATGGTTAACTGATGCTTTATCACAATATTCTCATTGCTTTTGTCACTACTCGAATAATCAATATTGGATATATCTTTGGATGAAGATTGGAATTCGAAAGCCACCGAAGGATTGAAATGATTTGTGCCCTGATTATAATTTTTAGCATAATTCGTTGCGGCAGTATACGCTTCCCTCACAGCTTGAAATGCTACATAGTCCTCTTCAGGGTGATGTAATTTCAGCTCTTTTGCATATGCTTTTTTAATCACTGATAAATCCCTAGTAGGTTCAATTTCTAATATTTGCCAGCAAGTCATTAAAATTCACCTTGCCTCTCTATATGATCAAATGCTTTTTTCAGTTCTATTGCCATACGCTGGATATGATTCGGATTCTGTTTGGACAGTGCATGATTAAAATTGATTAGCAAACTTCCAACAGACGTACGCACATCACCCAATGTTTCTTCGTACAAGCGCTCGCCCCGTGCCAAAAGTAATTGGTTTTCAGCCTGTTCTCTGGGGTGAATCTTTAACTTCTTTAGTTTTTGCAACATTTCATCGATTTCTCTCTTTGACAAGGTTCCAGGATGGTTTTCGATCACGAGACGACTGACTTCTCCAGTATTAATGGTAGTTACTTCAATTTCTAAAATTCCATTGATGTCGTAGGTGTATCGTACATCCACCACAACTTCTCCTGCCTTTGCTTCAGGAATAAGTATTTTCATTCTGCCCAAATAGAGATTTTTAGACGGATCTAGGCTTTCTCCTTGATAGATTCCAATCGTCATGAAGTCTTGATAATCCAGTATAGAATAGAGCCTCTCCACCTTACTCACTGGGATGATTGTGTTTCGCTCAATAATTGGTAAGAAACAACTTCCGATTATATTGCCTTTTTCATCTTTTTTTACCACTTCAGTTCCAAGTGTGAATGGACAAACGTCCGTAAGAATCACCTCATCCAGTGATGCATTTCTTTCCATCAACGCTACTTGGGTCGCTGCACCAAGAGCAATCGCTTCATCCGGATTGATGTTGGTATAGGGAAAACGATGAAATATTTTGGTGATGACGGAGTGAATGAGTGGCATCCTTGTTGCTCCGCCCACTAAAATAATCGCATCCAATTCATCCGTACTGATTCTTGAATCATTCATTGCCTGGAGAATCGGCTTACGTAATTTCAATAACAGATTGTTGGAAATTGACTCGAAATCTTCACGGGTAATATTTTGTTCCAATGATTGTTCATCCAATAATAACTTCATTGTTACGCTATGTTGTTCACTGAGTTGATGCTTACAGATTTCAGCTTCTTTATAGAGAGCAGACTTTGATTTTGCGTCAAGGTATTCCAATGAAATATTCTTATCTTTGAGAAAATGATTGACTAAGGCTTCGGTAAAGTCAGTTCCTCCTAGAAAGCAATCACCTGAGATTGCTTTTACTTCCATGATTCCTTCAAACATCTCTAAAATGGAAACATCATATGTACCGCCGCCCAAATCAAAAATCATAAACATGGTTTCAGGTTCCTGCTGATGCAAACCATAACTGATTGCTGCAGCAGTGGGTTCACTAATCAACCGAATTACAGTCAAACCTGCTAGTTCTGCGGCATGCTTTGTAGCCGCTCTTTGTGCATCATTGAAATAAGCAGGGACACTAATAATCGCCTTTTTAACAGCTGTACCTAGATAAGCCTCTGCATCCTCTTTAAGTGATTGCAACACAAAGGAAGATAGTTCAACGGGCGAAAGATTATACCTTCCTAGTTGATATTTTTTATTTGTCCCCATAAATCTTTTAAAATTGGACACAGTCATATTTGGGTGCGTAATTAGACGATGCTTTGCAGCTTCTCCAACAAGCACTTCATGCGTGTCAGTGATACTAATCACGGAGGGCGTCAGTTTTGAGCCATGGACATTGGGAATGATCACAGGCTGATCATGATTCCAATAAGCTACTAAACTGTTTGTTGTTCCTAGGTCAATGGCTATTGTAGTCATAGTATACCTCTAGTTATTAAAGTATTTTTTTAATATATCCTGTTTATTTTAGTAAGAAATTCTATGCTCAATCTATTCCTCTATCAAATACTCATAAATATCTTCCCGCACCGCAGTTTCCAACTGATAACTAATCTCCACCGCATTATTCCCCGTCCCCTTCATCACAATCGGATGAGGCTGCCCAACTGCTCTAATCTTCCCTAAATAATAGAACTCCTTTGAAATCTTATCATCTTTATTCTTCCTTAGAAATAATTCCATAGAAACACCCAATGCTTCCGCATTATAAGCCGTCACCACATCTTTTGAATCAGGTTTTCTATTAGACTTAGATAGCGCGATCAGCATAGAGGGTGACACAAAACGGTCTTCATAATTAATGGATGCAACAATATCCTCAGACTTCTCATAATTAATAAAAACTGGGTATGTCTGTGACTTGGCATCGTACTTATAACCACCTATATTCTGAGCAACTTCATTATGCTCCCATTCTAAAAGCCGACAAACATCCTCATAAGAATATTTCTGATAAAGTAGAAAAGAGGTTGAATGATAGGCTTTTCCATAGTAGGTCTTGTTTCTATACAGACCAAACTCAACCAATTCCCCGACCATATCGTTAAATTCACCATCTCTAAGTGCCATCATAAAAGTTTCCGATGCTCTGTAATCGTCTCCCGCCGCCTCAATAAAAACACATTCCTCGTAGGTTGACCTTCCTGTACCAGATGGAAACTCGTTGGTTAAGACATTCACCACATTTGTAATCGTCTTGTCCTTCACCACTAAGTGATAATCTTCCACCAAACTCCTTTTCAGTTCACCCATCAACTCTGTTTCACCCTTTAAAATGCTTTTCAAAACAATTAACTCATGAACTCGTTTACCAAGAGCCAGTTTCTTAGATATAAATTCTAGGTACTTCACCTTGGTATCATCCAATCTGATGGTGTAGTCTGGCTCATGTTTCACCAAAAAATTATAATAAGAGCCCAAGGAACCATTTTCAAAAATCCTTGCTAGGTCCAGTGAGTCATGCTCCTCAAAATCAATTAAATGTGGAATACGTCCAAGCCTATACTTGAGGTTTTGATAGCTCTCCTTTATCAGTTTGATGCTGTTAAAATTGGTATTATCTATCGAAGCATAAATTCTCTTCTTGGAGATCGCATCAAAATTAACGGTTGAGCACCCAGGAATAACCCTGCTGCCCTCCGAGACATCGCGCCTGATGGTATCCTTATTAAAACTCCTATCACCCGACAGAGCTATTGGGATCATAAAATTATTTTGATAATTTCCGATGAAATCAAGAACAACAACGTAATCCTTATGACGGGCTTTTCTAAGACCTCTTCCTAGCTGTTGAACGAAAATAATCGCTGACTTGGTAGGTCTTAACATGATCACTTGATTAACGGAGGGTATGTCCACACCTTCTGATTGTGTCAATTTAGGACTAAAAAAATAATAAGCCTATGTAAAATTTCACCTTCGTAAACACTCCATTGCAGGTGCTTTTCATTAACAGACACAAATCTTACTTCAATAACTAAAATCCATGACTCGTTAGTCGCGCCTAAGCTGACCATTACCATTATTTGTATTTACTTTTTTCTTAAAATGTAACTTTTTATTAAATTCATTTTGCATTATTTTTAGATTCAATTCTAAATTATTTAGTTTATCAGCTGATAAACTATTCTCAACCCACAGATAAAATTCTTTAACCAATTGCAAAGA
>CAZJIO010000128.1:7595-10600 GCA_964546035.1 uncultured Eubacteriales bacterium | reverse complement strand
GTGTTTTGATTGAATGTGGTGCTCAAAATAATACGATAGAAGAAGAAAAAAATGCAATGCTTCCTTTGGCAGATATATTGTATCAAGTTCTGATGGAGTAAAAAGCTAGTGGCTGAAATAAATCAGCCACTTTGCTTTTTTCTTGCTTATGTGTAAGGGCTATGCTATAATATGCAACAGAAAATGATGATAATTATCACGAAACACGACAAATAGGGAGGCAACATCAAGTGCCAGAAATCAAACAAGACCACATTAGAAATTTCTGTATTATCGCACATATCGATCATGGCAAATCTACTTTGGCAGACCGTATCATACAAATGACCGGCTTACTGACCCAAAGAGAAATGCAGGAACAAGTGCTTGACAATATGGATCTCGAAAGAGAACGAGGCATCACAATAAAAGCTCAAGCTGTTCGGTTGATTTATAAAGCTAATAATGGCGAAGAGTATATATATAATCTCATTGATACACCAGGTCATGTTGACTTTAATTACGAAGTTTCAAGATCTTTAGCCGCATGTGAAGGCGCTATACTTGTAGTAGATGCAGCTCAAGGAATTGAAGCTCAGACTTTAGCAAATGTATACCTTGCCCTTGAGCATAATCTGGAAATTTTACCAGTTATCAATAAGATAGATTTACCAAGTGCAGATCCTGATCGGGTTAAGGCAGAAGTTGAGGACATTATAGGACTAGATGCTTCAGAAGCACCACTCATTTCTGCAAAGGAAGGGGTCAATATTGGCGATGTTCTAGAAAAACTGATTACCATCATACCGCCTCCAACAGGAGATATGAATGCTGCGTTAAAAGCACTTATTTTTGACTCCAAATATGACCCTTATAAAGGCGTAATTATTTTTTGTAGAGTCATGGAAGGCACAGTTAGAAAAGGTACTAAAATTAAGATGATGGTGACCAAGAAGGAATTTGATGTGGTTGAAGTGGGTTATTTTGGCCCAGGACAATTCATACCTGCAGATGAACTTGTTGCCGGAACCGTTGGCTATATCACAGCGAGTATTAAAAACTTGAGAGATACTCAAGTGGGTGACACCATTACCGATTTAAATAATCCTACAGCAGAAGCACTGCCTGGTTATAAAAAAGTAAATCCTATGGTTTACTGTGGCATGTATCCAGCAGATGGATCTGAGTATGGTGCCTTAAGAGATGGCTTGGAAAAACTTCAGTTAAATGATGCGGCTTTATTGTTTGAACCAGAAACATCAGTTGCCCTCGGTTTTGGTTTTAGATGTGGTTTTTTAGGATTGTTACATTTGGAAATCGTTCAAGAACGTCTAGAACGAGAATATAATTTGGACATCATTACAACAGCACCAAGTGTTATTTACAATATTCATAAAACAGACGGAACCATGATTCGTTTAGCCAATCCAATTGATTTGCCAGAACTTTCAGAAATTAGAATGATGGAAGAACCTATTGTTAAAGCAGAAATTATGGTGCCAACAGAATACATTGGACAAATAATGGAGCTTTGCCAGCAAAGACGTGGGGAGTACCATGGCTTAAATTATATAGAATCCACCCGCGCCATTTTGCATTATGAATTACCCCTCAACGAAATCATTTATGACTTTTTTGACGCCCTTAAATCAAGAACAAGAGGGTATGCTTCTTTTGATTATGAATTGACTGGCTACAGGGAGTCTAATCTTGTTAAATTGGATATATTAATCAATCGAGAATTGGTGGATGCGTTATCTTTTATCGTCCACAGTGATACAGCCTATGAACGTGGCAAAAAAATGATTGAAAAACTGAAGCAAGAAATTCCAAGACACTTATTTGAAATTCCTATTCAGGCAGCCATTGGTAGTAAAGTCATTGCAAGAGAAACCGTTAAGGCTATGAGAAAAGATGTTCTTGCAAAATGCTATGGTGGTGATATCAGCAGAAAGAGAAAGCTTCTTGAAAAGCAAAAAGAAGGTAAAAAACGCATGAGACAAGTGGGTAATGTAGAAGTGCCACAAAAAGCGTTTATGAGCGTGTTAAAGCTGGACGAGTAGTTCAATCTGTACAATATATAAAAAGAGCTATCTAGCGAACTAGAGAGCTCTTTTCTTTTAAGAGGAGGTCCTTTTTATGAAGTCACTCAGCTTATATGTTCATATACCTTTTTGTAAGCGTAAGTGCAATTATTGTGATTTTCTATCTTTTTCAGGATTAGAGGATCAAATGGAGAACTATGTTGAGGCGTTAATTGAGGAAATTGTCTCTCAAAGCCAATTCATGAAGGATAGAAAAGTTGTCAGCATATTTATTGGTGGAGGAACACCTTCTGTTTTACCAGAAAACTTAATGGGTAAAATCATGTCTGAGATTACAAGTCATTTTAATATAGCTGAAGGGGCTGAGATTTCCATTGAATGTAACCCGGGGAGCATAACTTTAGAAAAAATTGAGGTTTATAAACAAAATGGCATCAATAGAGTAAGTATGGGTTTGCAATCTGCAGATGAAGTGAAATTAAAAGAGTTAGGGAGAATTCACACCTTTGAAGAATTCAAAATTAATTTTTCCATGCTTAGAAAAATGGGAATAGATAATATTAATGTGGATTTAATGTTTGGATTATCGGGCCAAGGGATGGAGGATTGGAAAAAGACACTAAAAAGTGCAACGGATCTTGGACCAGAGCATGTGTCGGTGTATGGATTACTCATAGAGGAAGGCACGCCTTTTTTTCTGCAGAATGAGAAAAATGAGTTGCTGCTCCCTAGTGAAGATCTTGAAAGAGAAATGTATTGGTATGCCAATCAATTACTTAAAGAGCAGGGCTATGAGCATTATGAAATTTCAAATTATAGTAAAAAGGGGTTTGAGTGTCAGCATAACAAGGTTTACTGGGAACTCGGCGACTATATTGGTTTAGGACTTGGCGCTTCTTCTTATGTGGAGGGTGTTAGAATGGAAAATAACACACATTTAGAGCATTATATGAATGCCCATGGACAACTGGATGCCCTTAT
>CAZJIO010000128.1:0-7460 GCA_964546035.1 uncultured Eubacteriales bacterium | reverse complement strand
TCTCTTCATTATGAACAGGTCATAAAAAAAATGATTCGAGAGCAACTCTTATTAGAAGAAGGCGACATTTTGAGGTTATCTCCTTATGGTATAGATGTGAGCAATTATGTGTTTGTGCAATTTCTACATCATTAATAATTCATTAAAAATAAAATATTTTCTGCAATACTATTGACAAAATGTCTCTAAAGTGATATTTTTATTTCAGGTGTTAGCACTCAAGTGAAGAGAGTGCTAACAACAATAACAGATATTATTCCCTGTGATAAACGAGGCGGTGATCCAATGGAATTGAATGAAAGAAAAATGAAGATTCTTCAAGCTATCATCAATAATTATTTGGAAACGGCTGAGCCTGTAGGTTCCAGAACCATATCAAAGGCTTATGATTTAGGTATTAGCCCAGCGACCATTAGAAATGAAATGTCAGACTTAGAGGAATTAGGCTTTATCGTGCAGCCACACACCTCATCAGGTAGGATTCCATCTGATAAAGGTTATCGACTGTATGTGGATATTTTGTTGGAAAACAACAAAATGCAAATACAAAAAATTGGTGTTTTAGAAGATTTGGCATCAAAAGAAGATCGTATAGAAAACTTTCTCCAAGATATGGCTAAGGCCCTTGCCAAGGAGACACATTATGCAACCATTATTTCAACACCCCATTATAAAAATGGTAAAATTAAGAATGTACAATTAATCAGTCTTGAACCAACCAAACTTTTAGCGGTTGTTGTTACAGATGGAAATAGCATAAAGAATTATATGATTGATATTCATCAAGAAATTGACCAAGTGATATTAAATCGCTTGACCTATGTACTCAATGAGCATTTATATGGATTGACCTTGGATCAAATTAATTTGCCCCTCATACAAAGTATTCAAAAGTATGCAGATTCAAACTATGAAATTATTGCTAAGGTTTTAGATGTTGTTTTTAAAGCCATTCAAACTGCTGATGATACCCATATCTATACATCAGGAACAACGAATATTCTTAAGTTTCCAGAGTTTAGTGATGTCAATAAGGCGATGGAGCTGATTGATAGACTAGAAGAAAAAAACGCGTTAAAGACAATGCTCAATCACACCACAGAAGGTGAAGAAGGGCAAATAAAAATTCAGATCGGTGAAGAGATTGCAGTGGATGAAATGAAGGATTGCAGTTTGATAACAGCAAGTTACTGCATCGGTGGACAATTAATTGGTGCCATCGGTATCATTGGTCCAAAAAGAATGGATTATGCCAATACAATTTCTTCATTAAAATATCTCATAAGTGGTATTGAAAGTAAACTTAACAAAGACGATCAAGGCAGTTAGAAAGGTGGATGACCAGTGAAGAAAAAAGAACAAAACGAAAAAGTGGAGCAAGAAATCATGTCTGAAGAAAAAGAGTTAAGAGATGTGGCGTCAGAATTAGAAGAAGATATTGTAGAAATAGAAACTACAGTAGTAGAAGAAGTTAGTCCAGAAGAGACAACTGAACCAGGCGGTTTAGCCAAAGAATATCTAGATAAGCTGCAACGCACCATGGCTGAATACGATAATTTTAGAAAGCGTACCATCAAAGAAAAATCTCAAATGTATGAAAATGGTGCAAAAGAGGTTTTTGAAAAAATCATTCCCATCGTTGATAACTTTGAAAGAGCACTTTCAAGTATCACAGAGGAAGAAAAAGGCAGTTCTTTTGGTCAGGGTATTGAAATGATTTACAAACAATTAATAGGTACTTTGAACAATTTAGGCGTAGAGGAAATGAATGCACTTCATCAAACCTTTGATCCCAATTTACATCATGCCGTTTCTCATGAGGATGACGACACCTATGGCGTGAATGAAGTCGTAGAAGTCTTCCAAAAGGGTTATATGTATAAAGAACGTGTACTGAGATTTGGTATGGTAAAAGTAGCAAATTAATATATAAAAATAAAATAACAATTGAAAACAAATATAGGAGGATTAGATAACAATGGCTAAAATAATAGGAATTGACCTAGGAACAACAAACTCATGTGTATCAGTAATGGAGGGTGGTAAACCAGTCGTTATTGCAAACAGTGAAGGTATTAGAACAACACCATCTGTGGTTGCATTTGCAAAAAATGGGGATCGTCTTGTTGGTGAACTTGCTAAAAGACAATCCATTACCAATCCAGATAAGACAATCAGCTCTATCAAAAGAGAAATGGGTACCAACCACAAAGTGAAAATCGATGATAAAGATTACTCACCACAAGAAATTTCTGCAATGATTCTCCAAAAGCTTAAAGTAGATGCAGAAAGCTATTTAGGTGAAACAATTACTGAAGCAGTCATCACTGTTCCAGCATATTTCAGTGACTCACAACGTCAAGCGACAAAAGACGCAGGTAGAATTGCTGGTTTAGATGTAAAACGTATCATCAATGAGCCAACAGCAGCAGCCCTTGCTTATGGACTAGATAATGAACACGAACAAAAAATTATGGTTTATGACTTAGGAGGCGGTACCTTTGACGTTTCCATCATTGAAATTGGTGATGGCGTACTAGAAGTACTTGCAACAAGTGGTAACAATCGTCTAGGTGGCGATGACTTTGATAAACGTGTTATGGATTTCTTAGCTAAAGAATTCAAAAACAAAGAAGGCATTGACTTAACCTCTGATAAAATGGCTATGCAACGTCTAAAAGAAGCTGCAGAAAATGCTAAGAAAGAATTGTCAAATGTTACCTCTACAAATGTTAATTTACCATTTATCACAGCGAGCCAAGAAGGACCAAAGCATTTAGACATCACTTTGACTCGTTCTAAATTTGATGAATTAACCCATGACTTAGTTGATATGACAATGGGACCTGTTAAAACAGCTTTAAAAGATGCAGGCTTGTCAGCATCTCAATTAGATAAAATTCTTTTAGTGGGTGGATCCACAAGAATTCCTGCAGTTCAAGATGCGGTTAAGAGCTTAACAGGTAAAGAAGCTTTCAAAGGCATTAATCCTGATGAATGTGTGGCTGTTGGTGCTGCTATTCAAGGGGGTAAACTAGCTGGAGATGTAGGTTCGGGAGACATTCTTTTATTAGATGTTACACCACTTTCATTGGGAATTGAAACACTTGGTGGTGTTGCTACTAAATTAATCGAAAGAAATACAACTATTCCTACAAAGAAGAGTCAAGTATTCTCTACAGCTGAAGACAATCAAACAGCCGTTGATATTCATATCGTTCAAGGTGAAAGAGAATTTGCTAGAGACAACAAAACCTTAGGCCGTTTTAGATTAGATGGTATTGCAACAGCTAGAAGAGGCATTCCTCAAATCGAAGTTTCCTTTGATATAGATGCTAACGGTATTGTTAATGTTCATGCTAAAGATTTAGGAACAGGTAAAGAACAACACATTACCATTACAGCAAGTACAAATCTTTCTGATGATGAAATTAATAAAGCTGTGGAAGAAGCTAAACGTTTTGAAGCAGATGACAAAAAACGCAAAGATGCCATTGATACTAGAAATGAAGCGGAATCTTTAGTCTTCCAAACTGAAAAAACCATTACAGAGTTAGGTGATAAAGTCAGTGCAGAAGAAAAAGAAAAAATAGAAAATGAACTTAAGAAAGTAAAAGATTTACTTGAAAAAACAAAAGGTAATGAGCTTACCGAAGCAGAAGTAACGGAATTGAAAGCGGCTAAAGATGCCTTAATGACAATTGTACAAGACTTCTCAGCTAAGCTTTATGAAGCAGCTAATGCCGCTGGAGCAGCAGGAGCAGCTGGTGGAGCTGAAGGCAATGCACCAGATGATGATGTTGTAGATGTTGAGTTCAAAGAATAATTAAATAAAAGTTGACCAATACGACTGCAGTCAATGCAGTCGTATTGGTACTTAATAGGTAGGTGACGGCAATGGCTGAAAAGAAAGATTATTATGAATTATTAGGTGTTTCTAAAAGTGCTGGTGAAGCAGATATAAAAAAAGCCTACAGAAAGATGGCTAAAGAATATCATCCAGATACCAATCAAGGAGATCCGGTATCTGAACAGAAATTCAAGGAAGTCAGTGAAGCTTATGAAGTGCTCAGCAGCGCTGATAAGAGAGCGAAATATGATCAATTTGGTCATGCTGCTTTTGATCCAAATTCTGGAGCAGGCAGAGGCGGATTTGATTTTGGTGATATGGGTGATGTGTTCGGAGATATATTTGGCGATTTCTTTGGCGGCGGCGGCTCAAGAAGACAGTCTCCTAATGCGCCTACAAAAGGTGCCGATTTAAGAGCCTCAATGACATTGGCCTTTGAAGAGGCTGTTTTTGGTGTTGAAAAGGAGATCAATGTGACCACTTCTGATCCATGTGATACTTGTCACGGATCCGGTGCAAAGATTGGCACGACACCCGATCAATGCCCTACCTGTCATGGTGCTGGTCAAGTAAGATACAACCAACAAACTCTGTTTGGTACAGTAGCAAGTGTAAGAGCCTGTAATCAATGTCAAGGGTCTGGTAAAATCATTAAAGACAAATGCACGGATTGTCAAGGTTCAGGTTTTGTTAGAAAGAGTAAAAAGATATCTGTTACAATCCCTGAGGGCATTGATAATGGACAAAGCTTGCGCTTAAGAGGTAAAGGTGAACCAGGTAAAAATGGTGGCCCAAGAGGTGATATTCTCTTAACCCTCTACGTAGAACCCCATGCGCATTTTGAAAGACAAGACATTGATATTCATTTTACCATGCTTATTTCCTTTGTTCAGGCTGCTTTGGGTGCTGAAATTGAAGTGCCAACCATTGATGGACCTGTCAAGTATGAAATGAAGGCAGGTACTCAAACGAATACACGTTTTAGATTAAAAGGTAAAGGTGTTCCAAGGCTTAATAATCCAAAACTAAGAGGCGATCAATACATCACAGTTGTGGTAGATGTTCCTAAACAGCTCAATGATAAACAAATTGCGTTGCTTAAGGAATTTGAATCAATTTCTGGTGATGATATTAATGAACCCAGTCAAAAAAAGAAAAAATGGTATGACAAAGTAAAAGATGTCTTTGAATAAAACGAGGTATAATTTATGGAATGGCATGGTATTATCATCTTAACAAAAAGTGAAGCAGTAGACACGATAGCAAGTCGACTTTATGAGATTGGTGTTAAAGGGATAGAGATTATTGACCCAAGTCTTACCCAAGAGGAAAGAGATGAATTAATCGTGGATTACATAGATGATCATCTTAAAAAAACAGATTTTGTTAAGATTGTTTGCTATTTTTCTTCGGAAGAGAACATAGAAGAAAAGATTGGACTCATTGAGGCGTATTTACTAGAGATTAAAGACTTTGTTGATATTGGTGAAGGGTCTATCGAAACTTTAATTACAAAAGAGGAAGATTGGGCGAACAATTGGAAACAATATTATAAGCCCTTTAGAGTAGGCGATCATATCGTGATAAAACCAACTTGGGAAACCTTCGAGGACTTACGAAGTGATGATTTGATGATTGAAATCGATCCAGGTATGGCCTTTGGTTGTGGTACGCATGAGACGACGTCTATGTGTATTGAGCTCTTACAGACCTACTTAAAGCCCGCTGAACATGTAATCGATGTTGGCTGTGGCAGTGGCATCTTGAGCATTGTAGCTGCCAAATTAGGCGCTAAAAGTGTTGTTGCTATAGATGTTGATAAAGCTGCAGTAAAGGTGACTAACGAAAATATTGAACTCAATGGGATTAGTGACATTGTAACGGTTTTTCATGGTGATCTTTTGCAAAACACACAAGTAAAGGCAGATTTAGTTGTTGCAAATATAATGGCTGATATTATTATTCTTTTAATGGATGATATCAGTCGTGTATTAAAAGCAGAAGGTACTTTTATTGCATCAGGGATTATTCAAGAGAGAGCACCAGAAGTAAAGGCAAAAATTGAAAGTGCAGGCTTTGTCATCATAGAAGTTACTCAAAATGGCGAATGGGTGGCTATTGCTGCGCAATTGAAAGGGTAATCACATGTATCGTTTTTTTGTTGAAGATAACCAAATAGAGGATGACAATATTGTCATTATTGGAGACGACGTTAATCATATTTCACATGTTTTACGTCTTTCTGTAGGTGAAGAAATTGTAATTAGTAATAGACAAGGAATGGAATTTTGTTGTATAATAGATTTTGTGGGTCGAGAAGATGTTAAATGTCGTATTTCTTGTGCGAATCAATCGCATCAAGAGTTGACATCTAAAATTGTTCTCTTCCAGGGCATTCCGAAACAAGATAAAATGGAAATGATTATTCAAAAGAGCGTCGAATTAGGCGTTTCAGAAATAATTCCAGTTGTTATGGCAAGATCCATTGTTAAGATAAATGGTCACAACAAAGAGAAAAAGAATGATCGGTGGCAGAAAATAGCTGGGGCGGCAGCGAAACAATCTCAGCGAGCTATTATTCCAAAAGTTCTAGACCCGATGACCTTTAATGAAGCTGTTGCTTATGCCGAAAATCTTGAAAGGGTATTCGTACCTTACGAGAAGGCCTTAAATTTCAAAGATTCTAAAGAATTGCTTTCCCAGGTTAAAAATCATTCCTCTATAGGGATTTTTATTGGTCCAGAAGGTGGTTTTGATGGAGAAGAAATTAATAAGTTGTCAGGTATAAAAGCTTCTATCATTTCATTAGGAAAAAGAATTTTGAGAACAGAAACGGCTAGTTTGGTTATATTATCTATTATAATGTACAACTTAGAGGAGGAATAAAGTATGGCAGCTATAAGAGTTTTGATTGTAGATGATGCAGTCTTTATGAGAACGGTGCTGAAAAAAATGCTTGAAGAAGAATGTTTTGATATCGTTGGTGAAGCAAGTAACGGTCTTGAAGCTATCAAAAAAGCAAAGGAATTACAGCCAGATGTTATTACATTAGATATTACTATGCCAGAAATGGATGGCGTCACCGCATTGCCAGAAATAATGACCGTAAGTCCAAATTCAAGAGTTATTATGTGTTCGGCTATGGGACAACAGCCAATGGTTGTTGATGCCATAAAAAAAGGTGCTAAAGACTTTATTGTTAAGCCATTTCAAAAAGCTAGAGTGCTACAAGCCATTGAAAATATTATGTCTAAGTAGTCCATTAGAGTTTATAATCAATAGATATAAAGGTAGGGTATTCCTACCTTTTTTAGTCAAGTTTATCAGTATTAAATGGAGTAAGGGCTTGTTTAGATGCAAAATCAACATTTGTCTTGAATATGCATAGGATAATAGAGAAACAATATTTCTAACAAGCTCAAATGAGGTGTAATAATGAAAGTATATTTAGATAATGCAGCGACAACGAGAGCAATGGATGAAGTAGTAGACAAAATGGTCCTTCTTTTAAGAGATCATTATGGTAACCCATCATCCCTTCATTATAAAGGTATGGAAGCAGAAAAAGAGTTGAATGAAGCTAAAACCAATATCGCTCAACTACTAAAGG
>CAZJIO010000127.1:8393-10713 GCA_964546035.1 uncultured Eubacteriales bacterium | reverse complement strand
GCTTGATGAAATTAAGCCTCAAATATTTGATGATGGAAAAGTCAACCATTATGAACTCAATTTGATCAACAAAGTGAATAAAGGCGATTGGGTCGGGGAACGTATCGAACCTACCCTGGGAATCCCCGGAAAAACCATCATTGGCACCCTTATTCCTTCTGCACCGGGCAAACAAGTTAAATTGGTTTATGATCGTAAAACCATTAACGAGACCCTCTCAGAAGATCTAAGTAAATCCATTCTAACTGCTAAAAAAATAGGTGCTGTTGTTTATGAAAATGGTATTCTCGCTATTTGCAATTACCTTGAAGTGAACGGAAAAGTCTCCTTTGAAACTGGCAACATTGATTTTGATGGTTTTGTTGAAGTCAAGCACTCCATTGAGGATAATTTTTCTGTTCGGGCAGATAACGATATTCAAGTATTGGGCAACATTGGCATTGGAGGAATAGACACCATCGAAAGCAGAGATGGTAGCATCTATATAAAAGGTGGCATTGCAGGTAAAAACAAAGCAAAAATCATTTGTAATGGTGATCTTTATACAAAATTCGCCTCAGACTGCACCATTGAATGTAACGGTTCTGTCAATATTGGCTATTATGCCATGAACACGACCATCATCGCCAAAGAAGTCATTCTAGAATCGATGAATAGTAAAATTATTGGTGGGAATATTCAGGCAGCTGTCAGAGTTGTGACCGGTGAAATCGGAAATCGGGCTGAGATACCAACGACCATACACGTTACAGGCTTTGACCGACTTGTGTATAAAGATGAATATGACAATATCAACACTTTGATTGATAGTATAAAAGATCAAATCGTTTACTTAAATCAAAAACTTTCTATCTATTCCCCTAATAATCTAGATGCCGGTCAAAAAAAGATTTTAGCTGAACTCGAAGATGCCTATGAAAGCTTTAACAAAAAATTAAAAATGCTACAAGAAAAGAAGAAAAAATATATTTCATATTTACACAGTAAAGGAGATGGTGAAATAAAGGTCAATCGCTGCATTTACCCAAATGTCTCTCTCTCCATTAAAAATCAGACACACCATGTTGCAAAAGCGTATAATTTACCCATATCTTATTATGTGATCAATAACGAATTAAAAATCATTTAGGAGGTGTTTCCATGTCAATGCAATCTAATGCGGGACGTTATTCTGGCATCCTAAGTGCAATAGAGTTTTTTTCACAGCGATTTGAACTAGAGCAACTTGTGAGCTATGCCTTTGATTTCAGCCATGATCTCCTTGCTCCCGATCAAATCGCTCTATGGTCACTAAAAGATGGACAATATACCCTTGGACATAGTAAAGGGTACGAAGATACCTTTTCATTCCAACATCTAGAACAATATGATCAGATTGTTTATTTTCATGCCGGCTTACTTTTCAACAAAAACACCTCCTCACTATTGCCCATTGAAATAAGCCAGGTTTTTAACCCTGATTTTTGCATTCCTCTGATTATGGACAAAAGTTTTTTTGGACTCATTGCTGTAAAGCGCTCTTCTGACAATCCCTTTACTCCAGACGATGAAATATTTGCTGGTGCTTTAATGAATTTGTTCTCTACTGCCCTAACGAATTACAACAGTTATAAACTTTTAGATATAACAAAAGTACAATTAAACGAAAAAGTATTTAATTTATTCGCCATGAATCATTCAACAAAAGCCCTCCTAAGTGAGCTTTCGTTAAACAACCTTTATGATTTAGCCATTAGCGTGTTTTCTGAACTGACACAAAGTAGTTTCACTACCTTTTTCATCAAACACACCGTTAGTGAAAACTATCAATTAATGAGTTATAAAAATGTACGCTCACACAATATGGTTTTAGACATGACTTTATATGAAAATAAAGGGCAAGTTTCTAATCTCCCCGTTGTTGTGGATATGTCTAAGATAAAAACGAGAGATCTTTTTATCAACACTTTTTTTAATGGTCAAGAAATTATCGACACCATCAATCCGCTGTATGTCGTTCTATTAAAAAAATCTTCTCAGTTAGTTGGATTTGTGACCCTAGGTAGTAAGGTCAATGATACCCATTATGACAATAGCATCTTCGAGTTAGTGGAAAGTCTAGCTTCTGCGACCTACATCGCGATTAATAACGCTTTCTTTATAGAAGAGATTAATGCTCAAAAAAAAATCATAGACAACAAATTGAGTGAATTGGTCAAGCTCAATCTTCTCATGAAAAATATCAATAGTGCTCAAACTTATGATAAAGTTATTACACTTGTTATGAACACTTTAAATGTTTCTTTTGGATTAAACATGGGATTTTTTGCACTATACGATT
>CAZJIO010000127.1:8148-8362 GCA_964546035.1 uncultured Eubacteriales bacterium | reverse complement strand
AATAAAATCAATATGAAAAATAAGATATCATCGATAGATATGATGCCTGAATGGCATCCACTTCTTGATGGGGATTCTATCATCATTTATGAGGAAGCTAAAGTCGATTATTATATCCCCAAACAAATTACCAGTACTTTTATCAAAAAAGCATCTGGTGTGGTCATGATTCCAATTTTTATCAAACAGATTAATATTGAGTTGATTGGTTTTT
>CAZJIO010000127.1:7800-8072 GCA_964546035.1 uncultured Eubacteriales bacterium | reverse complement strand
ATTGCACCTGTTATTTATCAATTACGTCATGCAGATCAAATTAAAAGTGCTTACCAACCTGATTATGCTCCATTTTTCTTAAAGCAGTTAAAACGGGAGTTAGAAGAAGCCCTTGATTTTGCCTTAGATCTATACGTGGTACATATCTATCATAATAATCCTGTACATTTTAAAACTGTTGATCTTGTAGACACCCTTAAGGATCAATTTAAAAATTGTTATGCTACAGATAAGCGAAACATTTTTTTACTTACCAATAAAACAACTGATTT
>CAZJIO010000127.1:0-7790 GCA_964546035.1 uncultured Eubacteriales bacterium | reverse complement strand
GCTCACGATTGATGAACTCATCACCCCTTCTTATACTAAAAGAGTTTATCAACTTGGCAAGGATTTCGAAGATTACGATACATTTCTTCAATTATTTGAATCCTAAGCTTTCATTAGTGGAGACTTAAAAGGGTTATCTCAATCCGCAATGGATTGAGATAACCCTTTTAGAACAATAACGCCATAGCTTCTCTCACATATTCTACACCTAACAATTCTATTTTCCAGCCTCGATCCAATGACTTTAGATTTGCCTTAGGTAGAATACATCTGGTAAACCCTAATTTTTCTGCTTCTATAATCCTTTTCTCGCATAATGAAATCGCACGAACCTCTCCCGTTAAACCAACTTCCCCCATTATAACCGTCTTTTCATCTACAGATAAGTTCTTAAAGCTAGACGCAATCGCCACCATTATACCCAAATCCAATGAGGGCTCTGATACCTTGATACCACCCGCAATGTTGACATAGCTGTCATAATTCCCTAACTGGAGCCCAATTTTCTTCTCAAGCACAGCCATCAGTAAATTAACTCTATTGTAATCGGTTCCTGCTGAGGCTCTTCTTGGCATTCCAAAATTTGTTGGGCTAACCAATGCCTGCACTTCTACAAGCAAGGGTCTAGTCCCCTCCATACAGCAGGTAACGATGGAACCCGCTTCTCCTAAGGGTCTACCCGAAAGCATATATTCAGAGGGATTTGTGACTTCCACTAAGCCCTTGTCTCGCATTTCAAAAACACCAATTTCATTTGTAGATCCGAACCTATTTTTAACTGCACGCAGAATTCGATAAGTGACACTTCTCTCGCCTTCAAAATATAAAACCGTATCTACCATATGCTCTAAAACACGTGGACCAGCAATGGAGCCATCTTTTGTCACATGTCCGATGATAAAAATGGAAATATTGAGCCCTTTTGCAATACGCATAAGTCTACTGGTCACTTCCCTGACTTGTGAGACACTCCCTGGTGCAGAAAGGACATCTTCGCTAAAAATTGTTTGAATAGAGTCGACTATAAGCACTCTCGGTTTTTCATTTTTAACAGCTGTCTCAATACTCTGCAAAGATGTTTGTGCATATAAAATGACATTGTTGCCCGTTACACCTAACCGATCAGCTCTCATTTTGATTTGCCTTAAGGACTCTTCACCAGAGACATAGAGTATTTTTGCACCTTGGTCTGACAGGCTTTGGCACATTTGAAGCAAAATCGTTGATTTGCCAATACCAGGATCCCCCCCAACTAAAGTTAGGGAACCATCTACAATCCCACCACCAAGTACCCGATCGAACTCATCAATATGTGTTTTCAATCGATTCTCATCCTCTGTATCTATACCAGATAAAGCTTTCGGCTTCTGATCCATAGATAGATCCAGTGTGGATTGAATGCCATTATTGATGATCTTTTTGACTTTAATTTCTTCAACAAAGGTGTTCCACTGACTGCATCCAGGACATTGTCCCATCCACTTAGGTGATTCGTGTCCACATTCCTGACAGACGAAGACTGTTTTATTTTTTGTCATATCGTTACCTCGTTTATATAAGTCTAATAAAAAGCTACAAAGAATTTTTTCTTTGTAGCCGTTTTTCATTCTTTATGCTTTTTTAATATGAACACTTTGTTTGCCATTTACAAAATCTACACTGAGATTTAATTTACCAGCAAGATTTGATTTCATTTTACAAATCTGAACGCCTTCAACAAAAATTTTGTATTCTTGTTCAGTTTCTAATTCAACTGTAATTTGAGCGTCTTCAACACCATCCGTGTTAAAGTTGAGTTCCTTATCGTCTAAATAGAAATCATAAACTGTAGTCCCAGGTACTGATTCATATAATAAACGACCATTTTTTTCTAATCTTGTCACTTCACTATATGTTTTAAGTTGATAAACATCGCCATCAACTTCAAAGTCGTGTATCTTTTGTTTAGAGTCAGCTAAGTGGTCCCCGAAACTCAAATACCCTTGCTTTTCAACTCTAATTAAACCTTCAATACCAGCCATCTAAAAAATCCTCCTAATTTGTCGATAAGTGATGCATAACTACATTATAGCTGATTTCCTAGTCAATTACTAGTGCCACTTCATACTATTTTTATGAAAGGAAAGCCTACATTAGTGTTATTTACCTCCTTATACAACAAATTCAAGTACGCCATCTTGTAATTCTATCTTGACATAATCCCCTTCTTTTATAGCATTTTCAAGGATTTTTTCAGCAAGTTTATCTTCGACTTTAGACTGTAGTGCGCGTTTGAGGGGTCTTGCACCATAGGATTTTTCATACCCTTCTGTAGCCATATAGGCTTTAGCTTCATCCGTCATGTGAATCTCAATACCCATATTTTTCTTCATTCTGTTCGCCAATTGATCCACCAATATGCTCACAATTTCGATAATATGCTCTTTTGTAAGTGAATGAAATACGACGACTTCATCAATTCTATTGAGAAATTCTGGCCTAAACAATCGTTTGACTTCTTCCATAACATTATTTTTCATGTTACCATAACTTTTTTCTTCATCGATAGTTGTTGAAAAGCCCAATGTTTTGGGTGCCACAATATTTCTAGCACCGGCATTTGAGGTCATGATGATCACCGTGTTCTTAAAATTAATTTTTCTGCCTTGGGAATCGGTGATATGTCCATCATCAAGAACTTGCAGCAGTGTGTTAAACACATCTGGGTGCGCCTTTTCAACCTCATCAAATAAGAGTACCGAGTAGGGTTTTCTTCTGATTTTCTCACTCAATTGTCCGCCTTCATCATAACCCACATATCCAGGTGGCGAACCAATGAGCTTAGATACACTGTGCTTTTCCATATACTCAGACATATCTACACGAATGAGCGCCGATTCATCCCCAAATAGGGTTTCCGCGAGGACCTTTGACAGCTCGGTTTTACCCACGCCTGTTGGACCTAAGAATAAAAAGGAACCAATAGGTCGACTTGGGTCTTTAAGCCCTACCCTACCGCGTCTGATTGCTTTAGCGACAGCAGTGACGGCTTCATCTTGACCTACTACTTTTTGATGCAAAACGACTTCAAGGTTTTTTAAACGTTCCCCTTCTTCTTCAGTAAGCTTCTTGATTGGAATAGATGTCCAGCTTGAAATGATACCCGCAATTTCTTCTTCATCTACAATTTGATCGGCCATGGTGTTTTTCGCCTGCCATTCACTTTTAGCACCATCTAACTTTTCTTTCAAATCGTTTTGGCGTTTTTTAATATCCCCTGCTTTTTCATAAGCTTCTGATGTAATTGCCAATAGTTTTTCTTCTTCTAGTTTCTCTAAGGCAATTTCCATATGCTTGATATCTGGAGGGGCAATAAAGGTGCTTAATCGAACCTTTGAACAAGCTTCATCGATGACATCAATGGCTTTATCCGGTAGGAATCGATCTGTGATATAGCGATTAGATAGCTTCACCGAAGCAATCACAGCTTCTTCAGTTATTTTCACGCTATGATGATTTTCATACATCTCTTTTAAGCCCTTAATAATTTCTATCGCTTCTTCTTCTGAAGGCTCTTCAACCATAACGGGTTGGAATCTGCGTTCAAGAGCAGAGTCCTTTTCAATGTACTTTCTATACTCATTGAGCGTTGTCGCACCAATGAGTTGCAGTTCACCTCTAGCCAGAGAAGGCTTTAGAATATTGGAAGCATCCAAGGTGCCTTCTGCTGAGCCTGCACCGACGATGGTATGAAGTTCGTCAATAAAAAGAATGACATTGCCCGACTGTATGATTTCTCCAATGGCTTTTTTAATACGCTCTTCAAATTCGCCCCTATATTTAGAACCCGCTACCATAGATCCTAAATCTAGATTGACGACCCTTTTATTTTTCAGGGTCTCTGGTATATTACCAACAGAGATCCTTTGGGCCAAACCTTCAGCAATTGCAGTTTTACCCACGCCAGGTTCACCAATGAGACATGGGTTATTTTTTGTTCTTCTGCTTAATATTTGTATGACACGTTCTATTTCTTTATCTCTACCAATGATTGGGTCGAATTTATTTTCTTTAGCTAGCTTAGTTAGATCCCTGCTGTATTGATCTAGAACAGGTGTCGTTGAAACTTGCTTTGCGTTTTCTGTGTTTGGTGTTAGCTTTGGGGTATTTCCACCTTCTTGACCTAAGGTTTTAATGATCTCTTGATAGATTTTTTGCTTGGATCCGCCAAGAATTTCGATCAGTTTCGCCGCCATTGAATCATTTTCTCTCAGCAGGGCAATGAGTATGTGTTCAGTACCAATCAACTTGGTATTCATATTCACAGCTTCTCGTAAACTCATTTCGAGAATACGTTCAACTCGAGGTGTAAATTCACCCCCATTTTCTACTTGAATTTTATTGCTGACAATAACTTCTCTTATTTTTTCTTCAACGGATTCATAGGTTATATTTTGATTGTTAAGGACTAAAGCAGCTAATCCTTCACCTTCTTTGAGTAGCCCCAATAAAAGGTGTTCCGTTCCTATATAATCATGACCGAGCGCACCAGCGATTTCTTTCGAATACCCAATTGCACTTTGTGCCTTTTCCGTAAATCTTCCCATCATAATGTTGATCTCCTTACTTTATTGTACGAGCTTAACAATATTCTCCCTAATATAAGATGCTCTAGCCACATCTCTGTCTTTAAGGGACAAGTGTTTCATCTCTATTTTCTGTAGATTTGCTGGTTGTATACGTGTCATTAACTCAAATATATTAATTTTATGTTCAGATTGACTTTTGAACAAGCCAATCTCAATACCCAATTTGATATCCGACAATAAAGTCATGCATTCTTTAGCAGAAAGTACGCGGGCATGACATAATAGTCCATAAGATCTATAGATGGCATCTTCAAACTCAAGTCTTCTCTCATTTAAAAACTTATTTCGCACGATTAACTCTTGTTCAACAATTTGTTTGGTGACGGTGGTTAAATTATCCATAATTTCTTGTTCGTTTAGTCCAAGGGTTAATTGATTGGATATTTGAAAAATGCTTCCCTGTGCTTCAGAACCCTCACCATACATCCCTCTCACGGTTAAACCAAATTTGCCAATGGCATCCAGTAAAAACTTAAGCTGTCCAGTGGTTTCAAGGGCAGGTACATGAATCATATAGGAGGCTCTAAGCCCTGTCCCAAGATTTGTTGGGCATGCTGTCAGATAACCTAATTTACCATCAAAGGCATAATTAAGTTTCTCTTCTAATAAATCATCCACTTTGTTAGCATGTTCTAGGGCTTGGGCTAAATTCATGCCAATTTCCATGGATTGTATACGTATGTGATCTTCTTCATTAACCATAATACTGATACTTTCATCCTTGGATAAAATCAGTGTATTCGGTTTTTTTACGCCAAGAAATAAAGGGCTTATGACATGTCTTTCCATCATAGCCATTTTATCCACTTGCTTAATGGTCTCCATTTTTATTTCTTCAAAATAATTTTGATCCATGACAGAATCAGAGAATATGGCGCCCCTCACATCTCCAATCATTTTGATTGCTTGGGACTCAAGGAGGCTATTGGGAAATAAATAGTTTTCCAAATTTCTAGCTAATCGAATTCTACTTGATATAATGACACCGTTACAGTTTTCCCCTTCTTTCTCATACCACTTCACTATTCACCGCCCCCTTCCTTTAAGAGTTTAATTTCATCTCTTAATCTGGCAGCTAACTCATATTCTTCCTTAATAATGGCGCCTTTAAGCTCTTGCTGAAGTAATTCGATCTTTTGAATCGCTTTTAATTCCAAATCCAACTTTTCGGGTCTTTTACCTGTATGTTCAATGTTGCTATGAATGCGCTTAATAAGCGGCACAAAATAGGAACTAAAAGTCTTATAACAATTAGAACAGCCTACCTTACTATTTTTCCTAAAGGAATCAATGGTCATCCCACAATTTTCACACTTGAGCAATTCATTTTTTGAAGTAGCACTTTTTGCATTGATTAAACTACTCAGAAAGTGCTGAAACGAATCATGATCTTCCTTCAGAAGGCCTTCTGTTTCACTTGAGCACTTCTCACACATATACAATTTAATGTACTTTTCTCCTACAAGCTGTGTTAAGACGACTGTAGCTGCTTTTTCATTGCATTTATCACACATCATAATCTTGATCTCCTTTAAGTATTATGATTTCAATGGATTACCACATTTAATGCAATGTGTAGACGCTGGGTTGTTTCCCACTCGACATTTTTTGCAAAAGAAATAAAAGCCGATACCTTCGTCATTTTTTTCCGGCGTTAAAATAATCTTGATTTCATCCTGAAAGTTTGAATCGCTGTTTAATTTGTTTTTCAAAGCTTCGATGGCTTGAATATTTTTGTCTATTTTAATGACGGTCTTTTCGATATCCTTGGCTTTTAAGTTACCAGATTTAGTATTCACATAAACATCTTTTCCTAATTGTCTGAAAAGCTTATTAATTTTTTTATTTAAATCCTCAATGTTTTCCACAATATGCCCTCGCTTTATTCTGATATTTAATGGTATAACATTAATTATATCATATACCAGCAAGGATAGACTAGTATTTATTGAACCTTGTATTTATTGAACCTTATATTTTTCAACTATTTGTGTAATTGTAGCTTCATCTAGAGCACCTGATAATAGGCCTAAAAAGCTGCCATCTGGACTGTAAATAAATGTTGTTGGATACCCCGAAACATAAGGATAGAATTCACCAGTTAAATCACCTTTTTCATCAATAACCATGGGAAAAGTGTAACCTGTTTCGTCATACCATGCCACAACTTCTTCAACACTTTTTTCACCAGAATCAAAATTAACATCCACTATGATGATTTCAAGATCGTCTTTATAAGCATCGTAGGCTTTTTGAAATTCTGGCATTTCATCCATACAAAATCCACACAAATAAAGTCCTATTTTAATTCCAACAAAATATATTTACTCTAGGCTAACTGCGCTAATACAAAATCTAAAGAAATTAAGAAGTAATATTTTACCCTCATGATCTGCCAAGTCTATATTTTCCCCTTTTCCATTGGGAAGTTCGAAATTAACGGGGAACAGTTTGCCCTTCTCTTCATCAGAGAGTTCTTGTTTTGGGGATTCACTGGTGGTGCTTCCATCAGAGTTGTTAACTTCACTGGTATTTGCAACTTCATTTGTGCCCGTTTCCGTCTGAGCATCGATTACTAAATTTTCACTGTTATTGCACCCTGCAAATATACTTATTACGATTAATATCATCATGCCACTATAAATCCAACGTTTCATCTTTTTATCCTCCTAGAGCAAAATATTAAAAATAGTTGTTTGATCCAATATGAGTAAGAGTCCCATGAGCAACATGAGTACACCTGCAATTTGCTTAATCCTGTTCAAAAACCTATACAGCTTATTAACTTTTTTAACAAAAACGCCAACCAAGAACGCCGAAAGGAGAAACATAATAGCAAATCCTAAAGAATAGGTTAACATAAGCGTGCCTGCTCTCCAATAGTCTTTTTCAAAGCTCGCCAAAAATGAAATGGTTGTTAATATGGGTCCCGTGCATGGCGTCCACCCAAAGCTAAAAGTAATCCCTAGTAAAAAAGACTTCAAAAAGTGAGGTGTATAATGTTTCAATCTAATTTTTCGCTCTTTTTCCATAAAGAGCCATTTTACATCAAAAATGAAATAGAGACCAAAAAAGACCATGAGTACGCCACCTGTGATTCTAAGTGCATCGCTATATTGAATCAATAGGTCCGACAAAGCTTTAGCACCAAATCCAATCAAG
>CAZJIO010000126.1:5252-10862 GCA_964546035.1 uncultured Eubacteriales bacterium | reverse complement strand
ATTATAACATAGCGTCGCAAACCCTGCAATCCATTTCAAAAAGTTTGTAGTTATATTACTCTACAGTTTCTTCAATAATTATGCTATGATGAAGGTAATTCATTTTGAATGATTGAAAAAGGGGATTTTATGCGCCATCATTTGAAAAACCTATTGCCTTTTGTTATTATATCATCCATTTATCTTTTTGTAACCTTTGTCTTGGCTTTGCAATATTCAAATTCATTAGAGCACCTCTGTTTATTCAAGAACACCACAGGAATGCCTTGTCCCGGTTGTGGATTAACCAGATCTTACTTGGCTTTATTAAAGGGAGATATTGTCGATGCTTTTAATTATCACCCTCTTTTTTTTACAATTCCTTTCATATTACTCATCATCGCTTTTTTAAATGTAGGCTTTAAGCCATCCTATAAAAAACTGTTGGATCGTTGTCTTTATGGGATGTTATTTTTAATCATGATCACTTATGTTTGGCGCATGATTTTACACTTCCCCCACCATCCACCTATGAATTTTAATCCAGAGGCTTTAATACCCAAAATTATTAATTTCATTAAATTCCGATAAAAGAATTTATTCATATTGAAGTATGCCTTAAAATATATTATGATAGAGGTATTAATTATAGGGGGTAAACGAAATGTTTCAACAACGAAGTGTCGCAGCGGTCATTATTTTTTCAATTATTACGTGTGGGATCTATGCAATTTATTGGTATTACATCACCATGAGAGATGTAAATGCTTATTTACAGGTCAGTGATATGGATTCTGGCATCGAGCTCATCTTAGTCATACTTGTTCCATTTTATTCCATTTATTGGTTATACAAATATGCTAAAAGAGCCGGTGATGCTCACAATAAAGCAGGTTTGGGCTTAAAGGATGATGCAGTTATCTGTTTAGTTCTCAGTATTTTCGGACTTGGTATTGTATCTATCGCGATTTTACAATCCACATTAAACGAAACTTATGCCGTAGTTAAATAATCAATTATCAAAGGACCAAGCAACAAATGCTTGGTCCTTTCTATTGTTAAAGGCGTCTCGGACGATGCCCCTCAATTCTTTAGTGCCACATCAAACCATATAATATCCAACAATTGTGCAGTGCTTAGTTGAAGCATATCCTGTATACTTTCTTTATACTAAAACAATTTGGAGGCTACTTTATGGCTACATATCTGGATTACTACAACAATCACTTCGGGACTAAAATTAAAGAAATCGACTTATTTTTAAAAGCAGATCAATCAAATGGGATTACTACCGATATCATTTCTGAACTTCTTTCTATTTCCCATGACGAAATCGAACATTTAATAGACGTCTATAAAATAGAGAAAATTGATGCTGTATCCTTTTTTCATTTTATGCAAAACGGCAGCAGTGATCTCTGCAAGCTTTTTTCAAGAGAGCTCCAAAGAAAAATGCCGCATTTCTATAGCTTTTATGATGTTTCCTATATTTATCAAATTCCTTACGATCATGTGGTGGCTGGCGCGCAAAGTGCCCAATTAACCAACATCACCAATGAAAATATGCATGCACTCTTTGAGCATATACATATGGCAAGCTGAATTTTAGACCCCTTAATTGTATTTCGATACCATTAAAGCGCTTCTTAAATCTTCAACATAAGAAAGCTTTTGAAAGAGCGTCAATATTTCCAAGGAAAATTTGATGGCAACACCAGCGCCTTTTCCCGTAATGATATTCTGACTTCTAACAACATCTTCATTTTTCACATGACAGCCTTTGAGAAATCCCTCAAAGCCTGGATAACAAGTCGCTGATTTCCCTTCTAGTATCTCCAGCTTTCCTAAAATACTGGGTGCTGCACATATGGCACCAATCCATTTACCTTGCGCATTATACTTTTTGAGAAGTTCACATAAATCCTCATTTTTGCCAAGATTACTCGTGCCTGGCATGCCGCCAGGCAGAATAATCATGTCATAATCCTCGAAGGACGCGTCATAAAATTGCTTGTCAGCTCTAATGGAAATGCCATGGGCACCTTCTACATCTATGTTTCCAGAAATTGAGACCGTATCCACCAGCACTTCTCCCCTTCTTAAAACATCAATAATGCTAACTGCTTCTATTTCTTCAAACCCCTTTGCTAAAAACACCACCACTTTCATCATGTACCCCTCCTACCTCTTGTGTTATAATTTACATAGGTTGATTATAGGTTTATTTTATCATCTTATTTAAAGTAGGACAAGCCGTAGCCATGAGGAGGTTATAGAAATGGAAATTGAACGCAAATTTTTAATCCATCAACATCCGTTGAATTTAGAACAATACCCCTTCGATCACATTGCACAAGGGTATGTTTCTACAAGTCCAGTGATTCGAATCCGTCAAAAAAATGATACCTACTTGCTCACCTGCAAATCCAAGGGTTTAATGGCGCGAGAGGAATTCGAAATAGAAATCAGTCATTCTGAATTTCTTGCTTTACAAAACAAAATTGAGCATCAGATGATCCTTAAAGAGCGCTATTACATACCTCTTAAGGACCACTTAACGCTCGAATTGGATATATTTAAAGGGCCACTTCAAGGGCTCATGATGGCTGAAGTGGAATTTCCTTCTCTTGAAGCAGCTGAACAGTTTAAAGCCCTTGACTGGTTTGACAAAGAACTCACCCAGGATTATAGATTCCAAAACAATCATTTATGCCAGTTGGATAGTTTGAAAGGGTTGCCCATCTGAAAATGGTCACGGGGACGGAGAAATTGACAACTTGCTTTGCAAGTTGTCAATTTCTCCGTCCCCGTGACCATTTTCTCCGGCCCCTGCCCTATTTTTCTTGTGTCCACCGTGCAATTTCTTCTGGTGTACCTAAAACAAAATGACTTTCTGTTGCTTCAATGAATTGACCCAACTCATAATGAATTCCCGTTCGATCGTAGTGTGTTCTTTTACGAAATCTTTCATGAATGGGATTGGGATGGGGTATGGATGATAGTAATGATTTTGTGTAAGGATGGATGGGGTGGTTATATATATCCTCAGCCGCTCCTAACTCAACAATTCTTCCTGCATGCATAACACCAATCCGGTCACTGATGTATTTAACCATGGATAAATCATGGGCTATAAAGATAAATGTTAAATCACGATCCTTCTGAAGCTTTTTCAAAAGATTCACCACTTGAGCTTGAATGGACACATCTAGGGCACTGATGGCTTCATCTGCAATAACAATCGTGGGTTCAACGATTAACGCCCTTGCAATGCCTATTCTTTGCCTCTGACCGCCACTAAATTCATGGGGATATCGATGGGCATGTTCTTTTGACATCCCAACTGTTTCTAATATTTGATAGACCTTCTCTTCTCTTTCTGCATTGGACCCATAAAGTTTATGAATATCTAACCCTTGGGCGATGATGTCCATAACCTTTTTTCTTGGATTTAAAGAGGCCATAGGATCTTGAAAAATCATTTGCATTTTGGTTCTTAACATTTTCTCTGTAGCCTGATCAATATCACCAGAAATCTTCTTATTTTCAAAAAATACTTCTCCACTGGTTGGATTGTAAAGCTTGATAATACTTCTGCCTGTGGTGGATTTTCCCGAACCACTTTCTCCAACTAAGCCAAAAGTTTCACCTCTGTAAATAGAGAAAGAGACATCATCAACAGCTTTAGTCACGCCTTTTCGCCCCAGTTTAAAGTACTGCTTAAGATTTTTCACTTCTAAAATAACTTCTTTATGCGCCATGATGGGTCACCCCCTTCTTCATTTCATCAATCCGCTTTTTCAAGGATTCTGGCATTTCAAGTTTTGGAGCATCTTCATGTAGCAACCAGGTTGCTGCGCCATGGGTATCTGTCACCATAAAAAATGGCGGTTCCTCTTCTAAGTCAATATTAAGGGCATATTCACTTCTAGAGGCAAAAGCATCGCCTTTTGGAGGATACAACAAATTGGGTGGTGCCCCATGAATAGAATAAAGCTCATTGCCTTTGTCATCCATGTCAGGTACCGAAGCAAGTAACCCCCAGGTATAGGGATGTCTCGGATCCAAAAACACTTCTTTTGCTTCTCCATACTCAACAATTTTACCCGCATACATAACAGCAATACGGTCAGCCACATTGGCTACAACACCCAAATCATGGGTAATAAAGATAATGGATAAGCCTATTTTAACTTGTAGCTCTTTGATGAGCTCTAAAATTTGAGCCTGAATGGTCACATCCAAAGCCGTTGTGGGTTCGTCTGCTATAAGAACTTTAGGGTTACAAGCCAACGCAATTGCGATGACAATCCTTTGTCTCATACCACCGCTAAGCTGATGAGGATATTGTTTGTATCTTTTTTCCGCTTCATTGATGCCTACTAACTTGAGCAGTTCGATGACTTTGATTTTAGCGGATTTCTTGTCTAAGCCTTGGTGTTCCAATAAACTCTCTGCTATTTGGTAGCCAATGGTCATGGTTGGATTTAATGAGGTCATAGGGTCCTGAAAAATCATAGCAATCTCTTTCCCTCTAATTTGAACCATTTCTTTTGGCGATAACTTGGTTAGATCTTTGTCACGGTACCAGATTTCGCCCCCATCAATGGAGCCGTTTTTTGCCAGGATTCCCATAAGAACCTTTGTCGTAACGGATTTTCCAGAACCACTCTCACCAACAATAGCTAACGTTTCACCTTTATATAAATCAAAATCAACACCTCTTATGGCCTTTACTGTGCCATTGTGGGTTTTAAAGGATACATGGAGATCCTTTACTTGAATTATTTTTTCCATTGATAACACCTTCTTATTTGAATTGATCTGCTTTCTACATTTGTTTCATTTTTGGATCCAGTGCATCTCTTAGACCATCTGCCACTAAGTTAAAGCTCAGCATTAAAAGGGCTAAAACAATAACGGGTGCAGTGATAATATGTGGATAGACCAAAATGGACTTATACCCATCGTTAATCAATACACCTAATGAGGCCATGGGGGGTTGAAGCCCTAATCCAATAAAAGCTAAAAAGGATTCGTAAAAAATAGCACTCGGTATTGAGAACATACTCATAATGATGACCTGACCAAAGATATTGGGTAACAAATCAACCAGCAGTAAAGTAGAGGTCTTAGCGCCTAAAGTTTTTGAAGCTAAGATAAAATCCAACTCCTTAAGCTTGAGCACCTGAGATCGCACCACCCGACTCATACCAATCCAGCCCGTTATCACCAGAGCCAGTGAAATAGAAATAATACCTGGATTAAGCACCAATACAAAAAGCGTTACCACAACCAAATTGGGGATACCACTGAGGATCTCAATGATTCGTTGCATGAAAGTATCTAACCCTCCACCCACATAACCGGATACCAAGCCATAGCCCATACCGATAAACATATCGATGATAACAGCTAAAAATGCAATGTATAAAGAAACCCGTGTACCTACCCAAACTCTGGTCCAAAGATCTCTACCTAAGTTATCTGTACCAAACCAATAATAAGCATCTTTAAAGCCGCGCTCCTGATACACATTGATTCCTTCTATTTCACCATCAAAGATGCCTAATTTTTCGAGGCCAGGAATTCTTGCTGGCAAGTTTGTGCGTTCCATATCGATGCTTTTAT
>CAZJIO010000126.1:0-5237 GCA_964546035.1 uncultured Eubacteriales bacterium | reverse complement strand
AGGTGTGTGAAGAGATTAAAGGTCCAACAAATGCAAAGAAAACAATTAAAAGGATAAAAATAATGCCAACAACAGCACCTTTATTTTGATAAAATCTCAGCCTCACATCTTTCCAGAAGCTATACCCTTTATAGACCACATCTTTTTGGAAAGTATCGTCGCTCAAAATGCGTTCAAATGAATGTTTGTCCATTATTCTCCCCCTTTGACGACACGAATTCTTGGATCAATGATGCCGTACAGAATGTCGATGACCAACTGCATGATGATATAAAATAAACTGTAAAAGAAAGATATGGCTATAACCACATTAAAATCGTTGACGCTAATGGCGGTAACCAACAAATCGCCAATTCCCGGAATACCAAAAATCCTTTCAATAACCAAGGAGCCAGTCATAAGCCCAACAGTTAATGGACCGAGGACGGTTACAACGGGAATAGAGGCATTTCTAATAGAATGTTTGAAAATGACTTTTTGTGGCTTTAAGCCTTTTGCTTCTGCTAGCATAATGTAATCGGAACCCAAAACTTCAACCAGTTCAGTCCTCATAAATCTGGCAACAGTTGCTATAACGAACATAGATAATGCAATCGTCGGTAATATGCTCGACTGCAAAGGTCTATACAAATCATATGTAAGGGGAAATATCGAAACATGAATCAGCATAGGGAGCTTATATCCTAGAAAATAGCTTAATCCAATGGCAAAAACATAGGATGGAATAGATATCCCAATAACAGCAAAGACCGTTGTTAAGGTATCCCATTTGGTATTTTTATAGACCGCAGCTATACAGGCTAGAATCATACCGATTAATGATCCTAAAATCAAAGCCTGCAAACCTAAACGGGCAGAGATCGGCATCCTATTTTTAAGCATTTTCGAAACTTGAGCATTCTTTTCGATGGTATAAGAATGTCCAAAGTCACCTTCTAAGCACACATTTTTAACATAAATAAAGAATTTCTCATAAATCGGCTTGTTGAGGCCATATTTCTCATATAGGACTTCTTTTTGCTGGCCTGACAGTTTTTCATCATTAAAGGGAGAACCCGGCATAAATTCCAACAGCAAAAACAGAAGAGACATGATTATAAGCATTGTAACCACAGATATCAATAGTCTTTTAATAATATATCTCAGCATTGTACCAACTCCAATGTTTTTTATATAGAAATAATTTTAGAAGACATACTTAAACGCCTCATATAGAGGCGTTTTTGTATATCTTCTAAGGCAAAACCTTGTTACTCACTGATTTTTACATTTTTATAGATGAACTGAACGCCTACTGTATGCGGTTCAATCCCCGATACTTTAGGGTTAACTAAGAATGTATAACCACTTTGATACAAAGGTGTAATACCTGCATCATCTTCTAAGAAGATGCGTTCAGCTTCAATCATAGCAGCCCAACGTTCGTCAGGTTTGCCTGATAAATCGCCTTTACCTGCTGCATTGATTAATGCATCATAATCGGTATTGGAGTATCTTGGGTAGTTGTTCGTTACACCTGTTAAGAACAATTCTAAGTAAGTTAATGGATCCGCGTAATCGGGTCCCCAACGTGTAAGACCCACTTCATATTCGCCCTTAGTCATCAGATCAAGTCTATTTTTCTTAGGTTGTGATTTTAAAGTCACATGGATACCAGGTAAGTTGGTTTCTAATTCTGCTTGAATAAATTCAGCAGTTTTTTTGACCGTATCTGCATCATCAAATAACAATTCAACGGTGATATCAGCCATACCTAGCTCAGTTTTTGCAACTTCCCAATACTTTTGAGCTTCTGCAACATCATATAAACTGAAGGTACCTGCTGATGCTCTAAAATCTTTTCCGTCTGGACCTGTAGCAAGATTTACTGGAACGATAAAATCAGCCACTTTAGAACCATCATTCAAAATATTATCAACAATGTGTTGTTTGTTAACAGCGTGTTGAAGGGCTTTTCTCACATTAACATTTGAAAAGACTTCTGTTTCATTGTTAGGTGTCATGTACCATAAGTAACCTGCTTCAAATTGGGTAAAGGCTTCATGAGTTTTGTATTTATCAACAAGTTCTGCTGATAATTTAACCACATCCAGTTCTTTACTTTCATATTTAAGAGCAGCGGTTTGATTGTCTTTGATAACTCTGTAGTCAAGACCATCAAGGGTGACACTTTTTGCATCATAATAATCTGGATTTTTATCAAGAATGAAACCATATCCTTTATTCCATGAAATCATTTTGAAAGGTCCGTTAGCCAATAAATTGGTTGCTTCCATGGCATAGTCAGCACCTTTTTCTGTAACGTACTTTTCATTTAATGGGAAGAAGGAAGGAAATGCTGTTAAAGATAAGAAATAAGGCACTGGACGGTCTAAAGTAACCACCAATGTTGTATCATCTTGAGCCACGACGCCCAATTCTTCTAAAGCTTTTTCTCCAGCAACTACAGCTGCTGAATTAAGAACCCCAGCTACTTCTCCGATAAAATTATATTCGCTGGCAGTGTCTGGATTAAGTAATCTTCTCCAACTGAACACGAAATCTTTTGCAGTTACTTTGTCTCCATTACTCCATTTTGCATCATCTCTTAGAGTGAAGGTATAAGTTAATCCATCCTCGCTCATCACATAGCTTTTAGCAATGGCAGGAATTAACACACCCGCTGCATCGACGCTATATAAACCCTCGATTGTTGCTGCAATAACTTCAAAAGATAAACCATCGGTAGCGATGTGTTGGTCCATTGAAGGAAGATCAACATCTTCTGCTAATCTTAAATAAGTCTTGTCGCTGTCTTTCTTACCGCAACCAGCAAATAGTGTTGCTGTGAATGCCAATAAGAGTAAAAATACCGTTACTTTTTTCATATAATCCTCCTGATTCTTTTTTCTTTTTTTCAGTTTTTATTAATAAACTATTTTTGAATTATACCCCTCTTGGTAAAAATTGTCAAACGGTTTTTTGCATACTATGAAGGATTACATTTCATTTCTTGCATTTATAGCGTTTATTCAGCCACCAAAACCTCTTAATCCCTAGGAAAACAGGATATTTTTAAATTTAGTGATTGCTTTTCCTTCATTATTTGCATGATTATAAGTCGCAAAGCATAAATACTCGCTTTATCAATATATTACGCTAAAGCATTGTCGCAGCGCCTTGTTAATTAATTCCTTATTTACCGCTCAATAGCATCCTTTCATAAAAAAAAGATTCTTCTTTATCAATCGTAAAGAAGAATCTTTTGAATATTTATTTACTTGAAGGGTTCTGCATCAAATCTTTTTTTGTCGTTTTCCAAGTGTAATATAACAGACCAACAGCAACCGGAATGAGTAACCATCCCAGAAGATTCATAGACACCACTTGAACAACCCAAGCTCTAAAGAACTGTCCACCGTCTAGATAACTCGTAAAGGTACCGTTATAATCTGCCAACTGATAATTTGCTGTAGCAGCCATTTCCGTGATAAAGTTTGCCATAAAGGACGCTATGTAGAGATTTGCCACGACCACAGGGATACCTAATATAAAAGCACGAATGACATTTCCCTTAGTTGCCACACAAATGAATGCAACAGGCACAACTAAATTTGTCAATTCAAGGGGTATAAAAGTTACCCCCGGCAGAACAAAAGCTCCAATAAGAGAAACAGGAATCAGCAAAAGCGCTGTAACAACTACTGATGGTGCCCCAAAAAGTACAGCCACATCTAACCCCATATAAGTTCGACCCATTTTAGGGAACTTCTTGTTAATGAAAACCTTCATACCCTCGGAAATTGGAATGAGTGCGCCACCAAGAATGCCGCCCATCATAGGCAATATAAAGATCACCGCCGCAAACCCAACTGCAAGTTCAGAGGTTTGCTTCACATTATAACCCCCACCAATACCCAATCCAATACCTAAAAGCAATCCAAGAATCATAGGTTCTCCAAAAATCCCAAGCTTTTCCTGCATTTTTTCAGGATGAGCATCAATTTTATTAAAGCCTGGAATTTTATCCATTAATTGATTACCTACAAGGGCAAATGGAAAATAGGTGATCCCAGATAAATGAGGGATACAAATACCTTCCATCCCTGAAAATTTATTAACCATAGGCGCTGACCATTCTGCCAATTTCAAAACGAGGATAAATACGATGATCGATGACAGCAGCGTAATGGGAACATTCTGTGTCACTTGATAAACCATAGCACCCATGAAAATAACGTGCCAATAGTTCCAAATATCAATGTTAACCGTCTTTGTAAGCTTGGTAACCAAGAAAACAACATTGACCACCATAAACAGCACCAGCAACACAGGCGCTAAGCTAAATGACCATGTAATCGCCGCAAGCGGCGGCCACCCCGCATCTAAAACATTGAAATCAAGACCCGTTCGAGCGACTACTGCCTGAATCACCGGCGTGATGATTTTAACAAAATAATCAAAGGTCATAAAAATCCCCACAAATCCAATACCTATCTGCAAAGAAGATTTAATAGCCGTAGCCACTTTAACTCTAAAAACCATCGCCAGAGCAAAAATAATCACCGGCAATACGACATAAGACTTAAAACTCAAAAAATATATAATTGCTTCCTTCAAAATGTTATCCTCCAAATATTAATTTCAAAAAGAGCCAAAGGGGACGTTTAATTTTGGCTCCATCCACGCTCATACATCTTAAAACGGGTTTAATTGCAATTTATTGTAGCATCAAAGGTAATCAAGCGTCAATATGGACTTCAGCACAAGATCAAGACACCAAATTTCAAAAGGAGCCAAAATTAAACGTCCCCTTTGGCTCTTTTGGCTCTTTCGCTCTTTTGGGGTAAAAAAAGAAGGACATCATTTGAATGAAGTCCTTCTTTTAAATGCGGATGACAGGAATCGAACCTGCACGGTCTCCCGCTAGATCCTAAGTCTAGTGCGTCTGCCAGTTCCGCCACATCCGCATTTGTCTTTTCAGACAATGAGCCACCCGGGGCTCGAACCCGGGACAACTGGATTAAAAGTCCAGTGCTCTACCAACTGAGCTAGTGACCCAAAAATGGTGCCCAAAGCCGGAATCGAACCAGCGACACGAGGATTTTCAGTCCTCTGCTCTACCGACTGAGCTATCTGGGCATGCATAAATGCAACTTCATGATTATAGCAACAAAACACTTTTTAGTCAAGCATTTTGTTTAATGCCGAAGACCGGAATCGAACCGGTACGATCTTGCGACCGCAGGATTTTAAGT
>CAZJIO010000125.1:5122-10886 GCA_964546035.1 uncultured Eubacteriales bacterium | reverse complement strand
ATCATTAAAATACAAAATCTACAAATAAGGACAGCTCCTCAATAATATCTTTTTGAGGAGCTGTCCTTCGTGATCTATATTTCGTAGGCTGCATACCCAATCAATCCGGGTCCTGTATGCACTCCTAATGCGGGGCTGATTTGTGATATAAAGCTTTCTTTTACATTAAGAAGTTTTTTCACACTTTCCATGAGCAGTTTAGCTTCTTCTTCAGCGCCGCCATGAATAATGGCTATATTGATCGTTTTATCTTTAAATTTTGTTTCAATGAGTTCTTTTATTTTCTGAATGGATTTATTTCTTCCTCTGACCTTAACAACTGTAAAATAAGCACCTTCATGATCAATACCTATGATGGGTTTGATATCCAAAAGCTCTCCTACTGTACCCTCAACCTTACCTATTCTGCCACCTTTTCTCAGGTACTTTAAGGTCTTGAGAACAAAGTTACAACTTATTTTGGATCGCATGTCAGCAATGGTATTAAGTGCAACCTCTAGGGAAGCCTGTGCCTTAACCCGCATCGCCGTTTCAAGGACGATAAACCCTAAAAACATGGATAAACACTTTGAATCAATTACTTTTATCGCTAATTTATCCGCATCAAAATCATTGGCTACTGCTTGAATCATATTATAGGTGCCACTGAGTTTTGAGGAAAGAGAAATACAAATAACATCTGTAAACCCTTCTAGGACTAATTGATTAAACAAATTTTCTACTTCCTCAATTGGCGGCAGGGATGTTTTAGGAACCTCTATCTCCATTCGATCATAAACCTCTTGTGGCTTTATATCTACACCGTCTTTAAATTCTTCATTTTCATAAATCACTCTCAGTGGTAATACCCTGATATCATACTGTTCAATGATATACCCTGGTAAATCACATGCTGAATCCGTAACGATTGCTATTTTCGACATATAGGAACGCCTCCAAAATTTGAAATAGATTATTAAGACGCCGTAATGTAGTATCTCATACTACATCTCATCTTTTCCATAGTATACCATGATAAATAATAAGCCACAAGCATTTTTTGCTTGCGGCTTATTATTAGATGTATTTAACTTCCATTCCTGCATACTTGATGTGATATTTAATGCGAAGAACGGGCTTCGAGTCATCCTCTTCATCGTAACTGGTTGAATTAGAAAAACCACCTCGATCTGCTTCCCCTTCTACTTGCACTTGCCATTCTGCGGGCACTTTAATGCTGATGCCACAAAACTCACCAAAAATTTCAAGGGAGGCATCATCATCTAAGAGGGTAGCACCCGTAAAATCCATTTCTAAACCACCAAACATAAGTCCATAGGATCCGCCGCGAAATTCTTCATCCTTAAAAGTCAATGCTTTTCCCTTAAAGAAAATACTGGTGTCATACCGTTCCTTTAAATTCTTCAATTTCGTTGAGCATTTGAACACAACAAATCCAATTCCAGATAACAAGGCAATAAACAGGCTACTTTTTAATAATTTTTTCATTTTTATTTCTCTCCTTTTTACTTCACGATTAAAATCCCTCATATGGGGTGAAACTACACTTTGAGGTGACACATGATGAATATTAGAACTTTTTTTGACCCATTCAATAAACATTTACTAGGTGATGAAGTACCTTCTCTTTATTTTCAAAGTCTCATTAAGGAAGGATTGTTTCCAAAAGAATTCCCCTTTGCACAGCTCAAACAATTGACTGTCACTGAACAAAATCCAATATTCCATCCCGAAGGTAACGTCTGGGAACATACGATGCAGGTCGTTGATGCTGCTGCCAGATATCGGCATCTCAGTGCTAATCCACAAATATTTATGTGGACTAGCCTCCTACACGATATAGGAAAAAGCACAACCACTCGCATTCGGGGAGGACGTATTACAGCCTATGATCATGATATTGAAGGCTGCAAAATCACATTGAAATTCCTAGCTGCTTTATCCGATGATCAGCCTTTCATCCAGGGAACGAGCAAACTTGTAAGGTGGCATATGCAACCCCTATTTGTTTTTAAGAAGCTACCTTATGCAAGACTTGCTGAGATGCTAGAACAAGTATCCCCTTCAGAGATTGGCCTATTCTCTCTTTGCGACCGATTAGGAAGAAATAACACTACGGAAGAAAATCTAACAGAGGCAGTTGAGTTTGTTAAAAACTTTTTAAACACGTGTCAACTCCTAACCGACAATGTTGAAGAAAAATCACGTATTATCAAGATCCTTTATGACTTAACCCCTGAAAACAACCTTTCACCAATCCATTAAAATGTATTGTAGTGGACGATTTCGGACATATTTTTCTTAGCTCTCATACTACCACTTTTTTTAGGATATCCTAAAATCAGTATTTCTGCTGGTAAAATATGTTGGGGTATACTAAAAAGTGCTTTAACCGCATCCACATCATAATAGGAAACCCAGGTAGAATATATGCCCTTTTCAAGAGCTTCTAAGCACATATGACTACCAGCAATTTTAGTTTGGTGTTCTTCTTGGTTGAGGGCATCAAACAACTCTTTTGGCAACCCCATAATATCCTCTTTTAAATGGGTAAATTTTGAACATTGAATATTTCTCCCCCCTCTTTCATCGCTAACAGGTTCAACACACAAAATAATCGCTAAGGGAGACGTTCTAATCCATGATTGTTCGTAACAAGCTTCACTGAGTGCCATTATTTTTTCATTTTCATTGACCACAAGAAAATGCCAGGATTGCTCGTTTCCACCGGATGGGCTTAATCGACCTGCTTCTAAGATGTCCCTTAAGTCAACATCAGCGATTTTTTGTTCTAAAAAAACCCTTGCACTATACCGTTGCTTTAATAAATCTAGTACCATTTTTTTCTACCTCCCCTTTATTGTTTCATGCCCTCAATTGTCTTAGCTTTAAAATCAGCATATCTGTTTTCATCAATAGCAAGTCGAATCTCTTCCATTAATGTGTTGTAAAAGTACAGATTATGCATCACACAAAGTCTTGCACCCAACATCTCTTTTGCCTTTAATAAATGTTTCAAATAGGCACGGCTGTAGGTTTGACAAGTAGGACAACCACAGCCTTCTTCTATAGGTGTATTGTCTAATTGATGTTTAGCATTAAATAGATTGATCTTGCCTCCATGGGTATACACATGGCCATGACGACCATTTCTAATTGGATAAACACAATCAAAAAAGTCAACACCTCGATCAACACTCTCTAGTATATTTTCCGGCGTACCTACGCCCATTAAATAAGTAGGTTTATCTTGTGGTAAGTGAGGCACGACAGCTTCCAAAGTACGATACATCTCAGCGTGTGATTCTCCCACTGCAAGACCCCCAACAGCATAGCCATCTAGATCCATCTCGCGAATCACTTTTGCGTGTTCGACACGAATATCTTCAAAGGTTCCCCCTTGATTAATGCCAAACAACATCTGTTTTTTGTTAAGGGTATCCTCTAATCCATTGAGTCGATTCATTTCTATTTGACAGCGTAATAACCAACGTGTTGTTCGATCTACTGAATCCTGCATATATTCTCTCGTCGCTGGATAAGGCGGACATTCGTCAAATGCCATAGCAATCGTCGATGCAATATTAGATTGAATCCTCATACTCTCCTCAGGTCCCATAAAAATCTTTTTACCATCGATATGAGAAGAAAAGTAGACACCCTCCTCCTTAATCTTACGAAGTTGTGCCAAAGAAAAGACTTGAAATCCACCAGAGTCTGTTAAAAGTGGACCTTCCCAAACCATGAACTTTCTTAGCCCTCCAAGGGCTTTAATTACCTCATCACCTGGTCTTAAGTGCAGATGATAGGTATTAGACAGTTCTACTTGACACTTAATTGTCTTAAGATCTTCTGTCGATACCGCTCCCTTTATAGCACCTGCTGTGCCAACATTCATAAATACTGGGGTTTGAATCACGCCATGGGCTGTGTGCAATTCACCTCTTTTAGCTTGACCATCTACATTTAAAAGTTTATACATATATTCACCTTTTATCATTCGTTATTTTTAATGGCATTATCGTCCTATTTATCCTTCAAATTATAACATAGGACATACATAGTCACAATACGATTTGCTTTCTTTACTTGCGTATTTTTTTGAAATTGTTTATAATAATGGAAAACTAAAAGAAGGGATTTGATAAAATGGCTGGATCTATTTACGGTAATTTATTCAGAATATCCACATGGGGAGAATCTCATGGCAAAGCTATTGGCGTCGTAGTGGATGGTTGTCCTGCAGGTCTCGAACTTTGTGAAGAAGACATTCAAATCTGTCTTAACAGAAGACGACCAGGACAAACAGCATTTGCTACCCCAAGACAAGAAAGTGATCAGGTAGAAATACTCTCTGGCACTTATTTAGGCAAAACCACGGGTACACCCATCTCCTTAATCGTACACAACCAGGATCAACGTTCAAAAGACTATTCCGAAATAGCCTCCTACTATCGACCAGGGCATGCCGACTATGGATTTGATACCAAGTTCGGCTTTAGAGATCCTCGTGGCGGCGGACGTTCTTCTGGCAGAGAAACAATTGGCAGAGTTGCAGCAGGGGCAATAGCTAAAAAACTACTCAGTCATTTAGGTGTCACAGTAACTGCATATACCTATTCAATTGGCCCTGTCACCATTGATATGAATCAATTTGACCTACAAGCCATTACAGAAAACTCAGTTTCTATGCCAGATAAAAGCGCCGTAAAAGCAGCTGAAGACTACTTAACGAAAATGAAAGAGGAAGGCAATTCCTCTGGTGGCATCATAGATTGTATCGTCAAAAATTTCCCAGCAGGTGTAGGTGAACCCGTTTTTGATAAGCTGGATGCAAATCTCGCTAAAGCAATCATGTCCATAGGCAGTGTCAAAGGTATCGAAATAGGTGATGGATTCAAAGTAGCCACAAAAACAGGTCTAGAGAATAATGATTTCTTTAGATTCCATGGCCAAAAGGTCACAAAAAAAACCAACCATGCTGGAGGCATTTTAGGCGGCATGAGCGATGGCTCTGACATCTATCTACGCGCCGCCCTCAAACCCACCCCCTCCATTCATAGCACCCAAGAAACCATTAATCAATCCCATGAAAACATAGAAATCAACATAGAAGGGCGTCATGATCCCATCATCGTCCCACGTGCTGTCATCGTAGTAGAATCCATGGTAGCCCTAACTTTAATTGACGCATTAATGATGAATATGAATGCTCAACTAGATAATTTTCTAAAAGTATACAAACCTTAAAGGGTCTCAACTTAAAAAAGGACAAAATAATGTCCTTTTTTAATGCCTCAAAACACCTTGACAAAATGCCCACTTTGCTTTATGCTGTATATATTCAGTATGCACGGTATCTCTTCGAAGGAGGCGCTCTATGAATATTATCATTTCCAATGCCAGCGATTTACCCATTTATGAACAAATTGCCAATCAAATAAAAAAACACATTATCTCAGATGACCTCGATGATGGCGATCTCCTCCCCTCCATACGTGGTCTTGCCAAAGACCTACAAGTCAGCGTCATCACCACAAAAAGAGCCTATGAAATCCTAGAATACGAAGGTCTGGTAGAATCTGTTCGAGGTAAAGGTTTTTACGTGGCCACCAAAAACAAGCTCCTAATCAAAGAAAAGAAAATGCGCTATATTGAAGAAAAACTTCAAGAAGCCATTTCCGAGTGTCAAATGCTTGGTATCACTGAAGCCGAATTATTTGAAATCATCCGTTTACTTTATAACAACTAGGAGGTAACTTAA
>CAZJIO010000125.1:0-5067 GCA_964546035.1 uncultured Eubacteriales bacterium | reverse complement strand
TTAGCAAAAATTATAAAGACTTTTCAATAGAAAACTTAAGCTTCACCTTAGAAAAGGGTTATATCATGGGCTTTATTGGTCCAAACGGATCAGGCAAGACAACCACAATCAGTACCCTCATGAATTTAATCCCTAAAAGCTCTGGCGAGATTAAAGTCTTTGGACTCCCTATTGAAGGTCATGAACAGGAAATCAAAAATCGTATTGGTTTTGTCTATGACGAATGCCCCTATTTTCTCAATATGTCTCTTAAAGATAATGCAAAATTAATTGCCCCATTTTACACCCGATGGGATCAAGCCCAGTTTGATCGTTTGATGCAACAATTTGAGCTTCAACCCAATAAAAAACTGTCCAAATTAAGCAAAGGTATGAAAACTAAATTTTCTATTGCTATGGCTCTTTGCCATCATGCAGAGCTCATCATTATGGACGAACCCACAGCAGGTCTTGACCCCATTTTCAGAAGAGAAATACTAGATTTATTCTACGACCTCATTCAAGATGGTAACACCAGTTTGTTATTTTCAACCCATATCACTTCAGATCTCGAACGCATTGCCGACTTTATCACCTTTATTGATCGAGGAAAACTTGTTTTCACCAAACCCATTGACGATATTCGTGATACATACAAGATTGTGAAAGGAAACAATGATTTACTCCGTAAGATTCCTTCAGATTTCTTTATTGGCATGCGTCAAACCAAATATGGTTTTGAAGCACTCACGGCTCATTCAAAAGATATTTTTGACTTAGTTGGAGACTCTGTATTGTTTGAAAAGGCCATACTTGAAGACATCATGATTTATCATCATAATAAATTGGAGGTGTAGCCATGCTTAAATTGATTAAATTTGACTTTAATCTCATTCTAAGTAGCCTGGTCTGGCGCGTTTATTACACACTCTTTATTCTATCATTGACGGTAATGGTTCCTTATGCTACTTATCAAGTTATTACAAACACCGAATTCAATCTGATACCCACGATTTTCATGGCTTGTAATATCCTTATGTTTTTCACTTTTGCAGCCCCTTTTTGTAAAAACAATGCTTCAAAAACGGGTGGCCTTTATACAAGAATTCTTTACTCCTTACCCACCTCAAAAAAGATGATACTGGGCAGTAAATATTTGCTTCTAATAAGCTATTGCATCGTACTAACACTCTACGTATTTGTTTTAAGCAGCATAACCTTTATGATTTTAGGAAATACACCCTCATGGGTCTTTTTACAAAATTTCATTGGTAGCATTTTAACTTGCATCATTTTCTTTGGTTCGTTATATCTAGCCTCTTTTTTTACAACGAATCATTATACCGTTGTTTCAACATTTATTTATTCCATCTCAATCGCGGGATTTTTCATCTTAGTCGAAGCAGTGGAAATCCTTAATTTTCGATGGTATTTACTGGTACTTTCTATCCTAGTGATGTGCGTCTCTTTTTTGATATCCGCTCTTTTTCATCGATACAGATCCTATTAGCCAACGAGGTGAAATCCTATGGTAAAATTTATCTACTTATTTTTGAAACCCACTAAAATTCTCATTTTTCTACCAATAATCGCTATGGTCATCTTGCTAGTAGGTACCTTTTCAGAGATATCTAATCTGGTTGGCTTTATTTCAGGAATCACAACCGGTCTTTATGCCAGCTTATTTTGGTTTGTTTTACTGCAAAACTCGCAAAATAAAGGTCCCTTTATGAATCAATCCCTCATCTTCAGTTTACCCCTTCACAAAAAGGAATTGGTTAAACCTTGGTTTATAGCCAATCAATTGTGTTTTATTTTTATATACGCATCTGCTTGTTTTAGTATTTTAATCCTTGATTTGTGGATAAAACCCAATACATCTAACACCGGCACCTATGTCTCAATGCTGATATTAGCCTTGGTAAGTTGTATTCTTTTTAATCTTGCTACACCATTAAGCTTTTTCTCGACTTCAAAAAAAGCAATCATCTTATCTGTATTGCTCTTTATAACAGGCATCATAATGATTCCTTTTTCTCAAGTGCTGTTTATTGAAGTCCTTACAAGGATGTCCTTTAAATTTCTATACATCCTATTCATCTTAGTCATTTACTGTTTAACAACTCTTATAACTTATAAAAAGACCCTCATTCTAATTGTAAAGACAGTATAATTGCTTCTACTTTTTTGATTCTAAAAGCGAACCGACAAGCAGTAATAACCCACCTAAGAAAACGAACATATCCGCTAAATTGAAATAGATATTCGATTTCCATTTAAATGAGAAAAAATCAACTACTTGCTTCCGTGTGATACGATCAAACATATTCCCAAGTGCACCTCCGGTCATGAAAGATATGCTCAGCTTTACAATATGATTGCCTCTCGTAAAGAACAAACTCACAATTGCAATCAATAGAACAACCATCGAACCTATATTAGCCAGCATCAACAATTTTCTATGGGACCCTAGTATACCTAGCATTGCCCCTTTATTATAAACCAAACCTAAATGGACCTTTCCCTTCAAGCATGTGTTCTGCTCTGGATGAGGTCCTTTTTCGACGGCCTTCTTTTTGGTTATTTGATCGATAACTAAACAAATGGGTGCAATCAATATTTCTATCATAGTCATTCCTCCTCAAGTTTGTCTCCTAAGTATACCAAATAAGTGGTCTATAGAAAAGTCCGCTTTCATATATTTCTAAAAAGAACTGCTCAAGGCATCAGATGAAAAAACAAACAATCATCAAAGGCACCATTATACTAACGATTGGCGGTTTAATCTCTAGAACCTTAGGGTTTGTGAATAGAATCTACCTTTCAAATCTGATCGGCGCTGAAGGTATGGGACTCTATCAACTGATTTTTCCTGTCTATATGATCTGCTATACCGTCTGCTGCTCTGGTTTATTTACGGCCATTTCTAGGTTAACCGCTGAGGAAGGCGTCAAAGGCAATCCCGCTAACGTTAAGAAAATGTTAGCTGTTGCAACTTCTATATCTATGACGCTGTCTTTTATCTTAATGATCCTCTTATTCTTTTTTTCAGAATTCATCAGTATACATCTTATGGAAGAACCACGCATAGCATCCGCTTTACAAATTGTTTCTTTTTCTATCCCCTTTACGGCCTTAGCTCAATGCATTAAGGGTTATTTCTATGGCACCAATAAAGCCACTGTACCCGCTCTTACCCAAGTAACTGAGCAAATCATCCGAATCTCTTTTATCTATATGTTGTCCTCCACTTTTATCAGTAAAGGTCTAAATTATGCAACTACTGTAGCAGTCATTGGTATGGTGCTTGGTGAAATGAGTACCTGTCTTTTAGTTTATCTTTTTTATGTCTATGAATCCAAAAGAGTCTTGTTAAAGAAGGCCTCTCAGACTTACCGCTACTATTTCAAAAAAATAACCAATATCGCCTTTCCATTGACGACAAATCGTATGATTACGACCTTACTCACGAGCTTTGAAACCATATTAATCCCAAGCCAGCTTAGAGCTTTTGGCTTTGAACATGGTTATGCCATAAGTGTTTTTGGCACCTTAACAGGTATGGCTATGCCGCTGATCTTCTTTCCCACCGTCATTACGACATCAGCGTCTCTCGTTCTTTTACCTGCTATTTCAGAAGCTCACGCGAAAAAGCAAAAAGGTCTGATTAAAAATATGGTTTCTAAAACAATTAAATTCTCCTTAATGATGGGTATTGTATTTGCTTTCTTTTTTTTCGCCTTTGGTGAGAATTTAGGTGCAATCATCTACGGTGAAAGTTATGTCGGTACACTCCTTGTCATACTTAGTTTCCTGTGTCCCTTCCTTTACTTACAAACGACCCTAGGTAGTCTATTGAATGGTATAGATAAACATCTGATCACCTTTAGAAATAATGTTATCGGGCTTTCCATACGCATCGCCTGTATTTACCTCTTAATACCGAAAGTTGGCTTGAAGGGTTACTTATATGGCATGGTACTCAGTTTGCTCATCGTTTCCGTGATGGATATCTACTCACTCATCAAAGCAACTGGTTTATATTTCAATGCCATTACTTTTATACTCCTGCCAGCCCTCTGTTGCCTGGGTACCCTTGCTTTACATTACATACTGATACAATTTGGTACGCTACCCTTTAACCTAAGAACGAATACTTTAGTAGATATTTCCTTTTATTTCATAGTCCTTACACCCCTTCTCTTCATCACAAAAAGCATTTCCACTAAAGACTTTAAACGTACATAATGGCAAAAAAAAGCTAGCATCCTGGAAATGCTAGCTCATTTTTTTAGTTGTCTTCTCCCACATCTTCAAGTGAAAAGGGTGTTGCCTGGTAAACATAATAATTTAACCAATTGGAGTAAAGTAAGTGGGCATGACTTCTCCAGGTTGCTGGTGGCAGTTGCTGATCGTCATCTTGAGGAAAATAATTTTTAGGTTTATCAATTTCTAGCCCTTTATCTTTATCTCTTGAATATTCTTGATTCAAAGTGGTTGCATCGTATTCAGAGTGTCCAGTAACAAATATATGCTTACCATCTTTTGACATCGCAATATAAACGCCTGCTTCTTCAGATTCAGAAAGCATTTCTAAGTCATCACTCTTTAATACATCTTCTCTGCTGATTGTTGTATGTCTAGAATGAGGCACCAAAAACTCATCATCAAAGCCACGAAGCAACATACAATGGGGTTTTAAAACCTTATGCTTAAACACACCAAACATCTTCTGTGGTAAAGGCTGTTTACTAACGCCATAATGATAATAAAGACCTGCTTGAGCTCCCCAACAAATATGGAAGGTCGACGTCACATTATGATTTGTCCATTCCATAATTTCTTTCAGCTCATCCCAGTAAGCCACTTCTTCAAAAGGCATTTGTTCTATAGGTGCTCCTGTAATAATCAGACCATCATACTTGTGCTCCTTAATTTGATCAAATGTCGTGTAGAAACTAACCAAATGGTCAGAGGAAGTGTTTTTAGACTGATAGGTATTCGGATTAAGTAAGGTGATTTCCACCTGTAATGGACTATTACTCAGCATACGAAGCAGTTGTGTTTCTGTTTGCTGTTTCAAAGGCA
>CAZJIO010000124.1:0-11037 GCA_964546035.1 uncultured Eubacteriales bacterium | reverse complement strand
TAACAGTATAGCTCATATTTTCTCCTACTTTTAAATCAAAGCCTTCAGGATCTGGAGGTGGCCAATAGCTTATCCATTCAGGCTTAAGAGTTCCAGATGATATAGCGATTACGGGCTTTGATGGTACCGAACGTATTGAAAGCTTCTATTTACCATTTACCACCATTCAACAACCGCTTTTTGAAATGGGGTATCAATCTGTCTTAACGTTAAAAAAGATCTTTTCACATCAGCCAGTTGAGCTCATTACGAAGTTGACAGGTACCTTAAGGGTTGGAGAATCCTGTGGCTGTTTTGGTAGTACGCTTATAGAAAAAAATAGCAGTGTTGCCGCTCGAAATGTGGATGATTTTATTCAGATGGCGGAACATATACGTGAAAATAATGATTCAATCGTTACATTTCTTCTTAACTCACTGGGTATTAGAATGAATAAAAGCTACTACAGTAAAAACATTTCAGAACTTTTACTCGTTTTTGCTAAAGACTTGGAGCAGCAGAATCAGAACGGACCTTTCTTGCTACACCTTAATCGTATGATTCAGGGTGATGTTTCACGGATGCGTTCTACAATAGAATGGGAGAATTTTTTGATTGCTATAAAGTCCTATATTTTAGGGCGGTTGCCAAGTGTGGAAATCATCAGCTGGCTAAATGAACTCCTATTTAATGCCTATACTTTCGTAAGCCGAATTATGGTCAGAAAAGAACGCTCGAATGATTATTCAACGCATTTGCTGCATAATGCTACCATGTATTTAATTTATTTGTTTACCAACGTTACCACAATTGAGGGCATGATAGACTTGACTCGAAGGCAGGTTAAGTACTGGGCTTTTAAAGAACTGTATATTTGTCTTTATGATGAGGTTGCTCTTTTTTCCGAAAATGAAAGATTTAAAATACCTGAAAAAATTCATCTGAAGTTTGGGTATCAAAACAATCAGGAAGTCTCTTCTGAGATTTTTGATGTAAAGGATATGCTGCCAAGCTCAATACTTAAATCAGATGAAAGAATCGAGGTCGTTTTTCAACCCCTATTTTTTGGATTCAATCAATTCGGATATATTGTTGTAGATCTAGAAACGAGTAAGAGTGTTCTATACATTGCATTAAAAGAGCAGATTGCCAACTTACTAGAAAGAAAGCTGTTGTTGGATCAATTAGAAGCAAAAAACAATCAATTGCAGATTATCTCTAGAATGGATGCTTTAACCGGTTTATATAATAGAAGAGGATTTTATGAATTGAGCGAGGCCGCTTTTCAAGAGGCTATAGAAAATGACCAAAGAATTTCCATTATTTATGGAGATTTAGATGGTTTAAAAGGTGTAAATGACCGGTACGGACACCATGAAGGCGATTCATTTATCAGGACAATTGCAAATATTCTTAGGGCAAGTTGTGAAGATGAGGCCATTATAGGACGTGTAGGCGGTGATGAATTCATCATTTGCCAAGTTGAGGATGCTTCACGAACAAGTGGTTTCGAAACCCTAGAGCGTATTTTAAATCAACTTGAAAAGCTCAATCGTAAAAAGAAAAAGCCTTACGCCACAAGTATCAGCCTAGGTATTTCCATTTATGATCCAGAAAAACCACTCATTTTCGAAGAGCTCATTAAAGTTGCTGATGCTGATTTATACAACCAAAAGAGCAAGAAAAAACATTCCAGTATTTAAAGGGCACTCTATAGTGCCTCTTTTTTTTCGCCTTTTTTTTGACCCACAAAGCTATTAAAAACCAAGCCTAATATGATCAATATACCACCAAGGAGATCGCCAATAGAAAAAGTATTAAATCTAAAGTAATCAATGATAATACCCGTAATGAGCTGACCAATAAAAACAAGGACAGTGGCATAGGTAGCAGGTATTTTATTAATCAATGTCCCATTCAGCATGGTGATGCTGATGACGATGATAAAGCCAAAATACAAATAAAAAGGAACGTCTTTTAAGGTTGCCAGATTAAAGTCATTGGTAAAAAGCAAGAGGAGAATGGAGCCTAGAGTTCCTACAGAAAAAGAAACAAAGGTCGTTCTCAGTAAGCCAACCTTTTGATTAATTTTACCAAGCATGATGATACTGAGTAAAATGGTAAAGCCAGATAAGATGGTAAGCAATATATACATAAAGTTGAACCTCCAATTAGTATAAAATCATGATTAAAATACCTAAAGACATAATGCCAATACCAAGAAGTTTTTTAGGATGAAAGGCTTGCTTTTTTAAACCGAAAAATCCACCAAAATCGATGATGAGAGAGGCAATGAGCTGACCATATAAAGTGAGACCCATGGTCAAAGTGGCACCAAGATGTATAAAGGCCAGATTGTTCATCATAATATTGACGACGCCAATTAAACCTGCTAGGTATAGAAATTTGGGGAGAAGCAGAATGGGTTTTAAGGACTCTTTTCTCAACAATAGCAATAGAACGACCATGACCAAACAAGTCAGATTAATGATGGTTAAGGACAAGTAAAGGCCTGTTATTTTTGCCAGGGTTCCATTGACAAGTATCATAAGTGCTATGAGTAAACCGTTAAATAAGGCGAGTATTTTATACATAAAAACTCCTTTAATCCATTGATTTGTTGCTTAATCATTAAAACATGGTTATAATAAAATGAATAGGACATATGTCATGTTTGAGGAGTATTTTATGAAAATATGTGAGAATAGTGACCAACTTCTGGGGTATATTAAAAAGTTTAACTTGGAAAACATTTTAAAGGATGAGTTCTATGACTTATGTAGTCTTCATACTTTTGAGAAAGGCGAATACATCTGCGAAATTGATCAGATCGCAAGTTATTTCTACTTTTTTGTTGAAGGGAAGGCGAAAATTTACACCTTAGTTCAAAATGGGAAAAAACTGCTCATTCGATTTTATAGTCCTTTCAACGTATTGGGAGATATCGAAGTCATTAATGAACAGCCTTATAAGGTTTTTGCTGAGGCGCTGAATGCTTGTGTTTGCATAGGGATACCTATTAAGGCGGCTAGAATACAAGGTCTAAAAAATCCCGATTTTTTAAAGTTTTTATGTGAACATTTGGTGGAAAAACTAGACACCATTACCCATAAATCTTCTGTCAATATGCTTTATTCTTTAGAAGTCCGGCTGGCCAGTTATATTTATGAAAGTCACAACAAACAGACCCTTGTCTTTGAGGCTCAATCCAATTACTCAGACCTTGCAGAATTACTGGGCACCAGTTATCGCCATTTAAATCGAACCCTCCTTCAAAAAAAAAAAAAAAAGATACTGAAGAAGGATGGAAAGAACCTTGTCATTATGGACCAAGAAGCGTTAAAGGAACTTTCAAAAGATCTTTATTTGTAGGAGCATAATCAAGGGAGGATAAAAGGAGAATTACATGAACAACTTATTTAAACTAGGTTATATTTTAGATGGTCTTGGTAGCGCTCAAGAAATCCATAAAAATAAAGAAATTAAAGAGTTTCCAGAAGGGCAATTGACTTGGATGCACCTGAATGCAGAGGAAACACAAATAAGAGAGTGGTTACTAAGTAGTGCCAAACTTCCTGAGAGCATTATTGAAGAGTTTTTGTCCGATGAAACCAGACCACAATTTCGCTATTATGAAGCAGGCATTCTTGTTACGCTGAGAGGTATTAATTTTCAACCTGGCCCACAATCAGGGGACATGGTATCTCTACATATTTGGATCGAGCAAGATAGAATCATCACAATCAGTCAGGAAGATATTTTGGCGATTACGGACATCGTTGAGTCTTTTGAAGTGAAAAAAGGACCCGTTGACGGCGCTGATTTCATAGTTCAATTGATGGTCAATATAAACAAACGCATCTCAAGTGTGGTTTCAGAAATAGAAGACGAAGTAGATGACGTAGAAGATAAAATTTTAGACGACGATACCAAGGATATTCGAAAATCTTTGTCCCAGGTGCGACGAAAAATTTTGGTCTTGAGACGCTATATTCTGCCTCAGAGAGATATGTTTTTAAGAATATTAACAGAAAATGCACTGGGAAAAAAACATAAAGTACAGATCCGTGATGCAGGGGAGCGAATGGTGCGTTGTATAGAAGATTTAGATGTGGCCAGAGACCGTGCCATGCTGATTCAAGAGGAAATCACTAATAGCATTTCTGAAAAAATGAATAAAACCATGTACATGATGACCATGGTTGCTACCATATTTTTACCCTTAACTTTTTTAACAGGTTTGCTGGGCATCAATGTCAATGGCATTCCTGGCAATGAAAACCCCCTTGCCTTTTTGATCGTTTGTGGGGTGACTATTTTGATTGCCATTGGGGAATATATTTTCTTTAAAGGGAAAAGGCTTTTATAGTACCCGTATCTGAAAAAGAGTGGGCGGTATAATAAAATAAGGGGAATAATCTGACATTGGGTTCCATATTTTGGTAGGCGCAAATTTCATCTTGAAATGCTCTTAAATCTGCCTGCCAACGTTTTGCTAGAAAGGCAAAGCGCATCTCAGTGCAGATGCTACCCCACTCAAAATTTAATTTATATCCAACACCAGTGGTTCTACATATTAAAGGACGCACTTCATAAACGGTACAAGCACCCGCCTCTGATAAAAAAGGGCAAGGTATGTGAATACGATAGCGCTCTGGGCTTTTATAATATTTACGCCAAGTTTCTGGAGGAGAGGGTTGAACGAAAAATTCAGTGAAGAACTTAGGATGATGTGTCTGAAGCAGCAGCATACTTACCTCTGATTTGACACGGAGTTCTTCTAATTGAGATGAAGTCCACGCTTTCAAGTGATTGAAAATCAAGGCGTATTCTGCCTGAGAAACCTCAAAAAACTGACTGCAGCAAGAGGCACACCCTTTTGCGCAAGGGGGTTGTTTGGGGTTATTTTTATAATGGGATTCAATTTTTGAATCAATGCGTTCATACAAATTGAGCAGTTCTTGGCCAATACGTGAATCTAACATAAGGTACTCCCTTCGGAATTGAGGTATTTTACATCATATCACAAAAGTAGTCGGCTGTCTCATAAAAAGATCGCTTGAGACTGGACAAGAAAATTAGGTTGTTAAATCCTTAGGTTTAGGGTATTCTGTGAGTAGAACAAGTCAATTCATTTTTAAGGAGCTTAGGATCATGGACAAAAATTTAGAAGGTATGAAGAAACTCATTGAGGAAAAAAAGTTAAAACAAAAAAACGATACCACATTAAGACCAGATAAAAAAATTGGTGGCGATGCAAAAAAAGGCATTAGTACTAAAAAAGCTGGCGGAATGTTTGATAAGTAGAGAAGGAGGTAGTGCTTATGAAATTAATTTCATGGAATGTTAACGGCATTAGAGCTTGCATGCAGAAGGGGTTTATGGATTTTTTTGAGAACGAGGACGCCGATATTTTTTGTTTACAAGAGACCAAATGTCAAGATGGACAAGTTCAATTAGAACTCAAAGGCTATCATCAATGGTGGCATTATGCCCAGAAGAAGGGGTACTCAGGTACCGCTCTTTTTTCTAAGGAACAACCCCTTAATGTCGCATATGGTATTGGTATTGAGGAGCATGATGGTGAAGGCAGAGTCATAACAGCAGAATTTAACAGTTATTATGTGGTGACGGTTTATACACCAAATGCCCAAAGAGACCTTGCAAGACTAGATTATCGTATGCGTTGGGAAGATGCATTTTTTGACTATTTAAAGAAGTTAGAAGCTAACAAACCCGTCATCTTCTGTGGGGACTTAAATGTAGCACATGAAGATATTGACTTGAAAAATCCAAAAGCCAATCGTAAAAATGCGGGTTTTTCTGATGAAGAACGTAACAAACTGAACATCCTTTTGGACAATGGGTTTGTAGATACATATAGATATTTCTATCCGGACAAGCCGGATGCCTATACCTGGTGGTCCTATATGTTTAATGCAAGAACGAGTAACGCAGGTTGGCGTATCGACTATTTTTGTGTGTCGGAGGCCATTAAGGACCAATTGAAAGAGGCTAGGATTTATTCAGAGGTATTAGGTTCTGACCATTGTCCGGTGGGATTGGAAATATTTTAGGCTATTCCTGCTGGTATACTGCCAAGCTCAACCACGTAAAATAGTCTATACCTATTGAACAAGTGGGCAGGAGCTATGAAAATATTGGTTCAAAAATATGGCGGAACCTCCGTGGCATCAGAAACAAGCAGGAGCCAAGCTATAGCTAAAATCATAGAAGCTAAAAAAGAGTACGAAGGTGTTGTGGTGGTGGTATCGGCTATGGGGCGATTGGGTGACCCCTATGGAACAGATACCCTGCTCAGCTTAGTAGATTCAAAAAACACGTCACTATCACCTAGAGAGATCGATTTATTGATGTCCTGTGGTGAGGTTATTTCGTCAGTTCTGATGTCAGATTTATTATTGAGAGCAGGTCAAAAGGCTTGTGCAATGACAGGTGGAGCAGCAGGAATTATAACGAACAACACACATATGAACGCAGAAGTCCTTCGTGTTGAGACTGAACATATCATGAATTTACTCGGAGATGGCTTTATCCCTGTGGTAGCAGGTTTTCAAGGACGTGGGATGAGCAATGAGGTCACAACCCTTGGTCGTGGTGGAAGTGATACCTCTGCGGCTTTGCTGGGAGAAGCGTTGGAGGCTGATCTGGTAGAAATTTATACGGATGTTAATGGCATTATGACTGCAGACCCGCGGGTTTGCCCCTCCGCAAAAACCATTGATGAAATCAGTTATACAGAAGTATTTCAAATGGCAGATGGTGGCGCAAAAGTCATACATCCAAGAGCGGTAGAGATTGCTAGAAGGGCAGGTATATCTCTTGTTATTAAAAATACCTTCAATGATTCTGAAGGCACCAATATCATGAGCTATAATAAATTGGATAAGAAGAAGCTCTTGCCTGATCAGCTCATTACGAGTATTGCCCACAGAAAAGGACGCATTCAATGTTTATTAGAAGGGCATTTAGAGGATGAGGTGTTTTTTCAACATTTAGCTCAGGAAGATGTTTCCATTGATATGATTAATATTTTTCCGAATCGGAGAATCTTTACGATTGATGAGGAAAAGAAAAAATCAGCGCTTAAAGTATTTGCTGCATACAATGTCGAGTACCAGACCATTGAAGATTGCTGTAAAGTGACGGTCGTTGGTGAAAGAATGACAGGTGTGCCAGGTGTTATGGCGAAAATAATAAAGAGCCTGATGGATGTAGGCGTGGAAATTCTACAAACCTCAGACTCCTTATCAACAATTGCCTGTTTGATGAGAAGTACAGATCTTGAAAAAGCGGTAAAAGCACTTCACAAAACCTTTGAACTAGACTAACAACGGCTTAATTGAAATAAATTAATTTAATGATATCCATGGAACGCTTTTTGTTCCAAAGTAGGTCAAAATCTATCTCATGGCGCTCACCACAAGACGAAATCACAATGGTCCTCTTGTTGGTGAGCTCATTTTTGTAATAGTGATGAATGGTCATCCAGTGCCAAGTAAATTCTGATAATTCTCTTGAAGGATGAGTGAGAATGAGTAGACCAATGAGCAACTGTTGTTCTAAGGCAGAAATCAAGAAATCGATGGCTTCATCGCAGGTGCTGGGTTCCTTTACAAAATGAGGCTGTAGTGTAACGCCTAGACTTTGAGCATAAGATAGCACATTTTGGCTGAACTGAGTCACAGAAGTAAGGCCAAAAATACCAGGCTTTACATATTTTCTGAGAGCCACCATATGATGAATGAAATCCTCTTTAGTATATGTATCCATTGAATATGGGTATAAGATGCCAAAGCGTTTAGGAGAAAGACCAGCCAGATGTGCAGTGATACTTGCTGCTACTACAGGTCCGCAACCACTCATTTGATTGGCTTTAGAGGGATACCAATATTGATTCCCGCCATAATATGATAAGGTGTTGTCCACTATTTTAAGGTTAATTTCTTTTAACAATAAAATCACTTCCTAATTGGGGTCAGAATAAATGGGTAGCTTATATTATACCATACAGTGGGAAAAACCCATACATCTATTATGGATCGGAACCGTCGTACCTATCTTTTCATAGAATAGGAGTAAAGTGATTTAAGGATATTGGTAATGGATAGGATAGATCAAATCATATTTTGGACTGAAATTTCTAAAGAACATCCTCTCGTTGTTGTTAAATTTGCTGAGTTGAGTAATATAAGCCTGCCACCAACTCTTGCAACAGAAAACTTACGATACGCCGATCGATTTGAAGACATTCAAAATCAAGCAAGAATTATTGAAACGACGCTAGAAGGTCAGGACGATGAAGACTGGCGTGGTTATGAACAAAGAGCATGGACACAAGAAATAGATAGGCTTGTTAGAAGATTTGTAACAACTAATCGCCAATGGATTGGGATACTCAATGAAAACGCACGCTACGGCTATTCAGATCCCATCTTCCAAACTTTAATGCAACACATGATCGATGAGCAAACCTATGCCCATAACGTTATAACAACAGGTAACTATTAAATATTGAGCCAAAGGGGACGTTTCCTTGGATTCTAAAGAAACCAGTGACAAACAACTCAATTAGGACTATTATTAAAAAAATTAAGATTGACTGTGAAGAGAAATAGTAAGTGGCCCAGTTTAATATAGAGTTAATAAGGGTGGTACCACCGACATGATCCTCGGTCCCTATTTTGATGAATAGGGGTCGAGGTTTTTTGATCCAGTAGGAAAGTTCTACTTTCCTACGAAGTAATAAAAAGAGCGGGATACAAAATTAAAGCATTGATAACGCGCTAACAAGCGCTCTTTTTATGACCAAAATAGCGAAGGTGAACAAATAAAATGATACAAGTGATTAGAAATAAATTTGAAGAAGAAATCGTGTTTGTTATAGCCACGGTACTAGCCGTCGGGACTTCTTTTGTCGTTAAGCCTTCTTTTGCAGCGATAGATTTAAAAGTGATTTTTTCCTTGTTGAATTTGATGCTCATGAGTCTGGCCTTCGAGAAATATCATCTACTTGATGGCATTGCTGTTTTTATTCTCTCAAAAGTTAAGTCTGAAAGAAGTATTGGACTTACCATGATCTTTACCACAGCTGTTCTTGGGATGCTCATGACAAATGATGTGGCACTGCTTACTGTGGTGCCCATCACCATGGTTATGGCTAGAAAAGCGGGATTTAACCCCTTTAAAATTGTTGTCCTCGAGACTGCTGCGGCTAACATTGGCAGTAGTTTCACCCCTTTTGGAAATCCACAAAACTTGTATTTATACAATTATTTTCAAATGGACACCTTTGAATTCTTAGGCGTCATAACACCCTTTGTTATCGTTGGCATGCTGCTATTAGTCCTGGTTAATATGGGCAATAAGAAGGATCTTCTAGAGGTTAAATTGCACAAAGTCACTTTGAGAAATAAGAAAAGAATTGGCTTATACGCCCTATTGTTTATTCTAGTACTGGCTTCTGTTTTGAGAATGGTGGATTATCGGTTTGTGACGGCGATTGTTATCATGATTGTTTTGCTACTAGATGGAAAATTAATCAAAAAAATAGATTTTTACCTTTTAGGAACTTTCGTGAGCTTCTTTATTTTTATTGATAATGTCATGCGTTTGGAAGTCATACATAACTTTGCAGGGGAGATTTTGAGCACACCTCTACGTGTGTTTACAACATCTGCACTCATATCCCAAGTCATTAGTAATGTGCCAGCAGCTATCTTACTTAGCGGGTTTACTAAACACTACCAGGAGCTGTTCCTAGGTGTCAGTGTTGGCGGATTAGGGACGATGATTGCCTCACTAGCTAATTTGATTTCCTACAAGATCTACCTTAAAACATTTGATAAAAAAGCATACTTGAAATATTTCTCTATTGTGAATGTTGCGCTGCTTATAGTGCTTTCTATATTTGTTATTGGGTATAGGTTTTGGCTCTTTTAAATTTGACAAATCATCCAAAGATGGCTAAAATAATCTTTATAGAGAAAATCATTGGAGGGATGTTATGAAAACAGCAATTATTTACGGTACGAAACACGGTGGAACATTAGAATGTGTGAAGAAATTGGAGGCAGAATTGCCTGAAGAAGTGGTGATTTACGCTATAAAAGACAATCCTAAAATCAATCTTGACGACTTTGATACGATCATTATTGGAGGCTCTATTCACGCTGGGGGCATACAAAAAGAAATCAAAAGCTTTTGTAAAGAAAATGAGGCTCAGTTGATCACCAAAAATTTGGGACTATTCATCTGCTCAGGCATGCAATTAGCCACTGAATTTGAGCACAACTTCTCGGCAGAACTGTTAGCAGCCAGTAAAGTACATAACAATTTAGGTTATATAAACAACATTCAGAATTTTAATTTCCTAGAAAGAACGATGATGAAACTTGTACCAAAAGACAGCATCAAGGCAGAAGGGATCTACCAAGATAAATTAAAGGACTTTGTTCTGGAACTGACAAAGTAATCTAGTGAAGTAAGGAGTTAGGATATTTTGATGTAGTTATATTTTAACTCTTTACTTTGTAATTAAAAGATGGTAATATAACAAAGGTGTTTATATCACATACGGGTGTAGCGAAGCATGGTTATCGCGCAAGTCTGGGGGACTTGAGATCGCAAGTTCAAATCTTGTCACTCGTGCTCTTAAAAAAATAAAACTACAGATTCATTTCTGTAGTTTTTATTTTTTATCCATTATTTAAATTGATTGCTCTCAAGGTCATAGGCATAACCAATAGCTGCCATCTTTTCAGACAAAAGGGCAACTTCCATTTGATAAAATAAACATAACTTTTCTAGGTCACTGAACTGATTTCTCAGTTTCATATTAAGGGTACTCAACAGCATAAACGGATCCTTGGGCAAGTTTTGTTCGTAAGCCATCATCATCATCCTTTCAATTTCTTAGCTTTGATAAAATGTAGTATAGCACAGTTTCTTTTTTGAAAACAAGTTTTAAATCCTTTTGTCTCACGCTTTAATCATGGTATAATTAAACAAAGTAAAAATAAAAGGAGTCATTCATTG
>CAZJIO010000123.1:3474-11223 GCA_964546035.1 uncultured Eubacteriales bacterium | reverse complement strand
AGTGCTGTCAAGATGCGATTAATGAGAATCCGTGATCAATTTAGAGATTATCTAGGTAAGGAAGGTGTTCATGTATGAATGGTGAAAAAATGTATGATGCTATGAATCTTATTAATGATAAATATCTGAATGAAGCAGTTGGAGAAAATAGAATCCCATTTAAATCTGTATCAAAAAGGAAACTGTATGTGTTATTGCTTGCGGCAACACTTATTATTGCAACTCTAACAGCCTGCTCAGCGGAAGTATTTCATTGGGATGGAAGATTGTCAGATGTGCTTGGACTAAGCAAGGAACAAGAACAACTTGTAGATGGCATGTGGTGTGTCATTGATGAGACTAAGTCTTCTGCCGGTGTATCTGTCACCTTAGATTCAGTCCTTGCAGATACAAATAGTCTATATATGCTTTATGATGTCACCTTTCCAGAGGGCACGGACTTAAGTAGATATTATCGATTTGAGATTCAACAGCTTGATGAACAGCGATGGTATATGTTAGGCGACAGTAACAGTAGTACGTTTGGTTCAAGCTTGATTGCAATAGACGATGAAAATAATACCATTTCCTATTTGTTTAAAACATCCAATGAGGAAGGCGATTTAAGAGAACAAAAGATGCGTTTCTGGCTTAAAGATATATATTCTTATATCGTCGAAGACGATGCTATATCAGACGAAAGACTAGGTTTTGATGGCGATTGGATATTTTATTTTGATCTTAGCTATGCAGAAAATACCATAGCCTATAAGCTAGATCAAGAGGTTACTGGGCTGCTTAATAAAGTTAACATAGATAAGGTTATCCTGTCACCTCTTTCAATAACAGTAATCGGAACAAAAACTGGGAGGTATGATTTGTGGGATGATGAAAAAAATGTTCATGAGAATAGCATCGTCAGTGCTATAATTTTAAAAGATGGAACAAGGCTGACTTCTGGAGAAGGGTTGGATTATAGTGGGATGAGTGGATCCGTAAACGGAAACATCACATATAAGTCGCTTTTTTCTGAGATAATAAATGCTGAGCAGATTGAAAGTATAGAGTTTTATGGAAGCGAAACCATAGATATTGTAACACTTGAAGAAACAGATTCTAAATCAAATGTCTCAAGATCTAAACGCGTTGCAGAGGCTGTATTCAATTTATGCCCTTTTATATTCGTTATTTCCTTAATGATTAGTGCAGTGTCAACAATCATTTTTTGTAAGCAGAACACGGAGACCGCCTATTTAAAACAGAAAAATAAAAAGTCAAGAAAGGGTAAAGAATATTCATATGAGAAATTTATCCGTGAACATATAACAGCGATGAGAGTGATTGAAATATACTATGTTATTATATGCTTTATATTATTTGCAGGTATATTAAAGCTTGCTTCTCTCATAGCGATGAATATGTTTTTGACAATGACTGTCTTTATGCTTGGAATAGGTATCCTGTTATTTGTAGTATTGATTTACACAATAAAAACCTCCGTACTAAAAAGATATGAGATGAAATGAAACAAGTTTTGAATCAATACCAAGTCATGATTTTCGACAAACTGAAATTCTATTATATAATAGAATTTTTTTTTGCGGTGTGCCCAAGATGGGCACAATCTTAAGGGTGAAAGTCCTAGTGCAGGTTAATAGTGCTAAGCTAGCCGATATAAAAACGTTGTTAAAGAAAGTATATGAATCCTTACGAAGGCATTTGCGAATGATTTACTGGAAACAATGTAGAAGAGTCAAAACATTACGATGATATTGTAAGATGAAAAAGAGTTGAAATGTGCAAATGCACAATTATTTCACATATGTTGACGATGGATATTCTTCGGTGTTAATATATACACATAGATAGCCAATTGTGTATGAATTATTTAGTTATTTTGCACAAACGTTAAATCATGGAAAGGAAAAGATGTATGAATTACAGTGTGCATCCTAGATGGAAATAAGTATGTTTGAACAAAAGGATATCAAGAAGAATTTTAAGTCTAAAACGAAATACATAAAAAGTAATTGGCAATTGTATATATTCTTTTTATTACCTGCTTTTGCAATCACATTGGTGTTTAAGTATTTGCCGATGGGCGGTATCTTGATGGCTTTCAAAAATTATAACCCAAGGTTAGGAATTTTTGGGAGCGAGTGGATTGGTTTGAAAAACTTTATTCGATTTATGGACTCGCCGGATTTCATCAAGTACTTGTTCAATACATTGAAACTAAGTACGTTTGGTTTACTCTGTGGATTTCCGGTTCCGATTCTTATTGCATTATTACTGAACCGAATACGATCAAAAGTGATTAAGAGAAATCTCCAGTTGGTTTTGTATTCGCCAAATTTTATCTCCGTTATTGTTTTGTGTGGAATGGTGTTTTTATTCCTATCACCGGTTGGACCCTTGAATAAACTTCTTGGTACGAACATAAATTTTATGGCATTACCGGATAACTTTCGAGCCATATATATTATCAGTGGAATATGGCAAGGTGCTGGATGGGCTTCGATTTTGTATACTGCAGCACTTGCGAATACAGATCAAGAGTTGATGGAAGCTGCCGTTATCGACGGAGCGAGTCTTCTTCAACAAGTCCGTTATGTTGATCTTCCTACGATTAAACCGGTTATTGTGATTCAATTTATATTGAGTGCGGGAAATATTATGAGCTTAGGATTTGAAAAAGCTTTTGCGTTACAAACTTCACTGAATGTATCCACATCAGAAATTATCCCGACCTATGTATATAAATTAGGGTTGCAGATTGGTGATTACAGCTTCTCAACAGCAGTAGGGCTATTTAACTCAATAATAAATCTGATATTGCTACTCATAGTCAATCAAATCGTTAAGAAATTTAATGATAATCAAGGTATATATGGAGATGTGAGCTAATGAAATTATCGACTAAAGACAAAATTACATTAGGTTTTGGTAATATTTTGCTAGGAAGTTTTGTGCTGTTAATTTTAGTTCCTTTAATTTATGTTATCATTGCTTCCTTTATTGACCCAAGTGTTCTTGCTGGTCAAGGACTTCGATTTAAGTTATCAAACCTTACAGTAGAAGGCTATAGAAGAGTGCTTGAGAACAAAATGTTTGCACGAGGCTTTTTAAATTCTCTCATTTACTCGTCGTTATTTTCTGGTTTTTCTGTTGCTATCACGGTGCTTGTGGCATATCCGTTATCAAAGAAACATTTAGTCGGTGAGAAATTTTTCGGTACTTTTTTTATTCTTACAATGTTTTTTGGCGGAGGTTTAATGCCTACATACCTGTTAGTAAGTAAGTTAAATATGATAAATACCATATGGGCAATTATCTTGCCGAACTCGGTGAATGTTTGGAATGTGATTATAGCACGAACGTATTTTCAAACCATTCCAAAGGAACTGAGAGAAGCTTCGTCGGTGGATGGAGCATCAGAATTGCTCCATTTTTTCAAAATACTGATACCGGTATGTAAACCGATGATTGCAGTTTTGGTGTTGTGGCAGTTTGTAGGAATGTGGAACAGTTACTTTGATCCGATGATTTATCTTGATGATTCATCATTGCAACCATTGCAACTTGTACTCAGATCGATTCTTATTAAAAATAGACCTGAGCCGGGAATGATTGCAGATATTCAAAGTGCTGCGGAAATGGCAAAACTAGCAGAATTGCTAAAGTATTCTACGATTGTGGTTTCAAGCTTACCATTGTTACTGATGTATCCGTTTTTTCAAAAATATTTTGAGAAAGGAGTTATGCTTGGATCAGTGAAAGGGTAGTAACCTGAAAATGGATATTGGACAATGGAAGTATTATTATACAGTTAAAAACAAGGAGGAAGTTATGAGTAAAAAATTAACTAGAATTTTAGGGGTGTTATTGGTATGTACCATGTTGATAATGGGTTGTACAAACAAAACAAAGGATAATAATGAAGCCAGTAATGAGGCAAGTGATTCAACATCGGAGACGACTTCGGGAGATACGATGGTAGAGAAAAAGTTATCAATTCTTACCAGTGCGAGAGCTACTTCAACTCAAAATCCTGCAGAAAAGATTATTTATCAACGAATTCAAGAAAAATCAGGTGTAGAAATTGATTGGACCTGTTATGTGAATGACCAATTTGTTGAAAAAAGAAATCTGATGTTAGCAACAGGCGATTTACCGGATGTAATTTTAAATGCGGAAATGAGTCAGTTGGATCTTTTGAAATATGCTGGTCAAGGTGTCATCGTACCGGTTGAAGAATTGATTGACCAAAATATGCCAAATTTGAAAAAGATTTTAGATGATAATCCAAACTATAGAAAATTAATCACTGCTCCAGACGGACATATTTATTCTTTCCCATGGGTTGAGCAATTAGGAACGGGTAAACAAGCTATTCAGGCGATTGGCGGAATGCCCTTTATTAATAAGGATTGGCTGGAACAACTTGGGCTGCCAATGCCTACAACTACTGAAGAACTAGAAAATACTTTAATTGCTTTTAAAGAAAAGATACCTAATGTGATTCCGATGTCCTTTATTATTAATGGAGGAAATGAAGATCTAGGCTTTATTCTTGGTGCTTTTGGATATGGTGATAATCCAGATCATATCATGATTGACGAAAATGATAAGGTTATCTATACAACGACCCAAGAAGGTTATAAAGAAGGAATTAAATGGCTGAACTCTCTTAATGAAAAAGGGTTGATTGACCCGGAAGCTTTTACCCAAGATTGGGGAACTTTGACATCAAAGGGTAAAAACGATGTTTTTGGTTTGTATTTCGGTTGGGATAATTATGGTGTACCAGGTACTCCTTCAGCCTATGTGCCATTACCTGCATTAGATGGTCCAAGCGGATTAGCAAATGCACCTCGTCAAAGCGGAACCCAAGAAGGCGGATTTACTGTCGGTAAAGCCGTAATTACAGGAGATTGTGAGGATACTGTGTTAGCTGCATCATGGATTGACCTAATGTACGATCCGATTCAATCTGTGCAGAATAACTGGGGCACTTATGGCCAAGAGGGTACAAATAATATTTTTGAATTAACAAGCGAAGGAACTTTAAAGCATGTTCCATTAGAAAATTTAACGGTATCTCCATGGGATGCAAGATGTGCTCAAATGGTTGAAGGTCCTTTGGCGGTTCTTGATGGTTATTACGATGTATATACAACCATCCCTCCAGATGCACTTGAGCGAATGGAATATGTTGAGAGTTATGTTTCAGACATGCGTTATGATATGGTATACCCACAGGTATTTATGACCCAAGAAGATGTGGAAAGTATGGTGCTTTTGCAAACTGAGATTAATGATTATGCTCAACTGATGAAAGCAACATGGATTCTCAGTGGCGGTATTGATAAAGATTGGGATGCTTACTTGAAAAAACTAGATGAACTTGGTTTGCAAGAATATTTAGGAATCAGACAAAAATACTTAGATGCCTATTTAGCAGAATAGTTTATGAATTAACATAAGGTAGTTCATCGAACCTCTTGATGAACTACCTTTTCTTTAACATAAGATTTTTAAGTTAGAGTCGTGTTGAGTTTCTATAAATAATCTGGGTATCTACATAAATAGTGCGTGGTGTACTTTGTTTGTGATTGAGTCGATTAATGAGCAAATCAATGGCATCTTGCCCAATAATTTCTTTTGGGGTATTTACCGTCGTGAGTTTGGGTTTCGAAAATTCAGCTTCTATTACATTATCAAATCCGATTACTTGTATGCTCGTCGGGATCTTGTGACCTAAATCTTGTAAGATCGACAAAAGAGTAATAGCAATACTGTCATTGGCACATATGAAAGCATCTGGCACGGCGGGTAATTCAAGAATTTTTTTTCGTAACCAGTTGTATTCACCGTAACGGGCTTCGGATTCAGGAACTAAGATGGAATATTTACGAAGGTCATCATATTTCATCTCGTGAGCTGCAGAAAGGCAAGCTAAATAACGTTCATGAAAGCCTCGGCAATGAAAGTGGTCGCCTATAAAACCGACTTTGCTAACTCCAGTTTTTGCTAAATCACAAGCGAGCTTATAAATGTTATCATAATTGTTCATTAATAAGATGTCATAGTTGTTTGATTCGTGATGCAAAAACACTTTCGAGTCAATAAAAATGGTAGGTAAGTTTGCTTTTAAAATAATATCAATTGATTCATCGTCGAAGGTTTCAAAACATACGATTCCATTAATTCTCTTTTCATCTAGAATAGTTTGAAGCATGACCATTTGATTGCGATCCATTTTTTCGGTAGTAAAGGGAATTGTGTTAATAATTTCATTCTTTCTATGGGTGGAATGAGTGATACCTCGTAAAATTGCTGAAAAGAAATTTAAAGATAAGGTGGAATTTTTCATTAATATTAGGAAGTTGTATGTGGGTTTTTCGGCCTCTTGATAAATAATATTTTCTTTGGAGAAACCTTTATAACCAAGCTCTACTGCCTTGTTAATAATGATTTCCATTGTTTTTGTTGGAACTCCTTTGTTATTAAGTGCTTTAGAAACCGTGTTTCTGGAATAACCGGTCTCCTCTACAATCTGTTTAATAGAAACTGTCTTCATGAGTACGCCTCCTCTAAATATATAACCTTATTATATTGCCTTTATATGCAAATGTCAATTATTGTGCAAATGCACATGTTTTGACAATGAGTAGAACGATTTAAACCAAAGTTGTAATGATCATTGAAATATGTAAATTTCATGGGAAATAATAAAAGTTAAGGAGCGATAAGAAATGAATAGAAGACTAAATGATCCGAGGAACGTATTTATGAAGAAAAAATGTATCATTTTAATAATTGGCTTAACTATGCTGATTGTTGGGTGTATAAGTACTAATAAAGATACTGTAACTGTGGATAACAATATCAATATGAATAACAATGATGAGGTAGAGGATGTAACAATTCATCCAACGCCAGATTCTTGTTTTGTAGGGGATCCTATGCCCTATTTTGATGGAGAAAAAATGAATATATTTTTCCTTGAGGATGAAAGAGTAGGAACTCAAGGGTATCATCCATGGGGTCGTTATACGACAACGAATTTTTACGACTTTGAGTTCTTAGGGGAGGTAATCCCCTATGGGAATGATATTAAAAAACAAGATATTGCGCTTGGAACCGGTTCTGTGATAAAGGATAAAGAAGGTTTATTCCATGCTTTTTATACCGGACACAATGATACATACTCGCCAAAAGAAGCAATTATGCACGCAACGAGTACAGATTTGCAAAACTGGATGAAACACGAGGAAGATACTTTTTATGCGGATGAAGCGTATTCAGCCGATGATTTTCGTGATCCCTATGTTTTCTATAATCAAAGTGATGAGCAGTATTGGATGTTGGTAACAACAAGGAAAAATAACATGGGTGTCGTTGCACTTTATAAGTCAGAGGATTTGATTCAATGGAATAATGAAAAAGTACTTTTTGAAAATGATATGGGAACGGATTCTAATCTGGAATGTCCTACTTTAATCAAATGGAATGACTACTGGTATTTGACATTTTCTGATCAATGGCCAAATCGAATTGTTCATTATCGGATTGCGGAATCGGCTGAAGGGCCATTTGAGATACCGGAAGTGGATTATTTTGATGGAAGTGGATTTTATGCAGGACGTATGGAAAAGATGCATGATGAAATGTATCTTATCGGATGGAATGCAACAAAAGGTGGCCACCAGGATGAAAATGACTATATTTGGGGAGGTAATTTGGTATCTCATCAAATCATACAAG
>CAZJIO010000123.1:374-3464 GCA_964546035.1 uncultured Eubacteriales bacterium | reverse complement strand
ATGACGGGCGATTAAGTGTTACTCCGGTTCAAAGCATTAATGAAAAAATGAATCATAATATGAAGGTGAGCTCCTTTGAAAATTCGGAAACTATAACAAATGAAGGCGGAATACTTCGTTTTTCAGGAACAGAATATGAATTAGTATCTTTTCCTAAAATAGATGGAAGTACCAAGATAAAGGGTAAAATTAAAGTGAATGATAGCACGAATATTTTTGGATTTGCTTATAACTTGGTAGACTCTAAAGTAGGTACGCTGAATTTCGTGTTTAATAAAGCTGAAGATTATATCGGATTCTTCAATAAGAGGACAGATATCATTATGAGTGAAGAACCACAATCAAAAGTTGATTTCGCGATTAATGAGGGGGATGAAATTGAGTTTGTTCTTCTATTTGACAATACGGTTGCAACGTTATATATCAATGATAAAATCGCCTTAACCGCTAGGATGTATGCAGCCAATAGAAACGAGTGGGGATTTTTTAGCGAAAGTTCAAATGTAATGTTGTACGATGTTGAAGTCTATAAATAGTATGGAAAAAAACAATAAGGATTGTAATATCTAATCTTAAACTTTACATTCCAGATAGTAAATAAATTTAAAAAGCAAGGAAAGGAAAATAATGAGTACAAAAATTGAAAAAGCTAACAATTACATATCAGAAAATCGACATAAAGTCATAGGTGAATATCGTCCTAGTTTTCATGCAGTCGCTCCAATTGGTTGGGTAAATGATCCGAATGGATTTACAATGTTTAAAGAGGAGTATCACTTGTTTTATCAGTTTAATCCATATGATTCTAAATGGGATCAAATTCATTGGGGTCATTCGAAAAGTAAAGATTTAATTACATGGGAGGAATTACCAGTAGCACTAGCGCCAGATATGCCTTATGACAATAGGGGTTGTTTTTCTGGTGGTGCTCTAGAAGATGGGGATAGTCTTGTTCTAATGTATACGGGTAATTATGTCAATCAAGAAGGACAAGAGGGACAAGTTCAGTGCCTTGCTACCAGTAAGGATGGTATTCATTTTTCAAAAGATATTAATAATCCTATTATTAGTGCATCTATGTTGCCAAATGATTGTGTAGTAAATGATTTTAGAGATCCCAATATATGGAAGCAAAATGGTATGTACCATTGTGTAGTAGCATCACGTAATAAGGACACTTCTGGACAAATATTGTTATATACTTCAGAAGATTTAGTCAATTGGACCTATAAGAATATTGTTTCTCAAAGTAAAAATCTAATTGGTGGGATGTGGGAATGTCCAGATTTATTTAGAATTGATGAATATGATATATTACTCCTATCTGCTATGAACGTAGAAAAAGTTAAAAATAACTACTGGAATGTTCAATCATGCTTATATATGACGGGTGGTTTTGATTATAAAACTGGTATTTTTGATAACCAGTTTTATGATGAAATAGATTATGGTCTTGATTTCTATGCGCCTCAAACCCTAATAGATTCAAAGGGTAGAAGAATTATGATTGCCTGGATGCAAATGTGGTTTAGAACCTATGTTACCCATGAACTTGGTCATCAATGGGCGGGTTGTATGACATTGCCTAGGGAACTATCCATAAAAAATGGTAAGCTCATCCAAATGGTAGTTGAGGAAATAAAGGATTACAGGAGAAATGAAATTACATATAATAATATCCTTATGAAAGGTAATAAGACCTTTGATGGGATATTTGGGAATACACTTGAGTTAGAATTAGAAGTTGATTTAAAACAAGCCAATCAGTTTGGTGTGAAATTATACAAAGGAAATGGAGAGGAAACGCTACTTTATTATATCAAAGATAAGCAATATGTTATTTTTGATCGTTTTAGGTCGGGACATTACATCGAAAGTCCATATGAAATTCATTCAGGTATTAGAATCGTACCTGTTAATGTAACTAATAATATTCTAAAATGGCGTATTTTCCTAGACCGCTGTACGGTGGAAGTATTTATTAATGATGGTGAAAGAGCTATTTCTTCAACTGTATTTCCAACAAATAAAGAGTATGGTATTGAGTTTTTCTCAGACAAGGATGTGGAAATAAAGACTATTTCTAAATGGGAGTTAGTCCTAATACATAATTAAAAGCATATAAAAATTCTAGGAGGTACAACAATATGTTACTTGGTGCTTTGGAAGCAGGTGGCACAAAAATGGTCTGTGCGATAGGGAAAGAAAATGGAGAAATATTAGATCAAATTAGTTTTCCTACAGAAGATCCCATTAGTACAATGCAAAATGTCATAAATTATTTCGAGGTTCAGGATATAACTGCATTAGGGATTGGTAACTTTGGTCCTATTGATTTAAATCGTAAATCAGGAAAATATGGGTACATAACAACAACGCCTAAATATGGATGGACTAATTACAATATTGTGGGCACATTGTCTGATGCACTAAATGTACCCATTGGATTTGATACGGATGTAAATGCTGCTGCTTTGGGCGAAGCTACATGGGGTACGACAAATGGATTGGATTCAAGTATATATATTACAGTTGGTACAGGCATTGGGGTAGGGGTCATTGTTAATAATGAGATCCTACATGGGATGCTTCACCCGGAAGCAGGACATGTCCTTATTAACAAAAGAGTTGAGGATCATTATAGTAGCAATTGTCGTTTTCACTCAAATTGTTTGGAAGGATTAGCTTCAGGACCAGCTATCGAAGGCAGATGGAGCAAGAAAGCCCACGAATTATTTGATGATGAATCGGTATGGGATTTGGAGGCAGATTACTTAGCTCAGGGAATTGTCGGGTATATTCTAACACTGTCTCCACAAAAGATTGTTTTAGGTGGTGGTGTCATGCACCAGACCCAGTTGTATCCTAAGATTCGCTCAAAAGTACAGTTATTACTCAATGGATATATTGATACAAGCGAAATCAATAATATGGATCAATACATTGTTCCCAGTGCTTTAGGGGGTAAACAAGGTATTATGGGGTGTTTGAAGTTGGCTTATTTAAGTACGTTGCGATAAAATGTAATACATCATCCTTGAAGATAACTAAAACAATGAGCCCCCGCATCATTAGTTTTATGGACCCATT
>CAZJIO010000123.1:0-247 GCA_964546035.1 uncultured Eubacteriales bacterium | reverse complement strand
TCTGCTATACTATTAATAAGTATAAGAGGACTTTAAAGTATTTGGAGGAGGGGAAAATTGGAAGATATAATAGAATTGAATAACGAAAGCGTGCAGGAAGATTTTTACCAAAAGTATTATAACTTATCTGAATATGTGGCTCGAAACATTCTTTCAAACATAGGTTCAAAAGAGGACATTGAAGAATGTGTTAATGATGCCATGTGCGAGCTAATGCTACATTTTGATAAGTTTGATGCGAAGCGCG
>CAZJIO010000122.1:9204-11568 GCA_964546035.1 uncultured Eubacteriales bacterium | reverse complement strand
TCAATTTCTCCGTCCCCGTGACCATTTTTCTCCGTTTCTATGTAAATAGCGGCAGAATAACCAGGTAATATACAATCGGAATGGCTATAGCAGGTAGCAGGTTCGCTGTTCGAATTTTCTTAATATTAAGCATAGTAAGCCCAATTCCTACAATGATAATGCTCCCAACGATGGTCATCTCTCGAATAATATCTGTGGATAGATACGGTGCGACACTATGGGCAAAAAGAACAATCAGTCCCTGATAAATAAAAACAGCGGCGGCTGAAAAAATAACACCAATGCCTAATGTAGTGGTAAGCACCAGGGACGCAATACCATCAAGGATGGATTTAGCAAAAAGCGTGTCATGATCGCCTCTTAACCCACTGTCAAGAGATCCCATAATCGCCATAGCCCCTACACAAAAAATAAGACTTGCATCTACAAAGCCTTGAGATATATTTTGATCCTTTGAACCAAATCGCTTTTGAAGAAAATTGCCTACGCTTTCTAGTCTCTTCTCAACATCAATCCATTCTCCTATAAGTCCCCCAACAACCAGGCTAATAATAAACAGCACGGGAACAGCATCCGGGTCTAGCAAACCTTTTATTGCCCCTGTTACACCAATAAATAAAACCGACAAACCAATGGCTTCCATGACGATTTCTTTATATTTTTCTTTTAGCCCATTTTTTACCAACAAACCCAATAAACATCCGATAATGATGGCACCTGCATTGACAAAGTTACCTAACATACTAAATAACCCCTCTTCCTAAATAAATTTAAATTTCTTGGTTTATTATAGCATATTATATCTTTTTGTCATCCAGAAAATCAGCAATTAATAAATCAACAAACTTACCATAAGACTTAATGCCATCCTCTTGACTGTACGCCTTCAAATAGGAATCATTGATCTTATTCACAATTTCTGAAGGCTTACTTTTTTGTTTCTTTGTCCAAAATGTTCTAACTGCCTTTAAATCGCCTAAAACCTTAGGACTATACTGCTCTGTTATTTCATAAAATGATTTTTGATCCACGAGGTAAAGGGCATTTCCCACATAACTCATGGCTTCAAAATAGCCAGAATACTGAAAGAAAGTGGATGGATGTCCTTTGCATGCTAGAAACCCAATATAATTGGCGGCTTCTTCTTGGGCAAAACCCTGCTGATGCGAAAGCTCATGACTTGCAATGTGAGGCAGAGTAAAAATTGGTGCCTCATGATTTACTGTCGGTTCACCTGCGAAAAAAAGAAATACCCCGGTATAACCACTCATGGTTTGAAAAGGCGATGATAAAAGCCCTTTTACGCGAACAGGATCAGCTCTAAAAAATTCATATTGCTCTGAAAGTGGTCCATAGCCTTTATAGGCTGTTTGGAGTATTTCTTTCAGTGTTAGGTCATTAGGAATGTTGTCCTCATTTTCTGACAGTTCCTCTCTAAGGGCATTGCTCTTCTCAATAAGGGCCTTAAAGGTATTTTCCAAATCTGCCTTGCTCGATTTTTCAACCTTGAGCTGAATCAGATCTTCAAAATCTGGTCTGTAATTGTTAAGCAACCAAACACCATCAAAAAAACTGAATACGAGTACGGTACATAACATGAGCACCAAAACTCTGTTAAGGGCAGTACCCCATTTTCTTTTCACCAAGAGAATAATCAGTTTGACAAATGCCACAATAGCAATCAATACCAACGTTACGATAAGCACTTCCCCAATAGAGAAAGGGAAAACATTGGCTATAGAAGTCAATATCTTTGAGATAACCGGGTATATCCCTCTTGAATAATACTTTTCAGTTTGCTCGGGATGATCTAAGGCATAGCGCTTGATACCACTTCTCAACATGAATAGTACAATAGAAAAGATGAGCAGGATGACATTCTTTTTATACCGCATTTTTTATCACTCCATTTTAATTCATTATGTCATTAAAAACTCCGATACCATGGTTTTTAAACATCGTAACAACCCTGCATTTTGAAGCGCCTCTTTTTTAACATCTTTTAGATAGCTCTTATAGAGGAGCACTTCCACGTCCGTACTGGCATAGAGTCCGTACTGAACATTTTCATAACTTTCTATCAAGGTCTCTAAGTTAGCCTCAGAATGTACGCAACCCTCTTCATCGATTCTTTTCGCATATTCTCTTGGCGTTTCGTAATCGAATTTCTCGAACTTCATGAGCTTCAGATAATTAACCATAAGTCCATAACAGACCTTCAGTTTTTCAGAAGCTATAAGGCGTTGATAAAAACGCTTTTTCACAATTCCTTTCACGACACTCCAAATCAGTAATGCCGTCAGGAGTACACTGAAAATGACCAAAAGCACGATCCAAATGCCATTATCCTTCTTTTGATCACTA
>CAZJIO010000122.1:5236-9184 GCA_964546035.1 uncultured Eubacteriales bacterium | reverse complement strand
GGATTTTCTTCTGTCAAATCTATCGGTTCTATTGTCTCTTCCTCAATACTAATACCAGGCGTTGCCTCAAACATGACCCATCCCCTTTGAGGAAAGAAAACCTCAAGCCAAGCGTGGGCATTGGCATCCGTTACCCGCTTATAACCCGAGCCCAAAGATGCCATATTCGAATAATCACCCATCAGCTCTTCTGGTGTGATGGTCGTATCCACATAAAACCCTCTCACATAACGTGCAGGAATATTCAAGCTCCTCATCATCAATATGGCAGAGGTAGCAAAGTGCTGACAAAACCCTTCCTTGTTGCTAAATAAAAAATATTGAATGGGATCCAAATCGCCGCGTTGACTGATATCTGGATGCGTGTTATAAGAATAATTGTTTTTCAAATAGGTTAAAATCCCTTGAACCTGATCGTACTGAGTCAAGTCATCCTGAGTAACCCTAGTGGCCAAGGTCCTTATATCCTCATACCCTACCATCGTTGCATAAGCTGTTAAACTCAAATCAAGGGTCCCATCCTTTTCTCTTAACAAATCAATGACTTTTTGATCTTTCATCTGATTTAACTGAGATTGAAAGGTATACTTAACCCCTTCCTTTATTACGGTTCCTATATAATCCGTGATCTTAAAGGTGCCTCTGTCCACATCGCTGGCTACTTTAAGATCTTTATCCACAAAGAGGCTTTGAATGCCGTGACCACCAACAAATAAGACGTTGGATTTTAATTTTGTATAATGAACGATTACTTCTTCTAATTCATTGGGTATTTCACTATTCAACTGCTGTATATCTTCCTCTACATCCAAGGCTAAACCTTCTTCAGCTTGACGCCATGCCCCTGCATCATATACTTCATAAACAAGTCCTTTTAAATAATTGGATCTGCTCGTCTTGACCTGAAAAATTTCTAATCCATCAAAAAGGAATTCATCACTGATCTTCCCACCTTCATTCACTTCATAGTCATAATACTCTTTGATCTCGTTGAGCACTTCTTGACTACTCCCTTTTGCTGTTCCAACTGTATTTTCTGGCAGTTGAAAAGGTCTGGGGTATTTAAGATACAGTAAGACAGAGGTTCCTATGACCACGACCACAAAGAGTACCGTTAGCACAGCAAAAGGTCTAAAAGGATTTGCATATGTGCCCATTGAAGCTCTATGTCGTTGTAGATACTGTGAAAAATAAAGCAAAAAATGCGCTGCAAAAAAAACAAGAATGCCATAGAAATCTCGCAAGGAAGTAATCCTACCTAACAAGTAACCACCCATGCATAAAACAAAACCTAACCCCATCAAGACTTCTAATGCATATTTTTTATCCTTAACAAGGGTAATCCCTTTATATACGCCTATGGCAATAAGAAGCATCAAAATATTTTGTCTCAATAAGTCAATTTCAAAAACATTGCCTATAATCGTTGTGTAATAAGGCATCACAAATGCAGCGACTTGATCTCTCATCCAATCATAGTAACCTAAGGCATAAAACACCCCATTACAGGTTGCAATGAGTAATATCAAAGTCAGCGCTGTGATGGCCATGATTTTTTTGGTTCGAAGGAGACTGATTGTAATCAAATATGCAAGCCCACAAACAAAAACAGTCTCCAGTAAGGTGACTTGATAGCCCATGAGGCAGGAAATAAAGAAGATCAACCCATAACCATACAATAGCACCACCATAATTATGCCACTTCCATTCTGCACACGCCGTTTTCAAAAATGATTTTATAAACATTTATGCCATGTGTCATTAATTGATATTTTGGTTCTCTACTAATACTTTCCATACAACGGGTAAATTCACTATTGGTGGCATCTACCACAAAAACATTTATTGTGCAATTTTGCTTTTTCTTTCTCACGAGGAAGTCACTCAGAGACTGATCAATATACGCAGTAAAAATGATAAAATTACCTGTATCATTGTGACCACTCATTGCTTTATGGAGCACTTTTTCAAATTGATTTTTTCCTCCAAAAACCATTTCAGTTAACGCGCCATAGAACTTGCCAAAATCCTTCATTTTATTCCCGTATACCCGTCTATTTTCCGACTTAAACCAAAACATTTCTGTAGGCGTATTGCTTTGTAATTGGTATTTGACTAGGGCAACAACACCTTCAACAACATACTCTTCAATGACGATATTTTCTTCAAATGAAAAAGGCAATGCATCACAATTAACAAAAATTTGAGACTTGTTATTCACATTACCCTCATATTCTTTTGTCATCAATTGACCATATTTAGAACTCAATTTCCAATGAATGGACCTAAAGGAATCGCCACCTCGGTAGTCCCTAATATTGGTAAATAAGCTAGAATCGTATTTGTCAAAACTGATGATACTTTCTGTCGCCTCACTGATGGCATTGGGCATGAATAAATGTTTGATTTCTCGAATTAAGGGGTACACCAATATTTTTTGTTTTTCAATGCTTTTAAATGTCAGTTTAAAGAGACCGAAAAAATCTCTCACCACAATTTTTTCAATACCCAAAAAATAACTGCCTCTATAGATACAATCCACTTCTATGGAGGTGCTGTGTATACTCCCTGGTCCTAAAATCACTTCACAGGATTTCATCAATTCAGACTTTTTAAAAAGAATGGCATCTCCATAGAAATGGATTTGCATCGGACAAAAAATCAAAGGGGTTAAATTATGTAGTGCGTATGTGTAGACAACCGACTCGCCTTTTACCACATTGCGTTTATCGAGACTTTGTTGAACTTTGAACATATAGTAAGTAAAGAGTAGCAACCCAAAGGAAACCAAGGGCAGAATAAGCGTTATGAAAAACAACAACGTTATAGGGAATCCCCCTTTATAAGTAGCAACGACAATTATTAAAATCAAAAAACCACAATAAATTAGTCGATTTTTAAGCACTCAAATCGCCTCCAAAATCCCCACCAGGAACAGCCACATTTTTAAGTAAATTGGTTAAAATCTCTTCTGTTGAGATATTTTCATACTTAGCTTCAGCTCTTGGCGTTATTCTATGAGAGCAAACTGGCATCAATATTTTTTTAACATCATCGGGTGTTACATAGTCTCTCCCTTTATAATAGGCCCAAGCTTTTGCTACTTTGGCAATGGCCAAGGTCCCTCTTGGACTAATTCCCAGTGCTATTTGACTATCCTTTCTTGAGGCTTTAGCTATTTTTACAATATATTCCGCCACAAGGGGATGAATATGCACTTCTAGAATGTCTTTTTGAAGGGCTTTCACCTCTTCAAGGTTGACAGATGTCTCTAGAACCTCTAAAGGACTACGACCAGAAAAACGTTCTAGAATCTTAATTTCTTCTGTCTCTGTGGGGTATCCTAATGCAATTTTTAATAAGAAACGGTCGAGTTGCGCCTCAGGCAAAGGGTATGTACCCAGATATTCAATGGGATTTTGTGTTGCAATGACCATAAAAGGACTAGGTAAGCCATATTTCGTTCCATCTACTGTGACTTGTCTCTCCTCCATGGCTTCTAGCAAACCCGACTGGGTTTTTGGAGGTGTTCGGTTGATTTCATCTGCCAAAAAGACGTTGCACACAATAGAGCCTTCACGGTATTCAAATTCGTTATTTTTTGGATTGTACATGGAAAAGCCTGTAATATCAGACGGCATAATATCTGGTGTACAGGAAACACGCTTTAAAGTACCACCAATAGTCTTAGAAAGCGCCAAGGCAAGAGTCGTTTTCCCGGTACCTGGCACATCTTCAATCAAGACGTGACCTTCGCAAGCTAAGGCAATACAAAGCAGTTCCACCGTCTCCTTTTTACCAACAATCACTTGTTCAATGTTTCCTATCATTTTTTGGATCGTATTTGCTTCTCGATTCATTTTTCACCCATCCTAATTTATATTTTTCGTTCAAAAAAACCCGTTATATAGTATTATAAATGTTTTATAAATCTTTGTATATGGAAAA
>CAZJIO010000122.1:0-5219 GCA_964546035.1 uncultured Eubacteriales bacterium | reverse complement strand
AAAAAATCGCGAGTTGTTAATGATACAACAATTCCTGTCTATATGCATTCATACTACACCGTCTGTATGAAATTGGTGTGAATGCAGATGAAAAAAGCCTCGATTAATCCAAAGTACAGATCAATCAGGGCTTTTTTAAAATAAATCAAATGGGAATTGCTCAGGTTCCATTTGGAAAGTCTTTGGCGTATTGCTTTTTGGATCATAAAATGTGAGTTGAAAAGCACAAAGGGCAATTTGGTACCATGCCTTTTTCCCCGGTTCCTCTTGAATAAAAAAGGCTGGGTTGTATTTTGTATCACCCCAGATAGGTAAGCCACCATGAGAAAGTTGCACTCTAATTTGGTGGTGTCTTCCTGTTATGAGATCTACCTTTAACAAAGATAGGGTGCCATAGGTGTCATGCTCAATTGTTTTCAAACATTCGTACCTCAGAACGGCCTCCTTGGCATCCTGAGCCCCTTTCTTAACAACCTTAGAGATATTGTTCCCCTGCTTCATTAAGAAGTCTGTTAAAGTGACCTGGTCTAAAATGGGCTGACCACTCACTACTACCAAGTATTGCTTCGTCATCTTATGCAGACGAATTTGTTCAGAAAGCTTAGCATTGACCTGGGCGGTTTTTGCAAAGACCATTATGCCGCTTACAGGACGATCTAAGCGGTGGATTAAACCCACATAAGGCCTCTCTTTCCCAGATGTATGCTCCAAATGCATTGATATCGCGGTCACCATATCCAGATCGCCACTTAAATCTTTCTGAGACGGCACTTTAGCTGGCTTAATCGCAACGACCAGTTGGGCATCTTCAAATAAAATCGTCATTTCCATTAATGAATCTCCCCACTTTCAAACATCTCATCTGGATACCCTAAATATTTAAGAATCTTTAGAGCATTTCCTACTACAGTGGTTCCCTCTTTCAATTTATAGTCAAATTCGATTCCCTGTTGTCCTACATTTTCTCCAAAATGATAATTCTTGTAAGATTCATGGGCCATGTCTTTAATCTCAAGGTCATGGGTAGCAACAAACACAATGGCATTTTGCTTTGCAAGGTAGTTCAGTACGCCAGCAGAAGCCTCTATACGTTCTTTGGTATTGGTACCTCTAAAAATTTCATCGATGATGATCAAGGAAGTCACTTCGTCATGGGATTCTTTTAACATACCCAGAACAATTTCTGCTTCCGCCAAAAAGTAGCTTTTGCCTTCTAGCAAATTGTCATTTCTACTGATGGATGAAGAAATTTTCAAGATTGAGCCTTTGTAAACATCACAAAAGGCAAAATCAAAGGTTTGAGCTAACAGGACGTTCACGCCTACTGTTCTAAGGAAAGTTGACTTCCCTGACATATTGGAACCTGTTAAATAGATGTTTTCTTTATGAATGCTGATAGAATTCTTAATTGAGCTCTTTAGCAGAGGGTTATAAGCTTCTTTAATTTCCAGAATTTGGGGTTCTTTTGTAAACTCTGGTCTACAATGCTCTTTAAGGCTAGAGCGATAGGAGGCTATACCCACGAGAGCATCTGTCTGGCCAATCATCTTGTACATTTCCACCAAGTCTTGTTGGTGAACATTGATCAGATCTAGAATTCGATAAAAAGTTCTAATACTGATCATCATCAACATATCCAAATACACCGCAAAACCAATAGGGTCATTTCCTAAAAACTCGAGCCCTTTAGATCTCACAACTATATGACGACACTTTTTTGACAATTCTTTTAAGGGTCCTGTGTAAGGTGCTAGCTCTTCATCCTCAACTTGTCCAATTTTAGAAGCGCAAATAATCATATTTCGCACGACTGTAAAGTAAGCCTTATTGATGACTATGTATTTTGTAAAAACAAAATACAAAACCACATTAGACATCAAACTTGTCACCAATAGGAGAAGCATTTGAGTCCCTAGTAGAATAACTGAACCAATGGCAATAAAGGGCATAAAGGTAAATAATATTGCAAGCACTCTATAAATGGGTTCAAAAAATATCTTGCGATCTAAAAAATAAAGAAGTCCTCCCAAATCATGAGCACCTAAGCGGGCTAATGCCACCTGTATGGGCTCTCTTACGCCAGGTTTTTTAACAAGAACATCTATCTCCTTACCAATCTTCTTGATTTCCTCTTCTTTGCTTCTCGTTTCTCTCAAGGCTTTATACAGCATGAGACTTCCTGCATAGGTTTTTGTACGATCCATATCTACAAAAAGGGTATCCCCTTCTAAGTCATGCCAAGTCTGATCCCCTATTTCATTTTGCTCCTTGTCTTTTACCAATTCATACTCTTCACGAAGCCTTTTAAAATCTCTTTCTTTCTGACTTTTCTTACCCCAATCCATTCGAACGGTATTGAGCAATTGTGCAGCATTGTTAAACCACATATTCGTTTTACCTGCCTTCATTTATTCATTACCCATCATACCAAATATGACTCTATAACTCAACTATAAAAGTGCTTAATCGTAATAAGAGGCTATGGCACGCTGCCATAGCCTCATCCATTTCTTTTTAATTGCCTACACTATAATTTGGTGCCTCTTTTGTAATCTGAATGTCATGGGGATGACTTTCTTTTAAAGAAGCTGCAGAAATTTTAATAAACTCGCCATTTTCCATAAGATCTTCAATGGTTGCTGTTCCGCAATAACCCATGCCAGATCTAAGTCCACCAATGAGTTGATAAATGGTGTCTTCAAGTAGCCCTTTATAAGCAACACGGCCTTCAACACCTTCAGGCACTAACTTTTTCTCATCTTCTTGGAAATAGCGATCTTTACTGCCCTTTTCCATAGCGCCAATAGAACCCATACCTCTGTAAACTTTGTATTTTCTGCCTTGATAAAGTTCTGTTTCTCCAGGACTTTCATCACATCCAGCAAATAAGCTACCCATCATACACACATTCCCACCGGCTGCAATGGCTTTAACCACGTCTCCAGAGTACTTGATACCTCCATCAGCAATAATGGGCACGCCATAAGGTTTAGCCGCCTCAGCACAATCATAAATCGCTGTGATTTGTGGTACACCAACGCCTGAAACCACTCGGGTGGTACAAATAGAGCCAGGACCAATTCCTACTTTAACCCCATCAGCACCCGCTTCAATAAGTGCTTTTGTGGCAGCACCGGTTGCTACATTTCCTGCAATGATTTGTGTATTAGGATAATTTTCTTTTATTTTACGAACCGCATTGAGGACATGAATGGAATGTCCATGGGCTGTATCAACAACAATAACATCTACCTTAGCCTTTACTAGGGCCGTCACACGTTCTAACATATCCCCAGAAATACCCACTGCTGCACCCACTCTTAAGCGGCCTTGCTCATCTTTTGTAGATTCTGGATATTTGATGGCCTTTTCTATGTCTTTAATGGTAATTAAACCGCATAAGTTACCTTGTCCATCTATAATAGGTAATTTTTCGATTCTATGTTCACCCATGACTTTTTTAGCTTCTTCTAAGGTTGTACCCACTTTTCCTGTAATAAGGCCTTTTGTGGTCATAACTTCTTTTATTTTTCTATTAAAGTCTGTTTCAAATCGAAGATCACGATTGGTTAAGATACCAACTAATTTTCTGCTAGTGGCTTCTGTGATAGGAACACCTGAAATTCTATATTTTGCCATCAATTCATTGGCTTCATAAACATAATGATCTGGTGTTAAAGAAAATGGATCTGTAATAACACCATTCTCAGAGCGTTTTACTTTATCCACTTCATCGCATTGCTTTTCAATACTCATATTTTTATGAATGATACCTATACCACCTTGACGGGCTATGGCAATGGCCATCTTTGCTTCTGTAACTGTATCCATACCTGCACTCATTAAAGGAATACCCAGTCGAATAGTTTTTGTTAGGTTTGTAGAAACATCTACTTCCTTTGGAAGCACCATAGAATGCGCTGGGACTAAAAGGACATCATCAAATGTTATGCCTTCTTTAACGATTTTATGCATCATAAAGCCTCTCTTTCTTGAAATCACATTGTTAAGTTGTTTGTGAGTGTAACAAAAAAAAGACTATTTGTCAATATCTTTTTCGTCCATGATGATGAGGGAGGGAATCTTAGACAGATCTACTTCCTCAATAATTTTCATAGTGGCTTCATCAATAACTCTGATGACTGGCCTTGTTGGAAAGGCAGGATTTAGTGCTGAAACAATCCCCACTTTGCCATTACTTAACACGACGCCTGAACCCAAAGGATAAGGCGAAATAGCATTTGTAAATGCCCGTACAATCTGTGGATCAAAAGCAGTAAAGGATTTTGCAATAATAATTTCTATGATTTCATAGTGCTTTAGGCTTGTCCCAAAAGGATTGTTGTAAAGCAAATTGTCGTATTCATTAGCCACAGCTACAATTCGGGCAAATTCATGTATGGCTTCACCCTTTAGTCCAAGAGGAAATCCTGTCCCATCAAAGTTTTCATGATGCATTTTCAAAATATTAGCTGACATAAGAGACGTATTCGGCATTTCTTGCATCATTTCAAAGCCTTCTTGGGCATGCTTCTTATAGATGTCAAACTCTTTTTCAATGTAATCTTCTCTATAACGGGTGCAATCAAAGGCAATATTGATTTTCCCTAAATCATGAAACAAAGCCCCTAATGCTAGATGCTTAAGTTGGGCATCTGTATACTTCATTTTTTTCCCGAGAAAACAGGAGATGACACACACATTAATGGAATGCATGTGCAAATACTCATTTTTATTGCGGATTTCTTGTAAACTGACCATCACTCTTGGATTGAGCATGATTTCTTTGATCATCTCTTCTACTTGCTTGATGATTTGATCCCCACCACTAAAGTAACCCGCTTTTATTTTCTTTAAGCTCTCTTGCAGGAATCTTTTTGTTTCATTTTTTGTTTGATCAAGGATCAAATCATCCAATAGGATGCCTTTTGAAACCTCATCATTGATATAAATATATTCAAGCCCCGTACCAACAATTTTTTCTATGTACCGATTTGTTAGCACCATCCCCTCAGTAAGAAGAACGATCCCATTGCTTGTAAAAATGGTCTTTGAAACAACCATACCTTCTTTTAATTTATTCACATGGATCTTTCTCATACTACACATCCTTTAAATATTATTTCTTGAGCACACTGGCGCAATACATTCTCATAGACTTTAACATTTTTTCATTCGGTTCAAAAATCAATTTAAACCTTTTACCATCTTTATTAAAT
>CAZJIO010000121.1:7870-11717 GCA_964546035.1 uncultured Eubacteriales bacterium | reverse complement strand
CCCCGTGACAACCGTCTCCGTCCCCGTGACAACGTAAAGAAGGAATTAAAAATGGTTTCATTTAAAGAAATAGTGGGACATGAAGATGTTATTTCCCATATTAAAAGTGCAATTAAAATCAATAAAGTGTCTCATGCGTATATTATCGAAGGTGAAGAAGGGATTGGCAAAAAGAGCATCGTCAATGCCTTTGCTCAAACCTTGCAATGTGAACAAGGACAAGATGAGCCCTGTGAAAAGTGCCAATCTTGTCTGAATTTTGATGCCTTAAATCATCCCGATGTGCAATACATTCAACCAACTAAGAAAGCCAGTATAGGCGTTGATGATATCAGGGAACAGATCAACATGGATATTCACATTAAGCCCTATCAGTATCCCTATAAAATTTATATCGTTAATGAAGCAGATGCTATGACGATTCAGGCTCAAAATGCGCTGCTCAAAACCATAGAAGAGCCGCCACACTATGCCGTTATTTTCTTATTGGCGCAAAACAGCAGCTTATTTTTACCCACGGTGTTGTCACGCTGTGTCATTTTATCCCTTAAATCCATCGATGAAGAAAAGATTCAAGGGTATTTAATGGAGAAGGAGCACATCAATAGAGAGCAGGCTAGAATGTATGCCTCTATTTCTAGAGGCAATATTGGAAAAGCCTTGGTGCTTTTAAAATCAGAAGAATTTGAACGCATAAGAAATGATATTATTGAAATGCTAGAGTATAGGCTTCATAATCAAATCTTTGAAGCTATGGAAAGCGCTAAAAAATTAAGCGACTATAAAGACAAGACAAGCATGATTTTAGACCTTATGATGACTTGGTTGCGCGATTTAATGCTCATTAAGAAGATTCCTGATGAAAAGTACATCATTCACAAAGATAAATACAAAACTTTGTTGAAACATGGACAACTTTTATCGTATAATAATATAAGTGTTTTAATGCATTGTTTAGAAGAGATTCAGAGAAATACCCGTGTGAATGTTAATTACCAATTGTCCTTAGAGACAATGCTGTTTCGTATAGAAGTAGGTCAGTAAATCGTTTTACTTGAAGTCATGCCTTTGGCATGAAGTGTTTTTTTAAGAGCGCATGTAAGGAGAAACATGTTAGGTGCTTTCATGGTACCTTGTCTTAAAGATTAAATCAAAGACAACATGAAAGGCAGAAATGAGAGGAAGTTATTCAATAATAGGTGTAGTCACAAAAGGAGATCATAATGATAAAAGTCATAGGTGTTAGATTTAGAACAGCAGGGAAGGTTTACTACTTTGATCCAAGTGAATTTGAGACTGCCCAAGGAAGCTATGTGATCGTAGAAACTGCAAGAGGCATTGAATATGGACATGTGGTGGTTGGACTTAAGAAAATTACTGAAGAAGAAGTGATTCAACCCTTAAAGAAAGTGATTCGACTTGCAACTGAAGAAGATCATAAAAGAGAAGAAAAAAATAAATTAAAAGAAAAAGAAGCTTTTACAACTTGCCAAGAAAAAATCCGTAAGCATTCATTAGATATGAAGCTGATTGATTGTGAATATACTTTTGACAATAATAAATTGTTATTTTACTTTACAGCAGATGGAAGAATTGACTTTAGAGAACTTGTTAAAGATCTTGCTGCTGTCTTTAAAACAAGAATTGAGTTGAGACAAATTGGCGTTCGTGACGAAACCAAAATGGTGGGTTCAATCGGTATTTGTGGACGTTGTCTATGCTGTAATTCCCATTTATGTGACTTCCACCCTGTATCGATTAAAATGGCAAAAGAACAAAATTTATCCTTGAACCCGACTAAAATTTCTGGGGTTTGTGGTCGATTGATGTGTTGCTTGAAATATGAAGAAGCGACTTATGAAATGCTTAACGAGAAACTTCCAAATGTAGGAGATATTGTTATATTAGAAGACAAACGTGAAGGTGAAGTTGCAAGCGTGAATGTGCTCAGACAGTTGGTTAAAATAATTGTCAGAAAGAACAACGAGACTGAGATATTAGAAACACATGTGGATGAAATCACCATTAAGAAAAAAGTAAAAAACAACGCACAAGATGCCATTTCTAAGGAAGAGCTTGAAGAACTTAAGAAACTTGAGAAAATGGAACGCAAAGAAGTTGAGATGAAAAGAGAATAGATATGAGTGCTTGTGAGGATGAAAGAATAGATGATTTACATTTAAAGGGATATAGAATTATCCAAAACCCTAAAAGCTTTTGTTTTGGTATGGATGCCGTACTTTTATCGCATTTTACCCGTGTTAAGGAAGAAGATACCGTCCTTGATTTAGGCACTGGGAATGGCATCATTCCCATCCTTTTAGAAGCAAAAACTAATGGGAAATATTTTACAGGACTAGAGCTCCAAAAAGACAATGTGGAAATGGCCCAGAGAAGTGTTTTGATGAATGGGCAGGGAACAAAGGTGAGCATTCTTGAAGGAGATATCAAAGAAGCGGATACTTTATTTCCTTTAGCATCCTTTAACGTGATCACCTCAAATCCACCCTATATGGACGGTGGTAAAGGGTTGGTTAATCCCCATTCGCCCAAAGCCATTGCCAGACATGAGATTTTTTGTACTTTAGACGATGTGATTCGAGTCACCTCGAGATTACTTTTAGTCGGTGGCAGTTTTTTTATGGTGCATAAACCCCATCGACTGATTGAGATTGTAGAAGTCCTTAAGAAATACAAGTTGGAACCCAAAAGGATTCGATTTGTCCATGCTTATAAAGATAAAGAGGCCAATATGGTCCTCATTGAAGCCGTAAGGTACGGTAAACCTATGGTGAAAATTGAGAAGCCGTTGATTATATACGATGACATCAAGCAGTATTCCGACGAGATTTATGAAATATATGGTTATGAAAGACCAGCAATATAATGAATGACGACAGCCAACAATAAGTGTCCATCTACGGGTGGACTATTTTTTTCTGTAATAGGAAGGTGAGAAAATGCAAGGTAAACTTTATTTAGTAGCAACGCCTATTGGAAATCTTGAAGACATGACCTTCAGAGCCATTAGAACCTTAAAAGAGGTGGATTATATAGCAGCTGAGGATACAAGACATACCGTCAAGCTCTTAAATCATTATGAAATTAAAAAATCCCTTGAAAGCTATCATGAGCACAATAAAATAGAAAAAGGTCCTAAAATGATACAAGATTTATTGGCGGGGAAAAATATTGCCTTGGTAACAGATGCAGGAACACCGGCCATATCAGATCCAGGTGAGGATCTCGTGAAGTTGTGTTATGAGCATAAGATTGAAGTGACGTCTATACCAGGGCCAGTTGCGCTGATTACGGGACTCATTTTATCTGGGAAAAATACGAGAAGATTTAGCTTTGAAGGCTTTTTGCCTTTCCCTAAAAAAGAGAGAAAGCAATTGCTCGAACAGCTTAGAATTGAGACCAGGACGTTGATATTTTATGAAGCGCCGCATAAGTTAAAAGGGACATTGGAGGATTTATATGGAATCCTCGGGAATAGGAGTATCACTTTAACAAGGGAGCTCACAAAGAAATTCGAAGAGGTATTGACGATGCCCCTATTAGACGCAATTGCCTACTATAAGGAGCACGACCCAAGAGGTGAATATGTGCTCGTAGTTGAGGGTTTGTCTCATGAAAAGTTGCAAGAAGAAAAGCTGGATCAATGGTTAGAAATGACCCTTGAAGAGCATATGGATTACTATTTGAAAAAGGATTATTCTAAAATAGATGCCATTAAAGCCATTTCCAAAGACAGAAGCGTCCATAGAAGAGAGATTTATCAGTATTTTAACCAATAAAAAAGAAAGGACATTGTCCTTTCTTCATGTAACTTATACGATGACTT
>CAZJIO010000121.1:7578-7825 GCA_964546035.1 uncultured Eubacteriales bacterium | reverse complement strand
CGGCAGTTGCCAATTCCAAAATGGATTTTTTGGATATTTTTTGTCCACAATAGTCCACTAAATCTTCCATAGAGCCATTGAAAATATCCGCAGGTTGATACTTTTTCAACATGATGAATCGATCATCCACAAAAATCTCCACGGCATCTGCTTTCTCAAGGTTAAATTGCTTTCTGATTTCAGATGGTAGAGTGATACGCCCCAAAATATCGAGTTTTCTTACTATGCCAGTATAGTTCATAAAGTC
>CAZJIO010000121.1:6903-7556 GCA_964546035.1 uncultured Eubacteriales bacterium | reverse complement strand
TGGTGAATACAGCATATCACTACACAGGTGACTTGTCAATAAATTACTTCTTTACAGTAATGTATTTATGTGTTATGATTGTTTCAATTAAATTGAATATTGAATAAATCAATGAGTGGAAAGAGTACCATATAGAGGTTGTTTCAGCGAGCTGTCGATTGGTGAGAGGCACAGTACAATGGACATATGGGAATGGATCCAGGAGATGCGAGATGAAAGGGAAACTGAGTAGTTGAAGACGGGAGCTCCCGTTATAGAGCTAAAGTATCGGATCAATTGATTCTGTACTGGGATCTTAACTTATTTATTTGAGTGGTACTACATTTCGTTCTCAAAGACGGGGTGTTTTTTTATTTAAATAAATGGTATTGGGTGGCATAGCGAAACGTTAGATCGGTTCGTCCCATGAAGGGATGAGACCGGTCTTTTTTTAGTATAAAGGTTCTAATCAGATTGTAGGAGGCAGAAAATGGAGAAAATTATTTTAAAGGCTTATGTGGAAACACTTATTGGGGATATGGATACACCCATTACTTTGTACCAAAAGTATGTCCGTAAAGGTGAGGGATTTTTACTTGAGAGTAAAGAACAACCTAAAGGAAGATATTCTTTTCTATCCACAAATCCTTTTATGGTTATTAAGGCTTATGGTC
>CAZJIO010000121.1:0-6796 GCA_964546035.1 uncultured Eubacteriales bacterium | reverse complement strand
ACCATACTAAGCTTCCTTTTGTAGGAGGAGCGGTGGGTACAGTAGGTTACGATATGATCAAACAATATGAGAAAATTCCTTCTGCAAATATTGATTCAATTGGTACGCCTGATTTACATCTCATGTTTGTTAAAGAAACCGTTGCTTATGACCATTTTAATCACAGCATTTCTATTATAGTTCTTGAAGAAGACACTGAAAAAGGTGAAGAATTGGCACAGGAGAGGCTCATGGACATTAAGAGACTTCTAAAAAGAGACATTACCTTTGAAGAAGACGATGAGCTCAAAGAAAAGCTTAATTTTCAAAGCAATGTTTCTAAGAAAACCTTTGAAGAGGCTGTAGAAAAGGCTAAGAATTATATTTATGAAGGGGATATCTTTCAAGTGGTGCTTTCACAAAGGTGGAGCGCACGGTGTAAAACGTCGCCCTTCACACTTTATAGAAGGCTGAGAAGATTAAATCCTTCTCCATATATGTATTATTTCAAGTTTGATGATTATTTTATTGTGGGAAGCTCCCCTGAAATGCTGGTTGAATTGATGGATAAAAAAATCAGCAACTGTCCAATAGCAGGCACAAGAAGACGTGGTAAGACAGAAGAGGAAGATCATGCACTTGCCAAAGATTTGCTCAATGATGAAAAAGAAATTGCAGAACATATCATGTTGGTGGATCTTGGTCGAAATGATATGGGTAGGGTATCTACCATTGGTTCAGTAAAGGTGACCAAGTACATGGAAGTTCAAAATTACTCCCATGTTATGCACATTGTTTCTCTTGTTGAAGGAGAAAAAAGAGAAGATCAAGATATGTTCCAAGTCCTTATGAGCTTCTTGCCTGCAGGTACACTTTCAGGTGCGCCAAAGATCAGAGCCATGGAAATCATTGAAGAGCTTGAAATTTCTAAAAGAGGGATTTATGGGGGGGCTATTGGCTACTTTGGATTTAATCAAACCATGGATATGTGTATTGCCATTAGGACCATGGTGATTAAAGACCATGTGGTGCATATTCAGGCAGGAGCAGGCATTGTAGCCGATTCGATACCTGAAATGGAATACGAAGAAACCAGACATAAAGCTCAGGCACTTATTTCTGCCATTAATATTTAGGAGGGGTATTATGATCTTATTAATTGATAACTATGATTCATTTACGTATAATTTATATCAATATATCGGGGAATACGATGCAGATATTTTAGTCTATAGAAATGATGAGATTACCAGCGAAGAAATATTGGCCATGAAGCCAGATAAGATTGTTATTTCACCGGGGCCAAAGGCGCCAAAGGATGCAGGGAATTGCTTGCAAATCATCAAGGATGTGGCTGGAAAGATTCCGCTGCTTGGCGTTTGTTTGGGACATCAGTGTATTGGTGAAGCTTTTGGTGGTAATGTCATTCATGCTAAAACCTTATTTCATGGGAAAAGCTCAATCATTTCCTTAGAAGCAGATCCGCTGTTTGAAGGCATTGTTGGCGATTTAAAGGTCGCCAGATATCATTCCCTTATCGTAGAGGCACATAGTCTTCCGGAGTGTCTAAAGATCCTATCAATGACAGATGAAGGTGAGATTATGGCCATGAAACATAAAGATTATGAGGTGTATGGTCTGCAGTTTCATCCGGAATCGGTGTTAACTGAAAATGGGAAGAGAATTATAGAAAACTTTATCCAATCAGGAGCTGAAAAACATGATTAATAAAGAAATTGATAGTCTTATTGCAGGGCAGGACTTAACAGAAGAAGAAATGATTGAGTGTATGACTCAAATTATGAATGGAGAGATCACCGAGACTCAAGTGGCGAGCTTTTTGACGGCGCTGAAGGTTAAGGGAGAAGCCATTTCTGAAATCGTTGGTGGGGCAAAGGTTTTAAGGGAAAAGGCAGAGGTCGTAGAGCTCGCTAATTATTATACAGTGGATACCTGTGGTACCGGTGGGGATAAGTTGGGGACTTTTAATATTTCAACAACGGTTTCTTTTATAGTCGCGGCGGCGGGTGTGACCGTGGTGAAACATGGTAATAGAAGTGTCTCAAGTAAATGTGGAGCGGCTGATGTTTTAGAAGCGCTTGGGGTTAAAATAGATATCACACCTGAGCAAGTAGAAGCTTGTGTGAAGGCGATTAATTTAGGATTTTTCTTTGCGCCTACTTTTCATAAGGCCATGCGATTTGTTGGAAAAACCAGAAAAGAATTGGGCTTTAGAACCATTTTTAATATCCTTGGACCGCTGGTTAATCCGGCACATGCAAATGCACAAGTATTAGGTGTATTTGATCCACTCTTGACAGAACCTATGGCAGAAGTCCTTAGAAATCTTGGGGTTGAAAGAGCCTTAGTGGTACATGGTATGGAAGGATTAGATGAACTGTCTACAACGGCTGAAACGAAAGTGACAGAGCTTAAGAATGGCGTTATTAAGACCTATACTTTAATACCAGAAGCGCTTGGGTTTGAACGTGCAACGGTTGCTGATATTGTGGGTGGCGATGCTCAGGATAACGCACAAATTATCATAGAACTGCTCAAGGGTCAAAAGGGTTTTAAACGAGATATTGTTTTACTCAATGCGGCGGCAGCCCTTTATGTGGGTAAAAAGGTGGAAACTTTAGAAGAAGGTGTGATCCTTGCTGCAGAAACCGTGGATAGTGGAAGGGCTTTAGATAAACTAGAAGCATTTATTGAAATGACCAATCGTTTTTAAGTGTGATGAAAAGGAGGCCGTATATGGCTCAAGTATATTTAGAAGAGATTGTTGAATTAAAGAGAAAACGTGTTCAAGAGAGAGGTTATCATTTAGAGACATTGAAAAATAAATTTGACCAATTTGGGAAGAGACCTTCATTTTATGAGGCACTTGCAAAGGAAGGCTTATCCATTATTGGGGAAGTAAAAAAGGCTTCGCCTTCAAAAGGTCTCATTAAGGCAGATTTTAATCCCTTAGAGCTTGCTAAGACTTATGAAACGTGTGTAGAGGCCATTTCTGTTTTAACGGAAGAGCAATTTTTTATGGGTAAGGATGACTATTTAGAAGAAATCAGTGGGAAATGCGCATTACCGACTTTGTGTAAGGATTTTATTATTGATCCCATTCAAATTTACAACGCAAAAAGCTTGGGTGCTAGTGCTGTCCTTCTTATTGTAGCTATATTGACAGATAAGGAGCTTATAGAATATCAAGCCTTAGCCCATAGTTTAGGACTAGATGCTCTGGTAGAAGTTCACACCCTTGAAGAGGTGGGCAGAGCGCTTCTTATAAAAGCTCATATTATTGGGATTAATAACAGAGATTTAAAAACCTTTAAAACAGATATTAGGACAACCCTTCAGCTTAGACCACTGATACCAGATGGCATTTTAGTGGTCAGTGAAAGCGGTATAGATGGTGTGGCAGATATAAAAGTTCTTAGAGAAGCAAAGATTGATGCCATCCTCGTAGGAGAGAGCTTTATGAGAACGAGGGACATTTCATCCCATGCAAAGGAGTTTAAAGATGCCTACAAGGGTTAAAATTTGCGGTATTAAGACGAAAGAAGAAGTGGCCATCATTAACCAGTTTCCCCTTAACTATGTAGGACTTATTTTTGCCCCTAGCAAAAGGCAAGTTACCGTTGAAAATGCCAGGTTGCTTCGGAAGCTCATTCGAAAAGACATTGAGGTGGTGGGTGTTTTTGTTAATGAAACAGTAGAAACTATTAATGCAATCGTTGAAGGTTGTTCTTTACAAGTTGTTCAGCTACATGGTGAGGAATCTGTGGATGACTGCAGCGCAATTCAGGCGAAGGTGTGGAAAACTATCAGTGTTAAAGACGAGGAAAGCCTGAAGTTGATAGAGCACTATGCCCCCTTTGTTGAGGGTATCTTGTTAGATACCTACAGCCCACTGGACAAAGGTGGAACTGGCAAGCAATTTAATTGGGAGATGGTGGTGGGTTTATCAGAGAAATATTCGATTATTTTAGCAGGTGGACTTACCCCTGATAATGTGGTTGAAGCCATAGAAATAGTGAAACCACAGATTGTAGACATGAATTCTGGCTTAGAAACAGCGTTCATTAAAGATTTTAATAAGATAGAAAGGGTTTTTAAAAGACTTAAGGAGGCAAAGATCAATGAATAAAAATTTTGGACAATATGGTGGACAATATGTCCCTGAAACACTTATGTATCCCCTTAAAGAATTAGAAGAAGCCTATAAGGCTGCCTTAGAAGATCCAACCTTCATGGAAGAATATATGTATTATATGAAGGATTATGTGGGTAGAGAATCTCCCCTCTATTATGCGAAAAGATTAACAGAGCAGCTGGGTGGCGCTAAGATCTATTTAAAAAGAGAAGATCTTAACCATACAGGTGCTCATAAAATTAACAACGTCATTGGACAGATTTTACTGGCCAAACGAATGGGTAAGAAAAAGGTCATTGCAGAAACAGGCGCGGGACAACATGGTGTAGCAACTGCAACTGGGGCAGCCCTCTTTGGCTTAGAATGTACGGTATTCATGGGTGAAGAGGATGTGGAAAGACAAGAGCTTAACGTGTTTCGAATGGAGTTACTTGGAGCAACGGTTGTTAAGGTTGTCTCAGGGACTAAGACGCTAAAAGATGCGACCAACGAAGCCATTCGAGAATGGGTAAGACGGGTAGAAGATACTTTTTATGTCATTGGATCAGTGGTGGGACCGCATCCCTATCCAACCATGGTGAGAGACTTTCAACGGATCATTGGGGATGAGACAAGGGTTCAAATATTGGAAAAAGAAGGCAGATTACCCGATGTCATCTTAGCTTGCGTAGGCGGCGGTAGTAATGCCATGGGTATTTTCTATCCTTTCTTAGAAGACACATCTGTTCAACTCATTGGTGTTGAAGCAGCGGGTCTTGGTATTGAAACGGGAAAACATGCTGTGGTCCTTGCTGAAGGCGGTGACGGGACATTGGGCGTGCTACATGGTATGAAGACTAAGCTATTTACAGACGCAGATGGTAACATTATTCCTGCACATTCTATATCAGCGGGGCTTGATTACCCAGGTATCGGACCAGAGCATGCTTATTTGGATGAAATTAAAAGAGCCCAATACGTTTCAATAACCGATCAAGAAGCCTTAGATGGTTTTGAATTGTTGACACAAATTGAGGGAATCATTCCAGCACTCGAGAGTTCTCATGCAGTAGCTTATGCCATGAAACTGGCGCCAACAATGGAAAAAGATGCTATTATGGTGATTAACATTTCTGGCAGAGGTGATAAGGATACCCATACCGTAATGGATTATTTTAGAAGTGGTAAAAAAGGTTTGGAAAAATTGAATAAATAAGGGGTGACTGAGATGAATAGAATTGATCAGAAATTTATACAATTAAAGGAAAGAGGGAAAAAAGTCTTTATCGGTTTTATCACAGCTGGGGATCCCACTTTAAGTCAAACGGCAGAGCTGGTAAAGGCTTTAGAAGCAGCAGGAACAGATATTATTGAAATCGGTATCCCATATTCAGATCCCTTGGCGGACGGACCAGTGATTCAGCTAGCCTCTCAAAGAGCTTTCAAAAATGCAGATTTGTCGGTTGCAAATATCATGGGCATGGTGGGAGAAATTCGAAAAACCACAGAGATCCCTCTTTTATTTTTGGTTTATATCAATACCATTTTGGTGTATGGAAAAGAACGGTTCATTAAGGATTGTGTGGCAGTGGGTATTGATGGTCTTATTATTCCAGATATGCCTCTTGAAGAAAGAGATGAATTGATGTCTGTTATTGCTGAAACGGATATTGCGCTTATACCACTGGTAGCACCTACTTCAAAGGATAGAGTGGAGAAAATCGTTGAAGGGTGCAAAGGGTTTGTTTATTGTGTTTCTTCCCTAGGCGTAACAGGGCGTTCCTCAGAATTTCATAGCGATGTAAAAGCTTATTTACAGGAAGTCAAAAGTAAGACGGATTTGCCCCTTGCTGTCGGATTTGGTATTTCAACGCAACAGGATATAACTGATTTATATGATTTTGTGGATGGGTTTATTGTGGGATCGGCTATTGTTAAGAAAGTAGAAGAAGGATTTGGGGCTACAGAGCCTGTTGAAAACTTTGTGAAAGAGTTAAGAAAGGCATTATAAATTTTTTTAATGCATATTTAATATTTTATACTTAAAAAGAACACAATTAAGTGGTATATTAGAGGGGACTATTGAAAAGGATGGGGGAGGCTTATGAATATTGCGTTTTTTTTAACACCTAAAAGTGAATTGGTAACGATGGAAAAAAGTATGACGATTAGACAAGCATTAGAGTTGATGGAATTTCATCGCTATACGCAGGTCTGTGTGATTGATAGACATGGGAAATATGTGGATGCTTTATCTGAAGGGGATCTCCTTTGGCACTTGAAGCATAAGGAAGGGATTATTTTAAGGGATACTGAGAAAGAAACCATTGATAAGGTGAAAAGATATAGAGAAGCTAAGCCTGTTTCGATTAATTCAGATATTGAGTCGTTGATTGAGTTGTCGGTGACGCAGAGCTTTGTGCCTGTAGTGGATGATCAGAATGTATTTATAGGGATTATTAAGAGAAGTGATATTATTAATTATTGTATTAAGAAGATGGGATTTAAGAAGACGGATGAGCGGATTGCTTAAGAAAGGGAAGGGCTGTTGCATGGGAAGTGCGATGGTTCTTTTTTTTGTAGCTTTTGCAGGACAGTCAATTTTTCGGGTGGGTTTGTGGTTTTTAGTCAGACCAAAGGGGATTCGTTCTGTCCTCCCTTGCACGTCGTGTGCAAAGGGAG
>CAZJIO010000120.1:2355-11807 GCA_964546035.1 uncultured Eubacteriales bacterium | reverse complement strand
ATGCAACCACCGATGCAACCACCGATGCAACCACCGATGCAACCACCGATGCAGCAACCTATGCAGCCACCGATGCAACCACCAGTGGAACCAGATTTGTTAGCCCCTGAAGATGAGGAAATAAGTAATAACGTAGAAATTGACCTACAACTCATGAAAGAGATGTATCCGGATTCATGTAAGAAAATTCAGGTTTACATTGATGAAGCCTGCGATAAAATTGAATATGAAGGCAGCATGATGTATGATCAGTATCCAGATAGAGCCACCATCGAAAAAATGGCAGATACCATTTGTGATTGCCTAAAAAAAGATGGACTTTTCCCAATGATCACTCAAGAAGTAGAAGGGGTTACTGAAGAAATAAAGGTAGAAGAAATAAACACACTCAATAGGCGTGATGATTTATGGGGAAGAGAGCTTGTGGATCTGTTACTCCTTAATGAAATCTTTGGACGCAGAAGAAATAGGTATGGACATGGCAGACATAGAGGTTTCAGAGGTTATAATCAACCTTTTGGCGGTTATGATCCCTATGACTATAATTATTCAAATGTTCGCCAATACCCATTTGAGAACAGACGTTATTACTAAGAAATGAATGTGTAAGGGGGCGATGATAGCCCTCTTTTTATTTTTTTGTTGATTTTATGGAGTAAATACATTAGAATGTAGTAGTTACGCTCATTTATAAGATAATGAGCACAATAAAGAGTATCATTCATGTAAGTCAACGGGATAATAAGTTAAAGGAGAAATACAAAATGAAAAAGTTTTTAGTATTAATGCTTGCACTAGTTGTTTTATCCACAGCTCTAATAGGCTGTAAAAAAGATGAAGCAGAAAATAATGAAAGTGCTGAGGAATTACCGCTTTACAAATTAGAGGATGAAGGTGTTTATATTAACGAAGCCTTATTTTTTGTCTTTGACATGCAAGGACAATATGAAGCGCAATTTGGCGAAGATGTTATGTCACAACCTTATGGCGAGGGTACTGTAGCAGATATGGTTAAGGCTCAAGCTCTAGAAAGTTCAATAGCGATTAGTTTAACAGCTTATGAAGCTGAGAAAACGGGCATTACATTGACAGATGAAGAAAAAAAAGTTGAGACAGATCAAGCAAAAATTTACTTTGATGGTATGGATGCTGATGCAATTCTTCAGTATGGTTTTACCCTTGAAATGATTGAAAATGTATTTCTGAAATATGCACTTCGAAATAAATATATGGTATCTCAAGAACCTGTTATACCCATTGATGAAGTTGCACTTAAAGCAACTTTAGATGAAATTGCATTAACAGATGCTTATTATGCATCTATCGTTAAATACGGCGTTGAAGAATCAGCGATTTCCGTAAGAGCCAAACATATTCTTATTCAGACAGTTGATAGCGCAGGAGCACCATTATCAGAAGAACTCGTGTCTGAGGCACGTGCTAAAATTGAAGAAGCTTTAGCAAGAGCCAATGCAGGTGAGGACTTTGCTACATTAGTTTCTGAGTATTCTCAAGATGGAGGTTCATTAGAAACGGGTGGTGAATATACATTTGCTAGAGGAGAATTTGTTCCAGAATTTGAAGCGGCTGCCTATAGTATGACACCAGGACAAATTAGTGATATTGTTGAAACTGATTATGGTTTTCACATCATCAAGCTTGAAGAAAAAGATATCCCAGCAACAGAAGAAAATATTCAAAAACGTAAAGACTACGAAGCAGCATCCATTGAAAAAGCTAAAAGTGCACAAACTCAAGTTTATTTTGAACAAAAATATACGGAATGGAAAGAAAAATATGCTGTAACCATTAACAATCAAATGTGGCAAGCCGTTTATGTGAAGGGTCTCACAGGAGCTCCAGCTGCAACGGATGCGACAACAACAGAAGCTGAAACAGAAGCGACAACAGAGAGCAAGTAATATTTTGAATCTGCAATCATACTGTAATAACGAAGAGATTGACTTTATTAACCAGAATGTGATAATATTAACAAAGAAAAATCAGGAAAGGAGGTAGGAATTATGTTTGAAATAGATAGATTATTTAACAGATTTGTTGAACACTATAACCCTGCCTCTAGAAGTGAATTTAGTCCTAACTAGATTCTTATTTCAACAAATGAGCCACGGGTTATCGACCTGTGGCTTTTTTATACCTTCATAGGGTGTAGTTTAAGCCATGGTTGACAATAACTATGGCTTTTTTATTTTATGGGAAAGCATTTAAAGATGTAGGAGGTAAGCTATGAAAAGAATTTTTAGGTATATGTCAGGTTATTGGTATTATTATTTATTTGCGTTGATCTGTTTGCTGGGAGGGTTATTTTTAGATTTAAACAATCCTAAAGTAACAGGTAGAATCATTGATGAGGTAGTCGTTGGAGGCAATCTTGAAGTTTTCAAAATACTTATTTTGACTATGGGAGGGATTACTTTTGGTAGAGCTGTCTTTGGCTATTTAAGAGAGTTGCTTTTTGATTTCTCCAGTGCTCATATTATTTGTAAGCTGAGACAAGATCTATTTGACCACATTCAAACCCTATCTGCTAATTTTTTCGAAGAGAGCAATACGGGGGAATTAATGGCGAGAATCAAAGAGGATGCAGACAAAATATGGCATGCCATCAGCTTTGGTTTGATGTTATCCATAGAAGTTGGGTTAAGTATCATCTTTGCAACCCTCTTTATGTTTCAGATCAGCCCTAAGTTGTCTTTATTGGCCTTTGTTACACTGCCGCTCATTGCCTTTATCGCATTGAGACTAGAAAAAAGCATCGGCAATACCTTTGGTCAGATCAGTGAACAAAATGCAAAGCTCAATACCATCGCCCAAGAGAATATTGCTGGGGTGAGATTGGTAAAGGCCTTTGCCAGAGAGCGTCATGAAATCAGCAAGTTTTTAACCCACAATAAGGAATACTATTCCTTGAACATTCAACAAGCCAGAGTTTGGAGTAAGTTCCATCCTAAGCTGGAGTTTTTAACCAGTATATTACCGATCATCGTGGTGACCTTTGGTGGCGCATTTGTCATCGGAGAAGGTATGACCATTGGTACTTTAATTAAGTTTTCAGGGTATATGTATATGCTCGTATGGCCCATGAGAATGATTGGTTGGTTGAGTAATGTTATGGCTGAAGCCGGGGCTTCGATTAAGAAAATTGATAAGATCTTTGACCAACATTCAGAAATTACCAATGTGCCAAACCCGGTTCGGTTTGACAAGTTAAGTGGTAAAGTAGAGTTTAAAGATGTCTCCTTTAAAGTGGGAGATATGGAAGTGCTACAGAACATTAACTTTTCAATAGAGCCAGGAAAAACGCTGGCGATCATGGGAGAAACCGGTTCAGGAAAAAGCTCAATTATGAATTTACTGATTCGTTTCTATGATAAAACCAGTGGTCAAATCTTAATCAATGACACAGAGATTGAAAAAATGGAACTCAATTCTTTAAGAAGTAATATTTCAGTGGTCATGCAAGATACTTTCTTATTTTCAGACACCATTGAGGAAAATATTAAGTTTGGCTCTAAGGAATTCATTACCACAAGCTTAATGTTAGACAGCTCAAAAAATGCGGAATCTCACGAGTTCGTTTCTCGCATGGAGGATGAATACCAAACCGTTATTGGTGAAAAGGGTATTGGTCTCTCAGGCGGTCAAAAACAAAGGATTTCCATCGCAAGAGCACTTGCTAAGAATTCAAGCATCATCATTTTTGACGATTCCACATCTGCACTGGATATGGAAACAGAATTTAGAATTCAGAAAAAGATCGATGAGCTCACAGAGGTGACTAAAATCATCATTGCACATAGAATCTCAGCGGTTAAGAAAGCCGATGAAATCATTATTTTAGAAAAGGGTACCATCGTTGAAAGAGGCACCCATAAAGAGTTGCTAAAGCAAAAAGGTCGCTATTACGAGACTTTCATGGAACAATATGAAGGCGTTAATGACACCTTACATTTAGCATAAGGGGAGGTAGAATATGCCAATCAATAATTTTAGAGAAGATGAGCAAGTTAAGGATGAGGTTAAACTCGTAACAGTCCTGCGCTTACTCGCCTATATGAAAAGCTATAAAAAAGAAATCTTACTGGTACTGATTAATATGGCCATCATCATCGCAATCAGTACCGTTAACCCACTACTGATTAAGATTTCCATTGATAATTACATTAAGAACAGTGATTATAAGGGCCTTGTACTGATTGCGGTTATTGCCCTAGTGATTAACTTCATTGCATCCTATTGTATTTATCTCAGGATTAATATCATGTCCAAGATTGCGAATGAAGTGTTGATGCGGATTCGTCAAGAGCTCTATGAACACATTCAGAAACTGTCCTTTAACTTTTTTGACAATCGTCCTGTAGGGAAGATTTTAGCGAGAGTTATTGGGGACGTTAACTCCTTAAAAGATATTTTAACCAACAGTGTTATTACTTTGATCCCTGATTTTATTACGGTCCTTGTGGTCCTTGTGGTGATGTTGATCATCAATTGGAAATTGGCACTGGCAGCACTGATCTTGCTTCCTTTTCTTGGAGCCATGATGTACTTTATCGATATTAGAGCCCATAGAAGATGGCAAGTGGTTAGAAAGAAAAATGCGAACTTGAACGCCTTTGTCCATGAGGATTTCTCTGGTATCAAGGTGGTGCAAAGCTATACAGCTGAAGCACAAACCAGTGAAACCTTCAACGAGTTGTTGACAGAACATAAATATGCCTTCATGAAGGCCATCCGTTTAAATGACTTATTTTGGCCCATGGTAGAAGTCTCCTGGGGGCTAGGAAGTGTGTTTGTTTATCTATTAGGGGTGAGCTCTTTGACCTCAGGGAACATTACGGTGGGAACTTTAGTAGCCTTTACCGCCTACATATCCATGTTCTGGCAACCGATTATGAACTTAAGTAATTTCTATAACCAGTTGATCACGAATCTAGCTGGAGCAGAGCGTATCTTTGATATCTTAGATACTGTGCCAGATATTATGGATGAGGCGCAGGTACACCAAATGCCAGAGATGGTAGGGCAAGTCACTTTTAAAAATGTTGATTTTTCCTATGATGGCACGACAAAGGTCCTTGAAAATGTATCCTTTGAAGTGACACCTGGCGAGACCATTGCTTTGGTGGGACCTACCGGAGCTGGTAAGACGACGATTGTCAATTTGATCAGTCGATTCTACGAGATTAATACAGGCGAGATTCTCATTGATGGACATAACATTAAAGAGGTTTCCATTGAGAGCTTGAGAAGTCAAATGGGCATTATGACCCAAGATACCTTCTTGTTCTCGGGTACCATTAGAGATAACATCCGCTATGGTAAGCTAGATGCGACAGACGAAGATATTGTGGACGCTGCGAAGGCTGTTCATGCCCATGAATTCATTATGGATTTAGAGTTAAATTACGATACCTTGATCAATGAAAGAGCCACGAAGCTGTCAGTAGGACAAAAGCAACTGATAGCCTTTGCGAGAACGATGCTGTCAAGGCCAAGGATTCTTATTTTAGATGAGGCCACTTCAAGCATTGATACGAAGACAGAACGTTTGGTTCAACAGGGGATTTCAACCTTGTTGACCTCGAGAACTTCCTTCGTAATTGCACATAGATTGTCTACCATTCAGAAGGCAGACCGCATATTTGTGGTGAGTGATTTGGATATAATAGAGCAAGGCAGCCATCAGGAGTTGTTAGCGGCAAAAGGGATGTATTATGATCTCTATAAGGCACAGTTTGATGTGGAAGAGTAGGATGATGTAAAATTAGGGTAGTGAGACGCAGGTTTCACTCCCTTTTTTATTCATTTAAACACTAAGGATATGACGTTCGACACTTATCACATCTGCGGGACATCTTGTATAATAAGTTAAAACAAGGAGGTCTTAACATGACAAAAACAGATCACACACAATACACTAAGAAAAAGATATTTTTCCTTTGGGCTTTGGTTGCACTGCCAATGGTTTTCTTGAAGTTCGTAGCATCACCATTATTAAATCAGGTTATAGATATCCATCCTGGGATTATATATTGGTGGCTCATGATTGTGGGGATGATATGGCAGTTTGTACTTTCCATGATGATATTAAAAAAAGAATTGGGAATACTGACCTGGGAAAAGCTCAAAGAAAGACTATGGTTGAAACCACCGACACATCCAAAAACAGGTAAAGTATATAGAAGAGCTTATTGGCTGGTGATACCTATTATCCTCTACAGTTTCTTTTTTGAGCAATTTGGTTTATTTGATTTCATTGAAGAAGGGTTGCTAAAGTTGTTGCCTTTTATGGCAGATCCAAGTTATACAAACATAGAAGCCTTGATGGCACCTGAGTTTCGAGGTGCATGGTATCTCTTAATCATTGCTGTTATCAGTTCTATTTTTAATTATGTACTGGGTGAAGAACTGTTTTTCAGAGGCATATTACTACCAAAGATGGCAGGTGCTTTTGGGAAATGGGACTGGGTCATGAACGGTGTTCTATTTGCCACCTATCATTTGCATAAGTTGGCAGAGGTGCCCCTATTTATAGTGGGTTCTGTATTTTACGGATTCCTCAATAAAAAGTATAAGTCGTTCTATCCTGCATTGGTCATCCATGGTATTGAAGCCGTACCCTTGTTCTTGTTCATCCTTTTATTTTTATTCAACATCATTTAGATATGAATTGCTCAATATGGGTTCTACCTGTACAATGGAATTAAAGCAGAGGTGAGTGACGTGAGTTGGCAACTAAACAAGTTAAAGAAAAGCAGTTTATTATTTAAAATTCTGTATATGCTTCTAATCGTGCAAAGCATAACATTCGTAGTCTTTCTATCGGTTAAAAAAGCACCTTTATTACAAGCGCTATTCATCATAGTATTAACAATTACCCAGTTAATAGGCTATAAAATGATTCATAGTAACAAGAATAGGTTGATATACACAATATTGCCTTTAATAGAATATGGCATTATACTGGCTATATTTATAGGGAATACAACAGGAATTGAGGCCTTTGTATTGGTGTTATTTACGATTAAGGTTATTATGATGTATCCAATTGGCTATGGACTTGGGATATCATTATTTGGCTATACGGGTTATATCTTAATATGGGAATGGAGCACCAATAATCTATATGAAATACTGATTAACGGACTCAGTTATAGTTTGCTTGCAATCTGCATAGTTGGTCTGAAGTTACTCTTAAGGCAACGTGAAACGATTATCCAATTAAATAAGAAAATACTTGAGCAATCCTCAGCAATGGAGAAGATGGCAATGATTGAGGAGCGTAGTCGAATTGCAAAAGACATGCATGATACTGTAGGTCATACTTTGACGACAGCTATTGTCTCATTAGAAGGTGCCGATGTATTGATGGAGAAGGATGTCCAAGAAGCCCATAGGCGACTGAAGGTAGCAAAGGAACAGTTAAAGAGTGGTCTTGGTGATATTAGACTGGTAGTTAAACAGCTGAGAAATGATACAGGTCCTAACTTTGAAATGCATTTGGAAAGTCGGATTGAACAAATAATCACTGACATTCAGCAGAAATCATCCATAAATATCCAGCTTGAATATGCCATAGAGAATACCTTGGTATCCCTTCAAAACTATGTGCTATATAATGTTGTTAAAGAGAGTATCACAAATGCTATTAAACACTCCGCGGCAAGAAGCATACAAATTAAATTGATGGAGTCAAAGGATATCGTCATTACAGCAATTACCAATGATGGGGTGACGGTTCGCGACATGGAAGAAGGTTTTGGACTTAAAACGATGCGGGAGAGTGTGGAAGCCATAGGCGGTAAAATGACTTATGGATACAAACAAGCAGATCAGTTTGAGTTAATGGTATATATTCCGCTGATCCAGGAGGTAAATGTTGATTAATGTGATGTTAGTAGATGATCAACCCCTTATTTTAGAGGGCATCAAAACAATTCTCAGTATTGATGAAGGTATTCATGTGGTGGCCTTGGCAAAAAGTAGTGAAGAGGCACTTGCGTTACTTAAGACGATATCAGTAGATATGATATTGATGGATATCCGTATGCCTGGTATGGGAGGGGTCAAAGGCATTCAACGCGTCATGGAGCAGTATCCCGATACAGTTATTTTGGTATTGACCACCTTTGATGATGAAGAATACATTATTGATGCCTTGCGATATGGTGCAAAAGGGTATTTGTTAAAAGATATTGAAGCTAAAAAGCTGATTGATGCCATATATGAGGCAATGGATGGTAATTTACTGCTGACAGGGCAAGTGGCTAGAAAGTTGGCATTATCAGCTTTTGATCATGAGCAACAAGGCATGGATACAAAACGACTATTAAAAGAGATTGATTTTACGGAAAGAGAATTAGATGTTATTAAGCTGATTCTGCAAGGATTATCCAGTAAAGAGATCAGTGAGAAATTGCATTTGACACAGGGAACGGTTAAAAATTATTTTAGTAATATATACAGCAAAATTGGCACCAATGATCGAACTAAGGCATTGTTGATACTGAAGCAGTTACAGGAGTTCTAATCCACTTCTGCAATGAGTCTCTCGATCCAACCAAGAGAAAACTCATGGGTATCTATACCATAATATAGAACCTTCTTTTGATAGGTGAAAATCTCCATGTAAGGATCTGGTATCTGCATTGTTTCAAGGGTTTCGGCAGTCTTATCCAGTGTATCTTTTGAAGCTTTTACAGTTGCATACATGCCCTCTAGTAGGGCTTTTTTTTGAGCATTTTCTTGGATGAGACCTAGAAAAAAGAGGCGTGAGAGAAAACTTGATTCTAAATTTTTCAGGTCCAGTGGGCGATACATCCAATCAATGAATTGCTGTTGACCTTCTTGCGTAATCGTTAATATTTTCTTTGAACGACCATTTTCTATTGTGTTCTCTTGAGTCACGAGATGCTTCTCGATTAATCGCTTCACAGCGTTATTGATACTACCTAGACTTGGACTAAAGAATAATGAGATGCCTTGTTCAAATGATTTGTTTAAGGAATAAATGGTGGAAGGCGCTAGCATTAATAATCCCAAAATTACGTATTCCATTTTGTTCTCCTTTGTGGTATGATATGCATATATTACTTAGAGTAATATTACTTGTAACTATATATTAGTATTTTACCTTTTAAAAGGAGGATTTGCAATGTTAAAAAAAATCATTTTAATAATAGTTATTGTTTTAGTTGTTATGATCATCGGGGTAGTTGTTGTGATGTTCTTATCATCACGACCGATATCAAAAGAAAAAGCGATATCACACTTGGAAAATTATTTTGAGAAAAAAGCAAAATCAACTAAGGATTACTCAGGCGTTCAGGTCAATATTTACTCAGAAGCCCTTGACGTGGATTGGCAGTTTGCTCAAGGCACTTCTCTTAGAGCTGACACACTCACAAAAGAACAACCTTTTCACGTGGCCA
>CAZJIO010000120.1:0-2325 GCA_964546035.1 uncultured Eubacteriales bacterium | reverse complement strand
CTGGTGTGCAGATGACCGGCAACGTATTTTGTATGAGAGGGCCGATCACCACAGTTTTTGAGCCTGAGAAACTAGACAATTTATTTGTTTATGATGGCGTCGACTACAGCGAAAAAGTCACTTTTCGTCAACTGCTATCGCATACCTCAGGCATTGCAGACTACTTTAGTGGTCCTGTAACCTCGGGTGAATCCTTGTCAAAAAGGATTATTTTAGAGCCAGATCAAGTGTGGCAACCACAAGCATTACTGGATTTTACAAAGGACTTTCAAGTGGCAGTGAATGAGCCAGGGAAAGGGTATTATTATTCAGACTCTGGCTATGTATTATTGGGACTCATCATTGAAGCCATTGAGTCAGAATCATTTGAAAAGGTGTTAGAAGATCGAATCTTTAGGCCATTAGGTATGAAGGACTCCTATATGTCAATGCGGGCAGAACCTTTATCAGGTAAAATCGCCCCTATAGCTGATTTATGGCTTGAAGGTACGGAACTTGGAGATAAGCAATCACTTTCTGTGGACTGGGCTGGAGGAGGCGTCATCTCGACACTAGATGATCTTATGCGTTTTAGTACTGCGCTACATGGCGAACAACTCATCGGTAGTACATCCCTTGACGCAATGTTTTCAAACACCCATGTTTTTGAAAGAGGTATTTTTACAGGTGATGGCGGCATGACTATACGCTTTAAGAAATTTTCTCCGTTACTAGATTTGCCACTCATTCGAGGTCATATCGGAATTTTGTCGACGCATTTGTTCTACGATCCAACAACCGATACACATATTGTGATGAATTTTGGATCCACCAGCAAAATGCAACCGAGTTTTATGGCGCTAATAGAAATACTTAACACACTTAAACGTATTAAGCCTTAAGGAGACAAAATGGTGCAAATTGAAAAGAAAAGGATGTCTGTTAAGGGCAACGATTTTGAATATGCAGTAAGGGGTAGTAAAAGTCCGGCTATCATACTGATTAATGGTGCAGGTGGGCCAATTGAAGGTTGGTCAAAAATATGGCAGGAATTAGGAAACGACCATGTATTATTCGCATATAATCGGTTAGGCATGGGGAAAAGTACCAAGCCTAAAGAACTACAAACCGGTGTTACAATGCTGAAAGATTTAAAAGAACTGTTACTAAGTTTAAAGATAGAGCCACCCTACCTTATTATAGGGCACTCTCTTGGCGGATTTATTGCACATTTATTTGCAACAACCTATCCAGATGATGTTAAAGGACTGGTTTTTCTAGAATCGTCAACAATAAAGGATGTCTTGAGTGATTCCAAGAGAAAAAAAGAACCAGTACCAACTAAGTTTTCTGAAGTTGATCATGTGCTAACAACAGTAAAGCAGATTCAAGAGTTAGAGGTATTTCCTAATATCCCTATACTTGTTGTTGCTGGTAATAAACCAGCTTTCGGTTGGATGATGCCAAGGGCAATAAAAGAGGCAAGAATGAACAATCAAAAAGAATTATTGAGTCTTTCGGGACGGGGGAGAGTAGCGGTAGCTAAAAATAGTGGTCATTTTCCTCAGTTAACAGATGCTGATCTGGTTGTTAATGAAATTAACAGTTTCCTAGAGGAGGTAACAAATGACTATATTTAGAAAAATACTAGTTATTAGTATTGACTAAAAATAGTTTATAGTGTAAACTATGTGTTGTAGGAGAGGTGGTGAATATGAAACATATATTAAATCCAGATGAACCTGAATATATAATAGATGCAATCAAAGCCTTTGAGAAGATTATGGTAGGTGATGATTTCAGTGTTTTAAAAAAAACTGCTAGGTTTTCCCAAGGAGAGAATTTTGTTCTTAAGATCCTGCTTAGAAGTGATGGTCCTGTTTCGCCGACATATCTTAGTGAGACAATGAACACCACAAAAGGCCGCATATCATCGATTCTTAAAACACTTGAGAAAAAGGGTGAGATTGAGCGAGAGATTGACAAAGAAAATCGCAGAAATATTCTTGTAACGATCACAGATGGGGGAAAAGAACATATCATGTCGGAATTGGAATCCATCTACAACATGATGGTAGGTGCATTTAAAAGTCTTGGAGAAGCAGAATCCAAAGAAACAGTAAGACTTTTACAAAAACTTGTTTCTGCCATGACTGAGAATGATAAATAGTGGGTATTTAATGCAGGGAAACCTGCATTAAAAAATATACAATAGTTTATACTGTAAAAAGTAAATACTAGAAACCAAAGGAGAATAATTATGACAAAATTGAATGAAAACACAAATCGCCCAGGTGGAACTTATAATCTTGGTGGAATTGAAGTAGCAAGAGTTGGCTATGGAAC
>CAZJIO010000119.1:9120-11998 GCA_964546035.1 uncultured Eubacteriales bacterium | reverse complement strand
CCGGCTCCCTTTTCTCAGTCTGGCAGTGTCCGTTCCTAAATACCTATCTTCATCTTAAATTTCTGTTCTAATAAATCAGCTTTTTCTTTTGTGAGCAAAGCGTCTTCCTCTATACCCTTCAATCTAACCAGGTACGTCCATCTCCCATAGGGAGCAATTTTAATAATCTTACTCATTTGGATGATATAGGATTTATGACTCCTTAAAAAGAGCTTATGGGGTAATTTCGCTTCAATTTCTGAGAGTGTTTCCGTCGTATGATATTTATGCGTTTTTGTAATGATCGTAGTTGAACGATTTTCCCTCTGAACAAGTATAATCTCTTTGAGAGGAACAAAAGCGGTGCCATCTTTATCCTTAATAAGAATTTCTTCGGACATTTCATTGGTAACAGGTTTAAATTCTTGTTCATTTGCATAGACAAGTTTCATCCGTTTTACGGTTTCTTCAAGTCTTTCCATTTTAAAAGGCTTCACTAAGTAATCAAAAGCATAAATTTCAAAAGCCTCTGGCATATATTCTTGAAAGGCTGTAACAAAAACAATCATACATTTAGGATCCATATCTGTGATCAACTTTGCAGCTTCTAAACCAGTTTTCTTTCCCATTTCAACATCAAGAAATACAGCTTGGGGTTTGTGTATGCCTACCAATTCCACTACTTGATCTGCTGATTCGGCTTCTGCAAGAATATGAACCTCTTTAATTTTACTCAGTGCCTTACTCAGCAATAGGCGCATACCTGGTTCGTCGTCTGCAATAATAACCTTAAACAAGATTTTTGCCCTCTTTATCCTTCAGCGCTTTAGGCTTTCCCAATATTTCTGCCCAGATGACAGCTTGCTTAAGACTTTGTTTATTGATGCTATTTTTTTGGTTTTTGATTATATCCTTCATTCTGTTCATCCTCTTTTCCAATGGACTCTCTCATTTTGGTATCTGCTTTCACATTCTCCATATTATAATAATCCATAACACCTAACCTACCTGATCTTAATGCCTCAGCAATAGCGAGTGGAATAGCCGCCTCTGCTTCAACAACTTTTGCTTGCATTTCAACAACTCTTGCTCTCATTTCCTGTTCCAAAGCAATCGCCATGGCTCTTCTTTCTTCAGCAATTGCCTGAGCGATTTGTTTGTCCGCCTCTGCTTGTTCAATCTGAAGCTTTGCACCAATATTAGTTCCAAGATCAATATCAGCTATATCAATAGATAGTATTTCAAAAGCTGTTCCTGCATCAAGTCCCTTACTGAGAACCCTTGCTGAAATGGAATCCGGGTTTTCTAATACTTCTTTATGGCTCTGAGCAGATCCAACAGTTGTTACAATACCTTCACCAATTCTTGCAATAACCGTTTCTTCACCGGCTCCACCGATTAGACGGTCAAGGTTTGCACGTACCGTCACTCGCGCAACTGCTTTTACCTCAATACCATCTTTAGCTACGGCTACAACCATAGGTGTTTCTATAATAATTGGCTTAACACTCATTCTTACCGCAGCAAGAACATCTCTTCCTGCTAAGTCTATAGCTGAAGCTCTATCAAAACTCAAACTTAAATCAGCTCTATGGGCTGCAATTAAAGCATCTACAACATTATTAACGCGACCTCCAGCTAATAAATGAGATTCTAACTGGTTGATATTAACATCGATACCGGCTTTCACAGCTTTGATAAGGGGAACAACAACAAGCTGAGGTTTTACACGTCTAAAACGCATACCTATTAATGTAAAAAATCCTACTTTTACACCTGATGCAACCGCCGAAATCCATAAACCAACGGGAATAAAACTAAATAATAACGATAGGACTAAAATAACCAGTGCTATACCAACTAACAATACAATAGTGCCGTCCATATTATATGCCTCCTCTAATTTTCACTTTTAAGATGAATTTGTTTAATAATGATTTTTTTGCCAATAATTTCAATGATTTGAATCGAGGATCCTTTAGGAACAAAATCTCCTCTCGTTAAAACGTCTAGCCGCACACCATCAAAATCAGCTATACCTGATGGTCGTAAAGGTGTTAGTGCTGTACCTACTTTGTTGATTAAATGTCCCAAATCACTCAATTCAATTTCTTCCTTATTCACAACTGATCTGAGTATAAGCCCTGATCGACCATTTTTAAGGATGTACTTCCATGAAATAATCAATACGATTAATAAGATAGCACTAATACCTAAAAACATCAAAATGCCTTGAAATACAGACTCGGCTGTAAAAACAATACCTGCAATAATCGCTATAATACCTAGTCCACCTAAGATGCCAAAACTAGGTACAAAAATTTCAATAATGAGTAGTACGATACCAATAACCAGCAATAAAAGTGCTATATAATTCAAATCTAATGTCATATGCTTCACCTCCTCATCCACTTGATTTGCTTCTACTCTTATTAAATCACTTTTGGGGATAAATTCAAGTGGTTGCGTCTCAACCATACACATTTATGTCCTAGTTGTCATTTTTGAAACGCGTAAAGTGAAAATCATGCCATGTTCTGCTCCTGTCGCCCAAACTTCTCCATAATTCTTGATCGCTTTTTTAACAAGAAAAAGACCTAAACCATGTCCATCATTTCTTGAGGGCCTAATATCTTTCCTGTATTATCCACTTCAAAATAATAATTACTCATATCTTCCTTTATTCTGATCCAAACACACTTTTCATCCCTATAATCTTTCGCTGCTTCAAAAGCGTTATCAATGAGATTACCTAAGCAGCCACATAGGGACCATTCTTCCATCTCGATATTTGTTAGCCTTGAGCTAGCATTAACATAGAAATGAATTCCTTTGTTCTCAGCTTCATTGCTTTTTTTTTTTTTTTTTGCGCTTATGGCAGGGTTTTGAGTTTTGTGAT
>CAZJIO010000119.1:8326-9110 GCA_964546035.1 uncultured Eubacteriales bacterium | reverse complement strand
CTCAACTGATTAATTTCACCGTAAATTTTATTCAAATAAAGGGCTGCTTCCTCATATTCCTGTAGTTCAATTAATCCATAAGTCACTTGCATGTGGTTTAAAAAATCGTGTCTTTGGGCTCTGAGATCTTTGTTGAGCAGTTCAATATTATGATAGGCTTTCTTCTGTTTATTCATTTTGATGCGCCATTTACCCATTAGTATCACATTCAATATCAAGAAAACGACATTAATGATAACGAGTAACAATAACATTTCCAATTCCATTTAAACACTCCCTCAATTAACATTAAGGGCCAGAAAAAGTGGTCGTCTTCTTCTGGCCCTCTCAATATCTTTCTAGGCTTTAACTTCAGGTAGTTTCTCAACAAATTCATAAAAAGCTTCGTAGCTACCTCGATAATCAACGACAATAGGTTCATCGGTTCTATGAATGAGATGATCTTCCACTAGATATGTTTTAACCCCAAGGGAATGAACCACCATGTCTTCTTGCACATCATTGCCCACCATTAAACATTCTTCAGGCTTTTTACCAATTTCGCTCAAAACTTCTTCATAAAATTTAATTTGTGGCTTACAGTAATGGTTTTTTTCAAAGCAAGAGATATATGAAAACTCCTCTGGTGCAAACCCCGCCCAATTGATTCTATGTAGTATCGCTTTTATTGGAAAAATAGGATTTGTCGCAAGAACCAATTGATACCCTTTTAGTTTCAGTACATCTATACTTTTTCTCATTAGCTTATTTTCAATCGCTGAAGCTTTTGCTTTCAAGTAACCTG
>CAZJIO010000119.1:2177-8316 GCA_964546035.1 uncultured Eubacteriales bacterium | reverse complement strand
TACACTCTTTCAGACGTGTGCTCTTCCGATCTTTCAAGTAACCTGCATCATAAAAGGCATCAAATCGCTCTTTATGCACTTCAATATCCTCAGAAATGAGCTGAGCATAGGTTTCCATGAAAACTGCTTCATTGGATTTAGTGGGGTCTGTGTTTTTAACAGTTGCTGAGGTTGCCGCCCAGATGTTTTTACCCACTTGATCATAATGAGGCAGATCATGAAAGATTTTGGTCATTTCACTAAAATATATTTTCATAAACAAATCCATGTCCAAAGGTAATACCGTTCCATCTAAATCTAATATAATCGTATTGATCATTTAAAATACCTCTTTCGTCGTCCAATCCTCAACATTCCAAATATCAGTTACCCAATCTTCATAGAAGTCCGGCTCATGGCTAACAATAACAATCGTCCCTTTAAATTCTTTTAAGGCCGTCTTTAAGGCTTCTTTAGCATCTACATCTAAATGGTTTGTTGGCTCATCTAGCACTAGCCAGTTGGCTTCTTCGAGCATCATCTTACATAATCTAACTTTTGCATTTTCGCCACCACTAAGCACCATCATTTGACTGGTTATATGCTCTGTTGTTAACCCACACTTTGCAAGGGCTGATCTTACCTCTCCATTATTCATGCTTGGAAATCTTGACCATATTTCTTCTAAGGCTGTGTTGCTATTGTTTTTAGAAGACTCTTGCTCAAAGTACCCTGGTACTAAATAATCTCCCAGTCTAACATCCCCAGAAACAGGCTTTAAAATTCCTAGAAGTGTTTTCAGCAAGGTGGATTTACCCAAACCATTCACACCACGAAGGGCAACTTTTTGACCCCTCTCTAGAATAATGTTCAGTGGTTGGGTCAAGGGTGCGTCATAGCCAATCACTAATTTCTCGGCTTCAAATATATATTTCGCAGGCGTTCTAGCTTCTTTAAATTTAAATACGGGCTTAATTTTCTCCCGAGCGAGCTCTATAATGTCCATCTTTTCAAGCTTCTTAACACGACTTTTTGCCATATTAGCCGTTGCGACCCTTGCTTTATTCTTAGCAATAAAAGTCTCAAGATGCTGAATTTCCTTTTGTTGTTTATCAAAAGCCTTTTCTACTTGGAGCTTCTTAACATCGTACATTCTTTCGAAATCTTCATAAGTACCCGTATAACGCGTTAACACAGCATTCTCAACATGATAAATAACATTGACAACATCGTTCAAAAATGGAATATCATGGGAAACAAGTATAAAACTGTCTTCATAATTTTTAAGGAAATTCTTCAGCCAGTTGATATGTTCAACATCTAAAAAGTTTGTTGGCTCATCTAGGATGAGAATCATTGGATTTTCAAGCAATAACTTGGTCAACAAAACCTTTGTTCTTTGGCCACCGCTGAGATCGGCAACATCACGATCGAGTCCAATATCTCCAAGACCTAAACCGTTAGCAACTGATTCAATTTTAGAGTCAATGATATAAAAACCGTTGTGCTCAAGGGAATGTTGAATTTCAGCAACGTCTTCCATCATATTATTGATTTCGCTTTCAGAGGCATCACCCATTCTTTCATAAATAGCAAGCATCTCTGTTTCAAGATCGAACATATGTTGAAATGCAGTTCTTAGAACTTCTCGAATGGACATGCCCCGCTCTAGTACGGCATGCTGATCTAGATATCCCGTTGTAATACGCTTACACCATTCGATCTTCCCAGCATCTGGCATCAATTTGCCTGTAATAATGTTTAAAAAAGTAGATTTTCCTTCTCCATTTGCGCCAACTAAGCCAACATGTTCACCCTTCAAAAGTCTAAAGGATGCATCTAGTAGGATTTGACGTCCACCAAAGTCATGACTTACATTTTGTACATTTAATATACTCATTATTTTCACCTATTCCATATGATTCTTATTTAAAGCCGATTTACGGCATTTTAAGTGGTATCCGGTCACTTTTACAATTATACCACTGATTTTTAAAATCCTCAATTCATTTTATCAGGGATTTTAAGCTATTGAAACCCAAAAAAATAGAGATAAAACATCTCTATTTTTAATCCTTTTTCTTTTTACTGTCCTTTTTATCTTTATCTTTCTTTTTATCTTTATCTTTCTTTTTATCTTCTTTCTTTGCATCCGGACAATCCTTACATCGTTCACCAGTTTTCTTCCATTTGCCACAACATTTATCTTTTGACAAGCGTCTCACAACCTTCCACAAATTTTATTGATAGTCTTATTATATACTAATCTGACGAAAAATACAAAAGCTATTCTATATAGTCAAACATATGTACATTTGGTATAATTAAGTCATAACAAAAAAAGGAAGTGATTGTATGAAGAAAATCGTTTTTGCTGGTGGCTGCTTTTGGGGGGTTGAAGAATTTTTCTCAAGAATCCCAGGCGTCACAAACACAACTGTAGGCTACTCTAATGGCAAAGTAGAAAATCCTACCTACGAATCAGTCTGTTCTGGAACAACCCAACATGCCGAAGCCTGTTTGCTCGAATATGATGAAACCATCCTTACCTTAAATACCCTTCTCGATAGTTTTTGGTCCATCGTAGACCCTACAGTCCTTAATCGTCAAGGTCCCGACCGTGGCACCCAATATCGCACGGGTATTTATTATAGCGATCCAGAGGACATAGAAACGATTCAAAATAGCTTAATGAACGAATCAAAAAAATATAAAAGTCCAATTGTAACAGAAGTAACGCCATTACTCACATTTTATAACGCAGAAGCCTACCATCAAAAATACCTCAAAAAAAACCCTAATGGTTACTGCCACATCCCAGGTCTATAATAAAAAGGTTATACTATGTGTCATGATAGTATAACCTTTCTTTACATGACCAAAAACTCATTGATCGCAGGTAACTTAATAAAAACCGTCGTACCTTTACCTAATTCAGAATCTAACCACATTTCTCCCATAAAAACACCTTTAATCTTTGCATAGGAGATATATAAACCCAGCCCTGTGCCTTCATCTCCTTTTGTCGTCAAAATATTCTTAAAAAGCTTTTCCTTTACCCCAAAAGGGATGCCACCTGCCGTATCTTTGACACTAAAAATCACACTCTCGCCTTCTTTCTGCAAACCAAATTCAATGTTACCACCTAATTCGCCATAGGCTTGAGCCGCATTCAGTAGCAAGTTATTCAGTATTTGAATAAGATGAGATATTTCACCATGAATATTCGTATTCAAATCAGCCTCTATTTTTTTTATCAGTTTACAAGGATATGTACATAATTGATGATCCATTAATAGGTCTACTCTATTAACACAATCTGCTAAAGAAAAAAACTGAAAAGTACTCCTATAGGGAGATACCAATTGTTCTTTAATGGCACCCATAATCCCAGTCATATAACCATTGTAGGGCTTCATTTTTTCTAGCCAATCAAACATAGCATCTGCTAATTGCTCATGGTCATTCTTTTCTAGATTACCTTTTACAATACTGCCTTTATATGCATTCACCAAATAGCTTAATCCCGTCAAACCTTCATTAATCGATGCTAACGGCAATTTAAAATTCTCCGCGATACCACCCACCAATTGCCCTAAATAAGCTAATCTTTCCTGTTCAATAATGATTTCTTGGTCTTTTTTTGCACGTTCAATATTTATTCTTATTTTTTCTTGTATTTTATTAAAAGCTAATACAAGATCTCCAAGCTCGTCGTTAGAGGTGAGAGGTAATTTTTTATTCAGATTGACCTCACTGCTGGAAATCTCAATAAGTCCTTTGCTCACTTCTCTTATATCATCTGATAAAGATTTCGAGAAAAGATAGAGCACCAAGAAGCTCATCATCATGATAGAAAGGACACTTACACCAGTTATCAAAATATTTGCCTGTGAATAAACTTGAAATTTAAGTCCCGCCCAATATATTTCCCCATCGATGATCACTTCCTTGATAACACCTTGATCTTCAATGGTATCTCCATAAACATGCCCCTTAATAGGATGCTTCATGTAATATCTATAGTAGTCAGAAAATTTTTCATTTTTAGGATTCATCAACTCGCCATTAGGTAAAATTAGAAATGGTACAAGTTGAACGCTTTCAATCCCAATGTCCATCAAGACCTCTATTGCTTCTTTAGAATCTACTAATTGTCCCCGTTCAAATAAAGCCTCCGAAATTTCCCTATCAACGTTTTCGTAAATCATATCTCCTTTTTGAACCAGCAAACTGTTATAGCCCATCAGTGAAACGATAATGATTGTAACAACAAACATAGGTATCATCTGCATAAAAATTTTAGGTTGTAACCCGATTCTATTGCCTTCTAAGCCTTGGTTTTGATAAGTTTGTGATAGAATTTTTGTAAAAACCGGTTTGATAATGGCATGGGATAGTGTTGCAACAAGGGTTAAAATAGAAAATATAACGGCTATCAACTTGCCATATAGGAGCGAAGATACCGATAGTTGCTCCTTAATAATGGTTATCATCACAAATGTTGGCAGCAAGAAAAACGTGATTTGAACAATAAAGATCGTATAGGGTAAATTAATGCATTTTTTTCTAATGCGATTAATCTTCTTTCTTTCCTCGCTCTCATCTAAGCATTTATCCCAGTTCCTAAAATCCCGAAAAGCTACTAAGAAAAAGGAAGAACCAAAAAGTGTGGCTAGGCATAAGACTATGATAAATTGCCCATTATAACTAAACCCAATAATTTCTGAAACCTCTTTAAAATCTGGCGTGTAACTCATCAAAATTGGAATTAAGAAATAAAACCCTGTACAGACTAGCACGATTACAAAATTATATATACCAATAATAAGCCATTCACTATGTCTAAGCATCAATCCTAGCTGTCTCTTACTTTTAGTATTCATATGTGTATACCTCTTTAGGATTTATTCTGAAATAAGATTCATAAAACCCAGTTCATCAATGATCTTAATACCGAGTGCTTGGGCCGCTTTATTCTTTGATGAGGCTGAATGCACATCATTATTAATCAGATAGTGGGTTTTGTTTGTTACACTTCCTGTTACCTTACCACCTAATTCCTCGATTTTGGCCTTGAGTGCATTTCTATTTTCAAACTTCTCTAAACTTCCAGTAATAACAAACACTTGATTATCTAAAATATGCTGAGTTACTTGCTGTTCTTCTAGAAAATGTATATAGTTCAGCAAGTCCTCTATCATCGATCGATTTTCTTCATCTTGGAAGAACTCAACGATAGATCTCGCAATAACACTACCAAAACCCTCTGTTTGTAAAAGGATCTCTTCCTGGATATGACGGATCTGTTCCAAATCATTTGCAGCACTTTTACAGAGTAATTTAGCATTGCTCAGTCCAACATTTGGTATAGCTAGAGCAAATATAAAATGACTTAAGTGTACTTCTTTAGATTTTTCAAATGCAACCATCAGTTTATCAAATGATTTATCGCCGAATCCTTCTATTTGAACAATTGCTTGTCGATGATTTTCAAGTCTGTACAGATCTCCCAGGGTTTTCACAAAACCTAAGGAGACAAATTTTTCTACTGATGCCTCTGATAAACCCTCTATATTCATAGCATCTCTCGATACAAAATGAGCAAATCTCTTGATCTTTTTAGCTGGACAGTCGGCATTCATACAATAAAGCGCTTTGACCTTGTTCACTTGGCGTATTTGTGTTGCTTCATTGCAAGCAGGACATTCCTGTGGTATCAGAATTGAACCACTTCTTGTTTGGTTATCGGCTATTTGAGGAATGATCATATTGGCTTTATAAACCTCAATCACATCACCAATACCGAGCTCAAGTTCTTCCATAATACTTAAATTATGAACACCAGCTCTCGAAACGGTTGTCCCCTCTAACTCAACAGGTTCAAAAAGTGCAATGGGATTAATGAGACCGGTCCGTGAAGCACTCCACTCAATTTGCAGCAAGGTGGTTTCTTTTACTTCATCCTGCCACTTATAGGCAATAGAGTGTCTCGGAAATTTAGAGGTAGCCCCTAATGCATCGGAATAAGTAAGGGAATCATAGGTTAAAACCAGTCCATCAGAGCCAAAATCATTGCTCTCAATCTTTTCTGAAAATGCTTTGACCTGGGACTCTATATTTTCTATATCTACCAATTCATATTCAACAATATCAAACC
>CAZJIO010000119.1:0-2167 GCA_964546035.1 uncultured Eubacteriales bacterium | reverse complement strand
AGTGTTTTTAACCATTCTAATTGTTGGCTTTTTGAGTCTTGAAAATCCATCTCTTGATTCTGTATGTTCTGTATCGTTTGAAATGCAAAAAAATGCACCTTTCTCTTTGCAGTGATTGCACTATTTAACTGTCGAACAGAACCGCTACAAAGATTTCTCGGGTTCTTATATTGCTCTTCTGTCGACAGTCCTTCATTGATTTTATTGAAGTCAGAGTATTTTATAACCGCTTCTCCACGAATGGTAAGGGTATCCTTGTATGAAATTTTTAAAGGAACATTCTTAAAGGCTTTAGCATTGTTGGTAACCACCTCGCCAATTTCACCATTTCCTCTGGTTACTGCTTTTACCAATTGACCCTCTTCATAGGTTAAAACAAGTGTTAAGCCATCTAGCTTCCAAGACAGTATGCCTCTTTGATCCTTTAGCCAGGTTGTTAAGTTTGAAAGGTCTTTTGTTTTATCTAAGGAGAGCATCGTAGAACCATGTCTCTCTTTTGGCAACTCGCTTACCACTTCGTAACCGACTTTCATAGTAGGCGAATCTGACAAGACATAATGGGTCTTTCTTTCAAGGGCTTCTAGTTCATCATACAACTGATCGTATTCGAAATTACTCATAATTTCTCGGTCTTCCATATAATATGCTTTAGAAGCTTCATTTAATAGTTCCACTAATGTTTGAATACGCTTTATTTCACTTTCCATTCTAAATTCTCCTTAAGCATTAATGCCCTTATTATAATATAGGATACTAAAAAAGTACACAAAAATAAGCCTACTAAGAGGCTCATTGTATCAATTTCATCAAAAATCTTCTTTTTATAAGCAAACCAATTCGCTTTCCATAGACCTAATAAATAAAACTTTTTTGCAAATCAGACTTTCATACTCTTGCGCTGTAATCTTTTTGTCATTGAATTGCTGTTCCACAAAACTAACAAAAGACTTTGCAAGAATAATTAATTCGTCAGCTTCCCTCTCTTCAGCTCTCATCAAATAACACCCACCTCATATATTTTTTGATACTGCTTCTCTTTCTCTATATCATCATTATAATACCATTATCCCCAAAAAATGTAATGTTTTTTCAAAAATAGGACTAATTTCCTATTATGATTTTTAGGTATATCTTCGCATACACTGAACACATAAAAATAGCCCACATTTAAGTGGGCCAAATACCTTATTCTTCATTTCCCCAGTTGCTATAAACATTTTGCACATCGTCATAAAATCGGATAAAATAACGAGTTTTAAGGGGTTAGAAGCTTACAAAAACAATATTTTATATTGACATATATCGTCGTTCAAGATATGACTTATATCGTCACTCAAGCATAGTATATCATCACTCAGCTTAGAAAACAAGCTTTGAGCGACGATATATATTCTTTATGGAAGTAATTCAAAAAACCCTTTAATCAACCCTCTATTCTACCAATCACTCATTAATTTAACATAAATAAGTGTCTCTTCAAGTGTCACATTATTTTTACATTTTACCTGTAAATAGTCATAAGTAAAATCTATACTTGACACGCTGAATTGATTACCATTTATAATCGACTTGGTATAATAGGACGTTGAAGCACCACTAAAAGTAAAAGTAAATGTATCACTTTGAGCAACATTATTGACATATTTATAGATGCTATAAGTCACAGTTTCACCCGCTAAAATTTCAGTAATCGAACCAAAATTAGGCGTATAAATAGTTTCAACCACATTAGCACCAACCACATCAAACGTTATACTATCAATAATTGTTTCATGGTTTGTTAATGTTGCTGTGATTGTCACACTTCCACTACCAATACCAGTAACTAATCCTGTATTACTTACCGTTGCAATTGCTACATCACTACTTGAGTATGTAAGTGGTTCATCTGTGACCGTAACGCCATCTGCAATAACTGTTGAAGTAATTATAAAGGTATCATCAACATTTATTTCTGTCACTGTGTTTGTAATTTCCAATGTGTAATTTATCTCAGGCAAAACACATGAGATTAACAATGTATCATAAACATTTATATGATTGCTCAATGTAGCTGTGATTATTGCATCCCCTTCACTTATTGAGGTAATAACCCCTGTTGCAGATACCGTTGCAACTTCTGTATTATTGCTTGAATATGTAATTGGTTGTGTTAAGCTTACGATTC
>CAZJIO010000118.1:1067-12492 GCA_964546035.1 uncultured Eubacteriales bacterium | reverse complement strand
TGTGCACGTGCAGGAGAGAGGCATGGGATATTGAATGATGAAGCCATGCAAAAAGGAAAGAACATTTCAATTGTTATGTCTTATGTGGATTCTCTGAAATTTGTGGCAGATTGGTATGCACAACTTTGGGCAGAGTCTTTAGGTAAGCGTTTTGATAATGAAGGCAATGTGGTGAGAGTAGGACAGACCCCTGTTAAAGCTGTCGGTGCTACAGACCAACATTCTCAAGTGCAATTGTATGCAGAAGGTCCTCAAGATAAAGTCATCTGTTTCTTAGGTGTGGATCAATATAAGAATGAAATCACGATTCCTGAAATCTATGGTGACATTCCAACCCTTGGCTTCCTAGGTGGAGAAACCCATAGTAAGCTCATCAAGACAGAGCAAATGGCAACAGAATATGCGCTGATCAAAGCAGAGCAAACCAATATGACCATTACCTTCCCAGAAGTGAATGAATTCTCTCTTGGACAAATCATTTACCTCTTTGAAGTGGCAACTGCTTTTGCTGGTGAACTTTTAAACATCAATGCTTTTGATCAACCTGGTGTTGAAGAAGGCAAAAACGCAACATATGCGATGTTCGGAAGACCAGGCTATGAAGCTAAGAAAAAAGAATTAGATAGTAGACCAGCTAAAAAAGATAAATACATCATATAAGTACAACCAATTAAAAAAGTTCCTTCAATAGGAACTTTTTTTTACTCAATTTGTGTTAAAATAGTCAGATAGAGAGGTGGGTGAATGATGGATTATTCATGTATAGGAGAGCAATTTTATCCGGGTCTTAATGTGCCCGTTTACCATTTAGCAGACTCGATTTGGCAAGAGAAGATCGCAGATCGATTCAGACTGATATTGATTCAAGAAGGGAGCGGTATTGTTGGAAACGAGCACTACTCTATGCGTTTTATAGCCCCTTCTATTATCTGTGTCAATGAAACAGAAAAAATAACAATACATTCCGATCAAGGATACACAAAGACCGAACTCGCTTTTCATCCAGCATTTATAAGTCCTTCTTATAATTATAATTTTATTCGAGTGACGCCGTCTCAATACATCGAGTCGGGTGTCAATGAAGCAGGATGGCTCCATCCATTTACCACGAGAACGGAGGTCTATAAGGGACTCTTAAATGTTGGTATCACCACAGCAAAAAGAGTTGAGAATCTTATCATACAAACTAAAAATGAGATGGTAGAACAAAAAGACGGCTATTGGCCGTGTAGAACAAGGTCATATTTATTAGAACTCTTATTAGTTGTTGATCGATCTTATCAAGATGCATCCCATGATAATATTATGGAAATTGCTTTAGGGATGGAAGAAACCTGCCAGATTATTATGTACCTGAATAACAGTTATAAAGAAAAAATTCAAATATCTACATTGACAGAGAAATTTAGTATCAACAGAACCACACTGAACGAGAACTTTAAAAAAGTGACAGGAGTCCCTGTAATGACCTATTTGATTAATTTAAGAATGAAGATGGCAATGGTTTTGCTAAAAGATACGGCCCTCCAAGTCTCCGAAATTATGTACCGGGTCGGGTTTAATGACAATTCTCATTTTGTCAGATCCTTTAAAAAGCACTCCGGACTAGCGCCAACTGAGTATAGAGAAACATATACGTGGCTTTATAAATAAAAGAAAGGATCCAACGGGTATGATTCCGTTGGATCCTTTTTCTTATAGGTGATGTTTGTTACTTATCATTTTCAATGAGTTCAATTTCTAAATAATCAAACTCAATATGTTCTATGAAGTGATCTTTTCTAAAGACCGTTCTAAAAAACTGTTTAAAATCCTTATCATTATCCTTAAGCCAGAGCGGTCTTTGAAGATCAAATTGCATGCAAAGCTCTAACAATGCGCTATCGACTTTCGCTTTATAAGGCAGTTTTTGATCATCTATGCAAATGACGGTGTCCTGAATAATTCGGCTGTTTTTATATACCTTACCCCAAAGTCTAAACATTTTGTTGTACCTCGTTTTAGTGATCTCGTTAAAGCACTTAAAATGCCTGTTTTTCTCACTTCCATAGTATATATGGAGTTGGAGGAAATGTAAAGGCAAAAGCTATTGACACATGTAGACTATTGCGATAGTATATACAATATACTACTGCAGTAGTCTGTCGGCTTAACGACGGAGAAAGTATGAAGGGGGACTAAAATGACTTATAAAAAGTTTTATCTTATTTCACTGGCCATTACGATACTTATTTCTGTTTATCCCATATACATGGGAATCCTTACAATGGTAAGTTATGTAAATAATGGATTCATAGACGTGAGCCATTATCGCAAATATGTTATTCCTTACACACCGATTTGCATTGCTCTAATTATTTCGGTCGCCTTATTACCAGTCATTTTCAAACTGTTTAAAAAATACACCTTGGTTGCTGCTTCAGTTTTAGGAACTTTGATTTTCTTTGTATCAGAAATAAGCTTCGAACAAATAGAAGTGCGGTCGAAAGCTCTCATCTATCAACTACAAGGGTGGCAGTTAAGCCTATGTATGGTGACTCCGGAAACTCAGAAATATATAGGCGAACCTATTTATGCACAAAATAACCCTGCTTTTAAGATTCACTTTTATATCATCGCCCTTGTTATTGTGCTTTCTGTACTGCATGTGATTGTTGGATTTTCTAAAATGTTTATAGAAAAAGTGTATGACAAAAAACGGCCACTCATTGCACAAGCTATATCCGCAGGGATCTTCATTGGACTTTGCATATATGCTTGCTTTACGGCTTTTTATAGAAAAGGAACGATTCAGGTATCGCCAATATCAGCTGTGCTCATGAGCCTGTTCTTTATCGTATTTGGTGTGACTGTTGGCGTTTATGGAGGCTGTATATTCTACGGCAAGAAGAAAGGTCTATCGCTGGTTCTCCCTTCTATTATAGCGGGAATAACAACCTTTGTTATGTATATAGGAGAGCTCATACTCATGGGAGGCATACTTTTTAGCTTTGGAAACGGTTTTCTATTTGAACCACTTGGTTGGATGCCTTTTGCAATCATAGACTTGATGATTATTTTGGTTTCTGGGATTAGCACATTTTTACTGATGCGTTTTGTTAACAAATATCACATAGACCCCCTTTAAAATAAAGGAGGTCTATATGATAAAATCTATTCTTTTTCAAAATGAGCGGTAATTTGAAGGTCAGAAGTCAAAGTGGTTTCAATCCATGACTCTGAACTTTCAATGCCGCCAGACCACCCAACAAAGCGAAAGCCTTTATTGGGTTTAGCTTCAAGAGTCACAGGCACGCTAGAAAAGTAAATGCCTGAAAACGTCGTTAGATCAGCTGTCTCAAAAGCTGTGATACGATTGTTGATTAATACCGTACCCCCCTCAGGTGCGTTCAGATCCAGATTCAAATCAAAGGCAGATTCTAATCCAAAATAATCCATCGCATCCATCCTCAAAAAATTAGGTCTTTTCTTCGCGAAATTTCGAAGAGCCTGTAGGGGCTGACTTTCCCAGGTTTCTTTATTGGGAATTGCCCACATCTGCCAGCGTTTTGCATATTCATCCACTTCAGGTTTGAGAAGATCTGTGTAGTCATCAATGGCAGATAGGACTGCTTCTGTATCGTATCTGGTATTTAAATCATCGGCAAAAGCATTGATAAATTTCTGTTTAAAGGTGTTATTTTTTAAAAGGCTTCGAAATATTAAAGTGGCACTTTCGGGGTTCGGCCAGTCAGCACCTGATTCTGTGGCTGCAAACTCCAGGGTTTTATGATTCCATTGGGAGAGACCTTCATAGAGTCCAAAACCAAAGTCTGTGTCATACAAAAGGTAACGATATCTACCATCTTGACCATAAGGGGCATTTGGTTCATAACCGAGGGTGCGCTTTCTCCACATTTTCATGTTATTTCCGGGCCAATCGGTGTTGCAGAAATAGATTTGTGCCACATAATAGTCAATTAGGTTATCGGTATCAATCAGGGTATTGATGTAATCATAGTTTTCTTGAAGAGATATATCATTTTCTTCTAAAAAGGTCATCATGTGATCAAAATATATTTGATCTTCTTCTATGCCCACATAAACTTCATGGTCATTATGGGATGTGATGGTCATGATACTCACATCATCTTTGTCAAACCCATAGTGGCTTGAAACATAATACTCATCAAGAGTTTCATTTAAGAAATAAATACCCCAATACTCGCCGTTGAGAAAAAGGATGACGGGTTGATCGGCTTGGGTCGCTAAGGAATCCGGTACCAGGCTCTGCATAAGGGGATCTCTAAAAATTGCAAACTCCCAGTCATTTCCACCATTTCTTAGGAGCAAGCGATTAAAAGATTCAATGGGCGTACCATCAGGGGTTGTTAGATCTTTAAAGAATGGATAATCCATAGTAGCAGCATCTTCTTGATAACTATTTCTTGAGAAGAGCTTAAAGGATTTTTTAGGATAAGCTCTGGACCAGCCTCCTAAAGTACGTGCACCTAGATTCTGTTCAAAAACTTGTTGGCCATCTGCATCAAAGTATTCAAGATGGATGGGGCGTTCCCATTCTCGGCCTCTTTGATTGTAATTGGCAGGGGTTGAACCATCCGTATATTCGGGTGCTTGGGCTTGAAATTTGGAACCGACCACATAAATGCCGACTTCATCATCAAAAAAATGATAAGGGTCCGTGGTTAAAGAGACAACGGGTAGCGTGTAACGCTCACTCCCTAAAGGGGTTATAAAATAGGTGTTGGTGACAATTTCCCCCATAGGAACGTCTCCCAGAAAGGCTTGAGCTTTAAGGACAGTCCCTTTGAAAACGTCGGTAAAGGAAGGTTTGATATTTTGGTTAAAAGTCGAAGGTATATTTGCATAAATTAAAGGATCTAAACTCCTGGACTTGACTACTATAGGTGCTTCGTAAATAGGAGAGCTACCTGTGGGGTCCTCACCATTTAAGGTATAACGAATTGAAACACCTTTATTTGGGACAGTGAGAGCGACTGCCATCTCATCTTCATAAAAGCCGGCTTCCCTTGAGAAAGCAATCACATATTCTTTTTTATAGGCTTTTAAATCTTCAATTGTAATCCCCTCATTTGCAAGACCAGGTGTACCGGTTGTATAGTAGACATAGGTACCCTTTTCATTTAAAGAATAGGACATATTCTCAGTAGAATCTCCAAGAGGAAGCACTTGAATCATCTGGCCGCTAGGGGTTGACAGGGCTAAACGATCGCCATTTTCGTTCAGTTTAAAGCTGGTATGAATATTTTCAGTGTGTTTATTTTTGCCTGATGCGTATACCAATAAATAGCTATTTGGAGCAATTTCAACATCCGGAAAAGTCCATTTGAGAGGAACAGAAGGTTCATCACTCAGTCCATATCCCTTTAATGGAATCGGCGCATCACCTGTGTTGTAAATTTCTACATAATCTGGATAATCACCCTCTTCATCAGAAATAATGTTGCTATTTTTGGTGACAACCTCAGTGATGATTAGGGTGTTAAGACTTTGAGGAACATCATTTGGAACAGTTTCATTTGAAGTGGATGGAAGCATAGGTACCACTACCATGATCGACACGGCAAGGAGTATGAGAGCCACTAATTGTATTTTATTTTTCATTCATTTTTCACCTATCCATTCACAGTTCCTGTATATGAAACGATGTTAACAATGGTAACGCCATTTAGTTCTCTAATGGCTTTAACGACTTTTTCTTCTGAAGCTTTTTCAATTTTAACTTCAAAAACAAATTCTACGCCATCAACACTGGTATTTTGCATTTTAAGTTTTTGGCGTTTTGTAAGCTCAGTTACTTTTGAAGTGATGCTAGTCGCGTACAAATCAGTTCCTTTAATAATCAGTAAATAAGAAGAATCGCCATCCGTAAACTTACCATTGAAGATGAAAACGATGAGTGTCATAGCGATCGTACCCACCACGGCAATGCCATAAGCACCCGTTCCAGCGGAAAGGCCAATAGCTAATCCCCAAAAAATATAAGAAATGTCTTTAGGCTCTTTAACCGCGGCTCTAAAACGTACAATAGAAAGTGCACCAACCATACCCAGTGAGAGTGCGAGATTATTACCAATGACCATCATGACCATTGAGGTGACCATAGTCGTCATAACAATAGATACATTAAAGCTTTTAGAATAAGCAACCCCTGAAAAGGTCATTTTATAAACAAGATAAATAACACAAGATAAGATAAAGGTAATCACGATATTTTGTATGATGGTAGATAGACCAAGACCAGTACCCGTTAAATTCAGTAATTCATTCATATTCATAGCTATGTAATCCTCCGATTTAAGTCATTAAGTTTTATATATTTTCACGTGCGATACAATATTTGCTGAAAGAAGTTCTGTTCATTAATGGGACTGACAAAATATCTCTAATAAAGTCCGGTAAATAAGAATTGTATTTAACTTCTAGAACATAGACGTTTTCTTCAGATAAAGGGACCATGGGTAGCGCTTTATCAAGTAGATCCAGTCCAGTGGAACAGGCTCTAATGTTTTTGTCAAAATTAATGCGAATGTTATGGGCTTTACAGACATAAGCCTCACGTTCATAATCAATGATCACCTTTGGCAAGGCATAGGTTGTTTTGAGTTCCTTATAGATATTATTAGCAACATCTTGATTGTATTTTAGCAAACAATCAAAATCACCTGCACATAGAGCGTTAACATCCATACGATCAATGGTGGTTGTTTCTTTTCTCATAATAGAACCGTATTTTCTTTTTACTTCAAGTTTAACGGTCTTTTGATCTAAATCGTATAAGCGTAATCGGATCTTTTTCCTTTCGTAAAGACCATCTGCTTTTGAAATGTGATCCATATTCTCTGGGGAATCAAAGTAAAGACTCCTTATATAATAGGCATTATTTTCTTTCGCATATTCATCAACAGTTAGTACTGATCGTAATAGGCTTGAAAGCAAATGATATTGTTGATGAGAAATGGTGTATTTGACCTCATATCTATCAACAATTAAATGGGCCATGCAATCACCTCCTAGTGTTAGTTTTTCTTCACCTTTTGTTAAGAATAGGTTAAGTTTATGTTAAACAATATCGTGGTTTATGTCAATCCTCTTACTATGACTTCTGCATGAATATTTAGAGTGAGAAGGCTGTTAAAGCCCTTGTATTGTTGATAATTCAATATTTTCACGGTATAATGGTGTCATACAAGTCAGATGGCATTCGTCACCTTATTGCCATAAATTGTTGATACAATAAGAACAGTGAATAAAAAATTCAAGAGGAAAGAGGGATGTTTTATGTATTCAATTAACATTCTCATTGCTGAAGACGAGGAAAGACTCAGAAAACTGGTTGTGAAATACTTGAAACTTGAGAGCTATACCATATTTGAAGCCAATAATGGCCAGGAAGCTGTAGAGATCTTCGAGGAACAAGCCATTGATTTGGTCATTTTAGACGTGATGATGCCTATAAAAGATGGATGGTATGCATGCAAAACCATCAGAAAGTCCAGCAATGTACCCATTATTATGCTGACAGCAAGGTCAGAAGAAGAAGATAAAATATTCGGATTTGATTTAGGTGTAGATGATTATGTCACCAAACCTTTTAGTACAAGGGAACTTCTTGCCCGTGTAAAAGCACTCTTAAAGAGAAGTGGGAAAACCGAAGCCATAGAAGAACTGATTATCGGTAAAATGGTGATCAATACGCCGGCTAGAATTGTTTTAGTGGATTCAGAAGAAATACCTTTAAGTCCCAAAGAATATGACTTACTCATTTATTTTATGGACAATCCAAATAGAGCCCTATCGAGAGAGCAAATACTCGATCGGGTATGGGGATATGATTTTTTTGGCGATGGCAGAACGGTGGATACCGTGATTAAAAGATTGAGAAAGAAACTTGGGCCAGAGGGTGACCGGATTGAAACGGTTAGAAGCATCGGCTATCGATTTGAGGTGGAATAGTGAGAACATCCATAAAAGTTAAAGTCTTGGCTTATTTTCTAGGTGTGGTGATCATTGTGCTCGGGGTCATTTGGGTGGGAATTAAGTTTTATATCCAGGAATACTATTATGGGCAAAAGATCGAACTAATGAATGTGACCATTAACGATATCAATGAAAGTTATGCCAATAAGCGATTCAATGGTGATTTTCTAAAAGATTTGGAGTATATAGGATACAGCATTGGCGGTAAAATCAGTATTGTAGATGAAAATAGCATCATTACAGTCATGGATAAAAGTCTATTTAACCTTCAGAAAAAGTTAATCAAAAAAATTGCCCATAAGGAGTCAGTTGCCTACATTTATGAAACCGATTATCCAACAAAGGGTACCCAGTGGTTACTCTATGTCGAAACCCTTCAAAGTGGCAAATTTGCTGTTTTAGAGATTCCTATTGAGTCCATAGAAAATACCCTTGAAATCGTTGAACAATTTTTTATGTATTTAGTCCTTATTTCCATTGTGGTTGCAGGACTTTTTTCTGTGGTGCTATCTAGAAATATTTCACAACCCGTTACTCAGTTAAATGAGATTGCTAAAGAGATGGCAGGGTTGAATTTTAACAAGAAATATTTAGGAAAAAGAAAAGATGAGATTGGACAATTAGGGCATACGTTAAATGACCTGACCACTCAACTCGAGACAACGATCAATGAACTACAAAATGAATTGGCAAAAGAGAAACAATTAGATGTATTAAGAAAAAGCTTTGTTGCTCAAGTTTCCCACGAGCTCCAAACCCCACTTTCTGTGATCAATGGTTATATAGAAGCCTTAGAGGATGGATTAGTGGATACAGACGAAGAAAAACAATACTATTATGAAATCATAGAAGATGAAACTTCAAAGATGAGCAAAATGGTTCGTGAGCTCTTAGACCTATCACAACTAGAAGCAGGCACTTTTAAAATGCAAAAAGAGGCTTTGGATATTACCAGTTTATTAGATGTCATCTCCTTGCGCTATGAAAAAATAGCCCATGCAAAAGACATTAGATGGGAATATAAAGGTCTAAAAGAGAGTATTTTGATCATGGCTGATCCTATACGAATTGAACAAGGCTTCACCAACATCATTAACAATGCCTTCAAGCACACGGAGATTCATCATATAATCCTCGTCAGTACCCTCCTGAGAAATGATAAACTAGTCATTGCTATTGAAAATGAAGGGGAAGAGATTCCAGAGGAACAACTTGGACAAATATGGGAGAGTTTCTATAAAGGAAAAACAAGCGCGGGTAAGCAAGGAACAGGACTTGGACTTGCAATTGCTGCTAATATATTTAAATACCACCATATAGACTATAGGGCCATTAATACCGGAAGTGGCGTTTGTTTTGAGCTGATTATTTCTTTGTAAAGGTGTTAGCGTGTAATTGCTTCACCTTGTGGGATATGTTATAATTTTAACATGAAAGAGGAGGTTGAGAAAATTGGAAGGCAAAGAAAGAAGAGAAGCCATTTTAGGCATACTGACCACTAAGGATGAAACGTTTACCGGAACTGCGTTGGCGAAAAAATTCAGTGTCAGTAGACAAGTCATTGTTCAAGATATTGCTCTATTACGAGCACAGGGTATGCAAATTCTTTCAACATCGGAAGGATATCGTTACTATCAATTAAAAAAAGAGACCTTTAAGAGAGCTTTTATGGTAAAGCATGACATTACCCAAATAGAAGAAGAGTTAAATGCAATCGTAGATCTTGAAGGCAATGTGTTAAATGTTGTGGTTACCCATCCTGTATACGGTGAAATCAGTGCAGACATGATGATAGGGTCTAGAAGAAGTGTTAAAAAATTTATGGCGAAATTAAAAGAACATAACTTTGTGCCACTGATGCAGCTAACCGGTGGTGAGCATTTACATATTGTAGAGGCAGTTAGTGAAGAACTGTTAGATGAAATTGAAAGCGAACTTGACAAAAAGAATTTTCTTATAAGAAGTTAATGAAAAAAGGATCTTGCGATCCTTTTTTTTATGAAGATATCGTTCTTTGATCGTAGTCAAGTCTTAAAAAGGCTCTTTTTAATCCAGCTACAATAAAGTCAGCCATTTCCATGACAACATGAAGGCGCGTATTTTGAAGAACCATCATGTCCATAAAACCACTAAAATTCACAATACCTGTGATATAGATATCCCCTACTGGAGGGAGTACTTTATTGACACCTGAACCTGGGGTTAATGAACCTTCCCCTAAATTGATCATACCAATGTGACTGGTTTTACCAAGACAGGCATCAATGGCTATGATAAAGGGGTTTTGATAAAGCGCTTCAATGGTGTGAAGGGTGTCTTCAAGATTTTTGGCGTGAACGGGGTCTGCCAAAGTGCCATATACCAGCACATTTTCAATAGCAAAGGATTTTAGTTTGTAGCCCACGATAGGACCCAAGCAATCCCCAGTGGCACGATCTGTTCCTATGCACAAAATAACAATGGGTTCTTGACTAGGCTTTTTTTGAGCGATGAGTTGTGCCAGCTCTTTAGAAAAGTGATGAATGGCATATCTTTCAGTGGTATTAAAGTAAAGCTGCTTTTTAGAATTTTCTGTAGCTCTCATATAAACGCTCCTCGTATATAGGGTGTTATGATATATTCTTCACTTGAATTAAAGGGTTAAACAAAAAGTTTTACAGCCGGGGCTTCCATTAACTGACAAAAGATTGAGTTTATCTCTTTAAATAGCTATCAGAAGTAAGGTAGATGTAGGAAAGAACTCAGATAAAGTCGCATTTGTGATTAAAAAAAAATAGTGTGATGACAGGCTTTGCTAAAATATGAATGTCCTATATGGTAATATCCTTTATATACATAATGTATTTGTGGGGTGTACGATATATGATTAAATATAATGAAATACAAGAAACTTCTTCACTACCTAAAAATATTAGGCAGATTGGTGAAGTGCAAGAAGGTCACAGGATTTATGTGGAAGACTATGCCTATACATATCTGCATCAGTATGTGGATAAAAAGGAAGAGCAGATTGCCTTTTTAATTGGCCATAAAGCTTTTTGTGAGAATGAGGATATTTTATTAATTAGTGGGGTGTTACAAGGAAAGCACGTTAATAGAGATGGAGGAAATGTTGAAATAACAGAAGAAACCCTAATCGATCTTTACGATATGAAAGAACACTACTTTCCTCAGGATGAAATTGTGGGATGGGCTTGTACGCAACCCAGTTATGGGGTCATTCTCACCTCTTTTTTAGTGCAACAACATGAAAGGCACTTTGCTCAAGAGGGAAAAGTCATTTTTATTCTGGATCCAATGGAAAAAGAAGAAATGTTTTTCGAATATGAGGACGGTGAATTGAGACAAAAAGAAGGTTTTTTTGTCTATTATGAGAAAAATCCAGCTATGCACGAATACATGCTGGACCATAAGATTGCAGCAG
>CAZJIO010000118.1:0-1039 GCA_964546035.1 uncultured Eubacteriales bacterium | reverse complement strand
GACATGTTTGAAGACTTCGACATAGAAGATCCTGCAGTCAAGCAATATAGAGCTAAAGAGTTGGATAAAAAGGAAGAGTTGTATCATAAAAAGTTTGTTAATATGCTGTTTGCTCTGAGTGGCGCCCTTGTTATTATGTGTATCATCATTGGTGTGGGTTTAATTAATAACCTAGAAGAAATGGATCAGCTTAAGAAATCATTTAATGCGGTAATGGCTGACTATGGCAGTTTTAAGACAGAGCCTTCTGAAACGCAAGCGCTCTTATCCCAAGATGACCCACTTCCACAAGGATCTATTGATGTGGATGCAGCTGTTACGACTGAGCCAGAAGTAACGAGCATTGAGCAGAGCAATACACCTGATAATACTCAAGTCACAGAGACATCCAATATAATGCCGGACACTTATGTGGTCCAGTCTGGAGATAGTCTTATACGAATCAGTTATCGCTTTTATGCGACTAAAAGTATGGTATCTCTCATTCAAGAAGCCAATGGCATAGAAAATACGGACAAAATATATATAGGTCAGAAGCTCATTCTTCCCAAAGGTCAATAGAATCCCCAAGAGGGGATTTTTCCATGTGATTGATCGTTTATTATCATTGTAGCAAGGGAGGTGCTGTGGTATAATAACCTTTAATAAGTATGACAATATCTGTCATTCAACGAGAGAGGTATTAGAATGAAAAACGAAAAGCGAACAATATTGTTTGTAACTCCAGAGATAGTTCCTTATAAGGCAACAGGTGGTCTTGCAGATGTAGCAGAGGCTTTACCGGGTGCTCTTATGGAAGAAGGTGCTATTGCTATAAGAGTTATGCCAAAATATGCTGGGATTGAAGATAAATTTGATCTTGTAAAGCAGTTTAGCTTTATTGTTGAAGCAGGTAAAAAGGCAAACATTGCGGATGTTTATAAAATAGAAGAGAATGGTTTATCAACATTCTTTATAGGAAATAAAGATTATTTTGAAAGAGAAAATTGCTACAGTTACACAGATGACGATGAAAGGTTTGGTTTTTTCTGTAAAGCGA
>CAZJIO010000117.1:11670-12808 GCA_964546035.1 uncultured Eubacteriales bacterium | reverse complement strand
ATATGTTGTATCAAAATTAGAACAACTTGCTTTTGATGCTGTAATCTTGTTAAGATTTTGTGAGGGGGAATAGATTGGTTATGAGACAACAACACACTCTTTTTTCAGATTTAAAAACGCTAAAGATAAAATATTGGGATTTTGATGAATCCATTCAACAAGGAGAGCTCATTGTTCATGGATGCGTTGCCAAGGAAGTGTTAGAGATTTTTGACGAGCTCTTTCTTGAGCACTTCTGTATTCATAAAATGTGTCTAATAGATGTGTATGGTGGGGATGATTTATTATCAATGGCAGAAAATAATACGTCTGCCTTTAATTACAGAACAGTAGCGGGTGAAGAGCGGCTATCACAACACAGTTATGGTCTGGCTATCGATATCAATCCCCATCAAAATCCTTATATCAATGGAGCAGTCGTACTACCGAGACAGGGGGAGCTTTATAGAGATCGATCACTTGAACATAAAGGCATGATTAAAGCATCAGACGTCTGTTACAAGGCTTTTATATCCAGAGGATGGATATGGGGTGGGGATTGGACGGATAAGAAAGACTATCACCATTTTGAAAAGAAAATTAAAGGCATTAATGAGTAGGCCATCTAGCCCTTGCATTATTTATAATTTACTAGTACAATAGCATAGAACACGTAACGTGTTCATAATAAATTAAGCCAAGGGCTGAGTTATAGAGGTGTCAATAATGCAAATATTAATTTCCTTAGGTATTCAATTGATCTGCGGATTCATTGTTATGATTGTTCACGAAGCGCCAAAAGCCGTCGTGGCTCATGCGGTTATGCATCCCATTCATAAAGGCACACATAAAATTAATCTGAATGTTCTGAAATATATTGATCCCATTGGGTTGCTTATGTTTTTGTTTTTAGGCGTCGGCTGGCAAAAACCTTTTGAATACAATTCTACAAAATATAAAGACAAAAGCAAAGGTATTTTGGGAGTCGCCTTAACTGGATTGTTATCTAATTTAATGCTGATGGCATTGCTTTTACCCTTAGCTAACGTTGCGCTCAATATGTATCTGCACTATTTTATCATCACACTCATTTACTACAATTTCTCCATAACTTTGATTAATTTACTGCCTGTACCACCCCTTGAAATGGCTAAAATAA
>CAZJIO010000117.1:2179-11633 GCA_964546035.1 uncultured Eubacteriales bacterium | reverse complement strand
ATAATACCTATTTTAAATTGATGCAAAATGAACGTATGATCCATACTGTTTTTATTTTCTTGTTGGTTTTTGGCATTATCACGAGTATTGCAAGAACGGCCTATATTGCTTTTGGTTTACCAATAATGTAAGAGGAGTCCTAATAACCATGAGTATACCCGTTAAAATCAACGTTTTTGAAGGACCTCTTGATTTGCTATTGCATTTAATTGATAAAAACAAACTGAATATATATGACATTCCTATTTTACAGGTCACTGAGCAATACTTAGAGTACATACATCTGATGGAAACCGATAAAATGGAAATCATGAGTGAATTCATCGAAATGGCTGCAATTTTAATCAACATCAAATCTAAAATGCTTTTACCAATAGAAGTCGTTGAAGAAGCTCAAGCCGTCGACCCTAGACAGGATCTGATTGATAAACTGATAGAATATAAAAAATTCAAACTGATTTCAACCCAGTTAAAAGAAATGCAAGAATTAGCCTTAAAGGTTGTTTTTAAAGGGGCATCTATCCCGGATGAAGTTGCGGCCTATCTGCCAACGGTGAATCCTGAACTTTTAATGGCGGATATTGATTTTTCTAAGCTTTATGACGTCTTCAGATCTGTGATGAAAAAAAAGGTGGACAAGATTGACCCCATTAGAAGTCAGTTTGGAGATATTAAAAAAGAAGAATTTACGGTTCAGGACAAGATTAATAGCATTTTAGCATTAGGCAAGCACAGTAAAAGCTTCAGTTTTAGAGATCTACTAGAAGACCAAGAAGGTAAAGTGGCTATGATTGTTACTTTTTTAGCCATTTTAGAATTGATGAAAATGGGTGCAATCCTTATCATTCAAGACATTGTATTTGAAGACATCTTTATTGAATTTGTGGAAGGGAAACAGTATGGAACTTGAAAAAATTGAAGCGGCTATTGAAGCTGTCCTCTTTTCAATAGGCGATGCCGTACATATCAATAAGCTTAGCGAAGTCCTTGGACAAGATAAATTAACCACTAAAAGAATTATTGCAAATATGTGTGATCGTTATGAAGTCGAAAATAGAGGCATCCGAATTATTGGTATTGAAGAGAGTTATCAAATGTGCAGCAAGCCAGAATATTACGATCAAATCAGATTAGTGAGTCAGAAAACCAGAGAATTTGCATTGACGGATGTACTCATAGAAACCTTATCCATTATCGCTTATAAGCAACCGATTACTAAGACCCATATTGAAGAAATTAGAGGCGTTAATTCTAATCATGCCGTTAATCGATTGGTTGAATACCAATTGGTAACCGAACTCGGTAGGCTGAATGCACCTGGAAGACCTGTGCTTTTTGGTACAAGTCAAGACTTTTTAAGGTGTTTTGGTTTCCAATCTGTTGATGAACTCCCTTTCCTTGAGGAATCACAACTCTCAATTTTGAAAAATGAGGTATTAGAAGAAGTACAATTAAAACTTGAGGAATAAATTTATCTAACAGCAATAGATATAAAATAAAGAATACAGAATGAGCAAGATATGAAAAAAATTCTAACTTTATTAATTGCTGTTATTTTTATGTTTCAATTTATGGATGCATCAGAAATATTTGCCCTAGAAGAAGGGGATTTAATCGCAAAAAGCGCATTATTGATGGATAAACAAACGGGACGTGTGCTCTGGGAAAAAAATTCAGAGCTTAAGATGGCCATGGCAAGTACCACCAAAATTATGACCTGTATCGTGGCCCTGGAAAACGCTTCGCTAGATCAGGAAGTGGTGGTCAGTCGCCGTGCCGAGATTGCACCTAAAGTAAAACTCTACATTAGAGAAGGTGAAACCTATCGATTGGGAGACTTGCTATATGCTTTGATGTTAGAATCAAGTAACGATGTGGCGGTTGCTGTTGCTGAAGGGGTATCGGGTAGTGTAGAGGCGTTCTGTGACTTGATGACCCAGAAGTCCGGGGACATAGGTGCCTTAAATACGTCCTATAAAACACCCAATGGATTGGACTCGGAAGGTCATTACACAACGGCTTATGATCTTGCCTTAATTACTAAGTATGCACTGGATAATGAAAAGTTTGTGAAAATCATCAATACACCTGCCTATTCATTTTTAAACACAAAAAAGAACAGAAGTTTCGCTGTTAATAATAAAAACTCATTTTTACATCTCTATGAGGGTGCAAATGGCGTTAAAACAGGGTATACTGGAGATGCAGGCTATTGTTTTGTCGGATCAGTCAAACAAGGGGATATGGACCTTATTGCGGTGGTACTTGCAAGTGGATGGCCACCCAATAAAACCTTTAAATGGCGGGATACCATTGCCTTGATGGATTATGGCTTTGATAACTTTGAGTATCAAGAGCTTTCTATGGATAAAAAAATAGTGGCTCACTTAGATGGCTTAAAATATGGTGTTACAGATGCTGTTGAAGGTCGTTTATCCTATGATTTGAAATTGATTTTAAAAAAGGACGAAAAGGTGCATGTGATTTATCACATTTATTCTTTTACAGAAGCGCCCATTTTTAAAGAGGATGTTATTGGTCAGGCAAATGTATATATAAATGATGTGTTATATGCGGTCTATGATATTAAAGCAACGACGGTGCAGAGGATAGATTACAAATATTGTTGGAATTATGTCCTTGATTTATTTACAACTATTGGAGGAAAATGATGGAAGTCAGATTACAAAAGTATTTAGCCGAGATAGGGATCGCTTCAAGAAGAGCGGCTGAAAAAATGATTGAAGCTGGAAAAATCAAGGTTAATGGTGAAGTCATAACGATGCAAGGCGTGAAAATTGATCCGGAAAAGGATCAAATAGAAGTGGAAGGTAAAAAAGTGAGTGCTCATAAAGAGCTTAAGTATTATATGCTCAATAAACCAGTGCAGTATGTAACAACTGCTTCTGATGAAAAGGGAAGAGAGACTGTTATTGATTTATTGCCAACGACCATACGCGTTTATCCTATTGGCCGATTGGACTATATGTCAAGCGGTCTCTTGCTGTTAACCAATGATGGTGATCTTACCTACAAGTTAACGCACCCAAAACACGATATTCCAAAAAAATATATCGCCACCATTGAACCTAAAGTTTATGAAGAAGATATAGAAATGCTGAAAAAAGGCGTTGATCTTGAACTGTATAAAACTTCTGATTGTGAAATAAGACTGGTGAAGGAAGATTTTACTACTCAAACCTATGAGGTGGTGCTTCACGAAGGTAAAAACAGACAAATTAGAAGGATGTTTGATCATATAGGGTCAAGAGTTATCCACCTAAGAAGAATAGCTATAGGTAACCTGCGGTTAGACCAACTTGAACTCGGCACATATAGAGAATTAACCGCTGAAGAAATTGTATATTTGAAAAGTTTATAACGATTTTTTTTGCAACTCTTAGGGATTAATCATGCAAAAACGATTGTATTTAAAGGTTGTTTCGTATATAATAGTAGAGAAACAATAGGGCAATTGTTTAAGAGGAATCAATTTTTCAAAGTTATTTGAAAGATAATAGGATGAAACATTCATTTGTTTAATAAATGAATGGAATGTTGCATGAATGTGAGGAAAATAATGCATAGACAAAATGATTTGATCAAAAGAATTAACGAAAACTACAGTAAGTTTAGTAAAGGTCAAAAATTATTAGCAAATTATATCGTAGAACACTACGATAAAGCCGTTTTTTTAACAGCTGCAAAGCTTGGGAGCATTGTTGGGGTTAGTGAATCGACGGTGGTCCGATTTGCAAATGAATTGGATTATGACGGATATCCCAAACTACAAAGGGCTTTAGAAGAACTTGTCAAGAATAAACTAACCTCTATCCAACGTATGGAAGTCACCTCTGATAGGATCGATAAAACACATGTTTTAAAATCCGTATTACAATCCGATGCTGAAAAAATTAAACATACCTTAGATGAAATTGAGCCGGAAGTATTCGATCAGGCCATTGAAATGATTTTAGCTGCAAAAAATATATATATTTTGGGCGTTAGAAGCTGTGCTTCCTTAGCCAGTTTTATGGGCTTTTATTTTAACTTGGTTTTTGATAATGTCAAATTGATTCATACCAACAGTGTGAGTGAAATGTTTGAACAAATTTATCGAATGAATCAAGAGGATGTGGTCATAGGCATTAGCTTTCCAAGGTATTCAAAAAGAACACTAAAAGCCATGGAATTCGCACGGTCTAGAAATGCTCAAGTTATTGCCATAACAGATAGTCCCCTTTCACCCATGATTCAGTTCTCTAACTGCAGCTTAATTGCACGAAGTGAAATGGCTTCCTTTGTGGACTCATTAGTTGCTCCTTTAAGCGTGATCAATGCCCTTGTAGTGGCTCTTTGTATTAAGAAGAAAGAGGATGTTGTCCATACACTTGAGAATCTTGAATCCATTTGGTCAGAATATCAGGTATACGATAACGATGAAGAACTCAAGATTAATTACAACTTGACGCTAGACCCAAGAGAAGAAGATATTTAAGGTGGAAAATAGATTGAATCAAATTATTGTTATTGGTGGAGGACCCGCCGGAATCATGGCCGCCATTATGGCTGCTAGAAATGGAAAAAAAGGTATTTTATTAGAAAAGAACAATAAGCTTGGAAAAAAACTGTTTATAACGGGTAAAGGACGATGCAATATAACCAATGCTTCTGATGTTGAAACGTTACTCCAAAGTACTTTAACCAATAGAAAGTTCTTGTACAGTGCTTTTTATGCCTTTGATAGCGCCATGCTCATCGATTTTTTTGAACAACTCGGTTTGAAAACTAAGGTCGAAAGAGGGAATCGTGTATTTCCATTAAGCGATCATTCCTCGGATGTCATAGGGGTTTTAGAAGTGGAATTATTAAGGTTAAAGGTAGAAGTCAAACGCAACACAGAAGTGAAAAGCATTTCCGTGAAAGAGGGACAAGTTGAAGCAGTGGTGACCTCGGAAAAAACCTATGTCTGTAACAAGGTGATCGTAGCAACGGGTGGACTATCTTACGCCCTAACGGGTTCTACAGGAGATGGCTACCGATTTGCTAAATTGACAGGACATAAGCTGATTCCACAAGCGCCAGGACTTGTGCCTATTGAAACTAAGGAAGGCTGGATTAAGACACTTCAAGGACTCTCCCTTAAGAATGTAAGCGTTCAATTTGTGGACCCACATAACAATAAGATCTTCTATGAAGAGTTTGGAGAAATGTTATTTACCCATTATGGTTTATCTGGTCCACTTATCCTAAGTGGAAGCAGTTTTTTACCAAAAGATGCCATCAATGGCCTTAAGGTTTATATTGATTTAAAACCTTCTTTAACAGAAGAACAATTAGACCTAAGAGTGTTGAGAGACTTTGAAAAGTATTCCAGAAAGAACTTTGGAAATGCGCTAGATGATCTACTGCCTCAAAAGCTCATTGATATCATTATTGAGCTTTCGGGTATCGAACCCGAGCGAAAGGTGGATCAAATCAATAAAGAAGAAAGAAAAAAACTGTGCCAGCTTTTAAAACGTTTAGAATGCACCATCGCAGGTAGAAGGCAATATAATGAAGCAATCATTACAAGAGGCGGCGTTGATGTGAAAGGAATTAATCCCAACACCATGTCTTCTAAAGTTGTAGAAGGCTTATATTTTGCTGGCGAAGTGCTGGATTTGGATGCATTAACCGGTGGATTTAATCTTCAAATTGCTTTTTCCACAGGTTTTCTAGCGGGTAATTCAGTATAGTTTTTAGGAGGTTGTATGATTTCTATTAGAGGCGCAAGTGGCGTTAAAGAAAACACCCAAGAAAGTATTTTAATGCATACAAAACAGTTGTTGGAGCAAATTATAAAAGATAACGGGGTTCAAATAGATGAAATTGTCTCAATTATCTTTTCGGCAACAATTGATTTAACAGCTGCTTATCCTGCTCCAGTAGCAAGAGAATTGGGGATTTTTGACGCCGGTTTGTTCTGTGTACAAGAAATGGTTGTAGAAAACAGCATGCCGATGTGCTTAAGAATTCTGATGCATGTGGACAAAGCGTGCTCTCAAAAAGAAGCCAATCATGTCTACATTAATGGCGCACAGTGTCTTAGACCGGATCTGGTTAGAAGCTAAAAAGGAGTAATTTATGGAAATAATCCTAGCAAAAACTGCAGGTTTCTGTTTTGGAGTTGATAAAGCCATCCAGAAAGTCAATGAATCTTTAGATAAAGAGCTCCTATATACTTATGGTCCCATTATACACAATCAACATGTGGTCCATTCATTTGAGGAAAAGGGTGTAAGAGTCATTGAGGATCTAGAGCAATTGACACAAGCGCCTGTAGGTACTATTATTGTTAGAAGTCATGGTGTTGGACAAGTTGAGATGGAAGCCATGGAAAATATGAAGTTTGAAGTGATTGATGCTACTTGTCCTTATGTAAAAAGAATTCATAAGATCGTAGCGGAAGCCAGTAAAAAAGGTCAAAAAATTATCATTATAGGCAGTCCTAATCATCCTGAAGTTGTTGGGATTAAAGGTTGGAGTTCACAACAAACCTATATCATTGAAGATCTCCAAGAGATAGAAAAACTAGACCTAAATTCTGAAGAAACCTATTGCCTGGTTGCTCAAACGACCTTCAACTTCTTGAAATATAAAGAAATTGTTAATAAATTGCAAAAAAATGAAATTCATGTTATGATATACGAGACAATATGTAGTGCTACAGAAGAAAGACAAATGGAAGCTATAGAAATTTCTAAAAAAGCGACCAAAATGATCGTTATTGGCGATAAACACAGTTCGAATACTCAAAAACTTTATCATATTTGTAAAAGCCAATGTGAGGCAACATATCACATTGAGACAGTAGAAGATTTGGTGTTGAATGTTTTTGACGATAATGATATTATAGGAATAACGGCAGGAGCGTCAACTCCAAAGAACATAATTGAGGAGGTCATTTTAAATGTCAGAAGAACTTAGTTTTGAGCAAATGTTGGAGGAATCTTTAATTGCAATTCATAGAGGGGAAGTTGTTGAAGGTACAGTTATTAGTGTTAATGAGAATGAAATTTACGTTAACATAGGTTATAAATCCGACGGTATTATTCCCAAAAGTGAATTTACAAATTATCCTTCAGTGAGCTTAACAGAAGCTGTAAAAGAGGGAGAAACAATTAGAGCCAAAGTGCTCAAAGTAAATGACGGTGAAGGACAAGTTTTATTAACTTACAAGAGACTTCAAACAGAGGAAGGCCTAAAGAAAGTAGAAAGATTATGCAAGAATCATGAAGAAGTCACAGGAAAGGTTTCTCTTGTCTTAGAAGGTGGTTTAATCGTCATTATTGATGAAGTAAGAGTGTTTATACCTGCCTCCTTAGTTGCTGATTCGTATGTAACAGATTTACAAGCTTACAAAAACCAAGAAATCACTTTTGTCATTACAGAAGTGAATCAAAAGAAAAATAGAATCATTGGTAATAGACGTATTCTTCTTGAAAAAGAGAAATCTATATTACAAGCTGAAACTTTCAAAGTTTTAGAAGAAGGTGCTGTATTAACTGGTGAAGTTAAAAATATTACTGATTATGGTGTGTTTGTTAACTTAAATGGTGTAGACGGTTTAGTGCATATTTCTGAATTATCCTGGGGACGTGTAAAATCACCTAAGGATGTTGTAAAGGTTGGAGACCAAGTTAAGGTCAAAGTTCTTTCCATTAATTTAGAAAAGAAAAAAGTATCCTTAACGATGAAATTCCCAGAAGATAATCCTTGGAACAATGCAGAAGAAAAATATGCTGTAGGATCTATCGTAGAAGGAAAAGTTGCTAGAATGACAGAATTTGGTGCTTTTATTGAGCTTGAAGTTGGCGTAGATGCTTTGTTGCATGTTTCTCAAATTTCTACTAAGCACATTGAAAAACCAAAAGACATTCTTAAAATTGGTCAAAAGGTTACAGCAAAAGTCACTGAACTTGATTTAACAGGGAAGAAAATCAGCTTATCTATTAAAGTACTTGAAGTGGAAGAAGCTGGAGAAGTAGCAGAAGTAGTGGAAGCAGTGGAAGAAACTACAACAGTTACAGAAACAACAGAATCTGCAGAATAAAAAATCTATTCTTGGAGGCATGACATTGACAAAAGACTATGAGTGGTTCAAAGATGAAGTGTTCAAACTTTCTGGAATTGATTTAAATGCTTATAAAGAAAGACAGATGAAGCGTCGTATAGATTCATTGATCTCGAAAAATGGACATAAAGAATATGAATCTTATACGCTTGCACTGAAAAACGATAAAGAGAGATATGAAGAATTTATCAATTATTTAACGATTAATGTTTCTGAATTTTTCAGAAACACTGTTCAATGGGATGTTCTTGAAAAAGAGGTTTTCCCTTATTTATTTGAGAGGTTCTCTAAAAACATTAATATCTGGAGTGCAGCATGTTCCACAGGTGATGAACCTTATTCCTTGGCGATGGTTCTTAGCAAATTTTTGCCACTCAATAAGATCAACATTACTGCAACGGATATTGACAAACAAATATTAGCAAAAGCCCAGTTGGGTTTATACAACGATAAGAGTGTTTTAGGTGTTCCAAAAGACTTCATGTCCAAATATTTTGAAGAAGTAGGGAAATCCTTTAAGGTTTCAGATGAAATAAAAAAATCAATTACTTTTAAGCAACACAATATGCTCAAGGATCCATATCCAAAGAATCTTGACCTTATTGTTTGTAGAAATGTATTGATTTATTTTACAGAAGAAGCTAAGCATGAAATCTATATTAAATTCAATCAGTCCTTGAAGAAGGATGCTGTGCTTTTTGTTGGTAGTACTGAGCAAATTATTCAGCCTCAAAGATATGGCTTTGAGGCTATAAAATCCTTTTTTTACAAAAAAGTCAGCGAATTATAGAGAAGCGAGAACATCTAATAATAGCTGGCCCCAAAATGCAGGAGAAGCAATCAGCTGATCACCTAGTTCTACATAGTTTTGTGAATCTTTATAATGGGTTTTGAAAATATGTAGTTCCGTAATAAAGTTTTTAGCAAGAGGTATATATTTACCTCTTTTTTTTATACAGCAATTTTCTTTTGTTGCTTTTGTTCGGTGATCTTTATGAACAAATTGGGCAACAGATTGATGGATAACCTGATCCTCTTGAGGTAAATAATAATAATCTTTAAAGTTTGGATAATAAAAACTAAGGGTATCTTCAATAATTGGAATTGTTAAAAGGAGTGTATCCTTTTGAAGGTTTAAAACATAGGGAGAATCGATGATTGTCGCATGAATAAATGTTGGATAGGGCATACTCAATTGAAGGCAATCATTCAATACCTGTACCGTTAAATCTTGAAGGTTAACCGATTTGGAACGGAAGCTTTTAAATAATTGAATGGTTTTTATGGCATCAAGACTCTGGTATAAGCCGATCAAGTCTTCCTGGTGATGTTGCAGAA
>CAZJIO010000117.1:0-2160 GCA_964546035.1 uncultured Eubacteriales bacterium | reverse complement strand
TGCTTCTTCAGAAGCCGTAGTAGGTGACTTAACGAAATCCATATAGGTATTTATTAATGTCTTTCCATCAAAGGGATCATTTCTCATATAGCCGAAATAAGCTTCAACCGTCTTTAGCTTAAGGTTTTCTAAAGGAATAAAGCGATGATAGGGTCTTATTTCGGTATATAAATCAAAGGTTTGCAGTTCTGAGATTTGGGACTTAATCTGATATAAATGAAGCCTCTTTTTGATAAAAGGAAAATCAAAGGTTGTACCATTATAGTACAGAGCTGTTTTGAAACTTTTTATGTATTGAGAGAATCTGAAAAGGAGTTCGTACTCATCTTCGTCCTTCTCGCAAAGCCATTGGATCAATTTAAAATGCTCATCCTCAAAGTGAAGGCAGCCTATTAAATAGATTTTATTTAAATCTGAAGAAAAGCCTGTTGTTTCGATATCAACTATAAAAAAATCCGTATCAACAAGATAATTTTTTAGATTTTGTAGTATATCCCTATTCAAATGAATTGTTTTTTCCTTTATGATCATTCCAGCACCTTCTTTCTTACTTATGAAAGTATCATATCATAGAACCAGGTGTTAAGCTAGAATTGCATTAAATTGATGAACCATAATGACAGTCCCAGTAGAATTATGCTATAGTAATAGGAATGATATTTATTGCTATTAAAGGAGAACATTATGGCTAAACTTTTTTTTAAATATGGGACGGTTTTTTCTGCGAAGTCCCTCAATTTGATTGCAACAGCGTATAATTATGAGACTCAAGGTAAGAAGGTGTTGTTGCTCGTACCGCAACTAGACACAAGAAACGATGGCTATGTTGCAACGCGAGCAGGACTCAGTATGCCAGCTGAAGTCATTGGTGTAAAAACAAATATTATGGATGTTTTTAAGGCACATTTAAAGGAAAAGCAAAAAATAGATTGTGTCTTAGTAGACGAGAGTCAAATGTTTTTGACCGAGCACATTGATCAACTCAGGGAAATAGTAAATGTTTACAATACACCTGTCATTTGTTACGGCTTACGAGTAAGCTATACGCTGCAGCTCTTTGATGCCAGCAAACGCTTATTTGAATTAGCAGACAAACTAGAGGAAATTAAAACAATTTGTTGGTATTGTAAAAGTAAAGCCACACATAACCTTAAGTTAGTGGATCAAAAACCTCAATATGAAGGCGAATCCATAGAAATTGGTGGGGTGGAGAAGTTTCTGCCCGTTTGTTTTACCTGTTATGAACATCCGCCTCTTTTGGACAATAAGGAGCAATGATGAAACCTTTTATATTGATTACTGACTTTGACGGTACTTTATCTGAAAAAGATTTTTATGGCATCATAATTGATGATTATATAGGTGCGGAAGGTAAAAAGTTTTATTTAGAATGGAGAAAGAACAATAAAGTAGATGTACCTTTTTTAAATAAAGTGTTCTCTTGGCACAAGTTTGAAGAAAATGAGTTGCAAGAGGTCCTGGAGAAAGTTAAAATTGATCCATTTGCAAGAGCTATTTATGATTTCGTGATATCAAAAGGCGGAGGGTTTCTCATATTGAGTGCGGGGTTTAACTATTATATAGAACGTGCACTCAAACGTGCAGGTCTGGATGATTTACCTCTCATTACCAATGAGGGCGTCCATGAGAATGGTATCTTTATTATGAAGCCAGATCCGTTAAAAAGCTATTATTCTCCTGTGTATGGTGTTGATAAGGAGAAAGTTGTTTTAGAGCACTTAAAGGTGTATGAGAAGGTCATTTATGCAGGCGATTCTGAACCTGACTTTAAAGCTGCCATGGCTGCTGATCTTGTATTTGCTAAAGGAGAGCTAAAAGCATTGCTAGATGAAGCTCAAAAACCCTATTATCCATTTTCCTCCTTTTCGGAGGTCATTAATATTTTAAAAGAGGTCCTTTAATATGAATAGTACCTGGATTAATATCCCAAAGATTTTGGAATCATCCTATGATGCCACCCTTAAAATACCTGGGTTACTTAATGAAAATCATTTTAAAAACATAGCTATTTTTATGGGCATCGGTATTTATGACTTGTTTGGTAAGAAAATCATAGATCAAATCCAAGGTGACCCTTCTATTTCAGTCACTTGGGAAGGGTATGCAGCAATTGATGTGCTGCAGTTGACGCGGAAAGCC
>CAZJIO010000116.1:12581-12833 GCA_964546035.1 uncultured Eubacteriales bacterium | reverse complement strand
CCCTTGGTATTTATGTAAAATTCTGAAGAAAGAAGTAGGAAATAGTTTTGTCCAATTACTCAATGAACTTAGGGTACAAGAAGCAAAACGGTTGCTTAAGCATTCCAATAGCAAAATCTATGAAATCTGTGAAATGATCGGTTATCAGGATGTGCCCTACTTTACGAAGACTTTTAAAAGGCATACAGATATGACCCCAAACAAATATAGAAATTCGCATTTTGAAGTAGAAAAACCTACATCTGTGGATGA
>CAZJIO010000116.1:491-12571 GCA_964546035.1 uncultured Eubacteriales bacterium | reverse complement strand
TTAAACAATAAAGCACAAGATTGACTCATTACAAATTTGTTGCGCGGATGGTATCATTAATCTTGTAATCATACATAACAATTCAAGGGAGGATTTGCAATGAAGAAGTTACTAGCATTATTATTAACAGTGGTATTACTAAGCGCGTTGTTCGTAGGTTGTAGCAAAGATAGTGATGAAAAAGTTGATACGACAGTTTCCACTACCAAAGATTCAAATGAGGGTACTACAACAACTGAGAGCGAACCAGCTGCAAATGTTGAATTAAGAATCGTTACTATGTTCGGTGGTACAGACCCTTCTACAGAAGTGTTTGCACAACAATTAAAAGATTTTATGGTAGCATATCCTAACGTAACAATTAAAAATGAATCCATGACTTCTGTTGGCGATGAATATAGAACAGCTGTAAAAACAGATTTCTCTACAGGAAACGAAGCAGATGTTACTTTCTTCTATACGGGAGCAGATGCTAAAGGTATTATTGATTCAAAAGCAGTTGTTTCAATTGAAGAACTTCAAGCAGCTTTCCCAGAAGTGGGTAAAGACATTAGTCCAGCTATTTTAGACGCTGTCAAAGAATTTGATGGAAAAGCTTATGCACTTCCAATGACAGGTTTTTATGAAGGTCTATTTGTTAACAAAGCAATGTTTGACCAATATGGTTTAGAATTACCTACAAATTGGGACAATTTATTAAAAGCAATTGAAGTTTTAAATGCAAATGGCATCACTCCTTTTGCTGGTCCAGTTGCTCAATCTCATTATTTAGTAGAGCATTTCATTTATTCTCAAGCAGGTCCTGATGAATATCAAGACAAACTTGAAGCTGGCGTTCCAGAAAGCTGGGCTACAGGACTCAATAACATTAAAGATCTTTATGACTTAAAAGCTTTCTCTGAAGATTCTTTAACAATGGATATTGAAATGGCTCAAAACCTTTTCAAGCAAGAAAAAGCAGGTATGATTCTTGAAGGTTCATGGTTCATCGGTGGTTGTGAAGATGCTTTAAGAGCAAAAATGACCGTTATGCCTATGCCAACAGCACCAACAGGTAAAAAAGATCCTTCTGCCATAGTTGCAGGATTTACTTCAGGTTATTATGTGAGCAGATCTTCTTTTGAAGATGCAGCTAAACAACAAGCAGTTATTGATTTAGTTTCTTATTTAACAACTAAAGAAGCTATTGGACAGATTGCAAAAGCAAATGGTGGAACACCTTCAGCGGATGTACAAGTAGAAGGACTTGCGGATATTTATCTTCAAGGAAATGCCATGGCAGCAGCTGCTACAGATCTTAAATTACCTATCGATTCAAGACTTGTACCAGAAGCATTTAACTATATCATTAAAGAAGGTACACCATATATCGTTTATGGCGAAAGAACAGCTCAAGAAGTTTTAGAAGAAGTTAAGAAAATCCAAGATGCTCAATAGTTAATTAAACAGTTCCATCAATCAGAATAGTAGCTATACTATAGCTGCTATTCTTTTTGCCTAAAAGAGAGGTAAACCCTATGCATGATTTCAAAAAATCCTTTAAAATATTGCTTTATTTATTGCCTGCATTGATCTTTATGAGTGTGTTTCTCTTCTATCCTTTTGTGATGAGTATAGTAAAAAGTTTCTATCAATCAGATGGATTCGTTAACTCTACTTTCGTGGGACTAGACAACTACCGGAGACTTTTCGAGGATAAAACCATTAGAACAGCCATTGTCAACACCTTCAAACTGATGTTCTACGTCGTTGTGTTTCAAGTTGGCATAGCCGTCGTTTTAGCGGTTATGGTAGACAGTGTGACAAAAGGACAACAGTTCTTTAGAACCGTTTACTTTTTTCCAATCATCATTTCTGCAACAGCTATTGGTATGATGTTTAAGTTGTTTTATGCTTATGACGGTGGATTGCTGAATTCAATAGCGACTTCACTCGGGTTTGATCCCAAGGTTTGGATTACGAGAGATAATGCTATGAAAATGGTTTCCATACCTGCCATTTGGCAATATGTAGGATTCTATTTCGTCATTATTTTGACAGCAATCAAACAAGTACCAAAAGATCTATATGAATGTGCCTATCTAGAAGGAATTAAACCTGTAGAAAAACTCATTTACATCACGTTACCGTTAATTAGAAATGTTATGGTGACCTGTGTGATTTTAGCCATTACCGGGACTTTAAAAGTATTTGATATGGTACTGGTTATAACGGGTGGTGGACCCCTTAATGCATCACAAGTCCTTGGACTTTATATGTACCAAAAGACCTTCACAGATGAAGTATTTGGTTATGGTGCCACAATTTCGGTGTTAATTGTTGTCATCGGGTTAAGTTTATCCCTCATAGTCAATAAGATTTTCAAAAAAGATGATTTGATGTATTAATCTGAGTCCAAAAAATAAAGGAAGGAGCATCTCAATGAAAAAATTCAAGCTTTCAAAATGGTTCGTCTATATCGGTTTATCCTTATGGGCATCAACAACTATTTTTCCACTCCTATGGGTCATCAATAACTCCTTTAAAGGTACTCAGGAAATCATCGATAACTCTTTTAATTTACCAAGTTTACCTTTTAATCAGTTATTTGACAATTATAGGCTAGCCTTTCAAAGAAATATACTTCAAGGGTACGGCAACAGCATGATCATTTCTGGCTCTGTGGTTGTTTGTGTACTCATTATAGCGTCTCTCGCTTCTTATGTGGTGGCACGTTATGAATTTAAAGGTAAAGCACTATTTAAAGCCTTGATCATGGGAAGTATACTGATTCCGATTTTTGCAACGATATTGCCTGTGTTTGAAATATTATTGAAGTTAGATTTATTCAACAAAAGAATTGGACTCATATTACCTCAGATAGCGGGTAATTTAGCCTTTGCAATATTGGTTATTTCAAGCTTTATGACGACTATTCCAAAAGAGCTAGAAGAAGCGGCACAAATAGAAGGGTGTAATAGCTTGCAAGTCTTATGGAAAATCATTATACCGATTTCAAAACCTTCTTTAGCAACGACTTCAATCTTTGTATTTTTATGGTCATACAACGATTTGTTTACATCCTTGATCATTATGAGAACGCGAGAAAAAATGCCAATTAACGTTATGTTGACAGACATCAGTAGTCAATATGGAACGAATTATGGGTTAATGGCAGCTACAATTACGATTATTGTGATCCCTGTATTGCTGTTCTATATCATCGCTCAAAAGCAAGTGGTTGAGGGGATGACGTCAGGTGCAGTAAAAGGTTAGAGCAGGCATATATCACAAAAAAGGAGTCATTTGAGATGGTGAAATTTGGGACCGGTGGTTGGAGAGCCATCATTGGTGATGAATTTATTAAAGATAATGTTGTACGAGTGGCTCAAGCTTTGTCCAATATTATGAAGAATGAAAAATGTACCGATCGAGGCATTGTGATTGGTTATGATAGAAGGTTCTTATCGGATAAGAGTGCAAAGTGGTTAGCTGAAGTCTTTGCAGGTAATAACATTATGGTTCATTTCATGAACAAGGTAGCACCTACACCTCTTATTATGTTTTCTGTTCAAGAGGAAAAAACCAAATATGGCATGGCTGTCACAGCTAGTCACAACCCAGCGGAGTACAATGGTATTAAGGTGTTCACTGAAGGTGGTAGGGATGCAACTGCTGAAATTACGGCAAAAATTGAAGATCAGTTAGAAAATATTACCCTATCTGACGTGTGTACAATGAGTTTTGATAAAGCCATCAGCCAGGAGCTCATCAGAATTATTAATCCACTGAATGATTATCTAGATACCTTAATTAGCATGCTAGATGTGGAAAGTATTAAAAAGAAAAATTTGAAAATTTTATTAGATCCGATGTTTGGTGTATCTAAAACAGCGCTTCAAGCCATTTTGGTGACTGCAAGGTGTGAAGTAGATACCATCAACGATCGACACGATACCATGTTTGGTGGCAGATTACCCTCGCCGAGTGCCTCAACCTTATCTAGACTAAGTGATATGGTCGTTGAAAAGGGTTACGACCTTGGTATTGGAACCGATGGAGATGCAGACCGATTAGGTGTGATTGATGAAGAAGGGAAGTTTATTCATCCCAATAAGATTATGGTTCTGCTCTATTATTATCTTCTGAAGCACAAAGGTTGGAGAGGTCCTGTTGTGAGAAATATTGCAACGACCCATTTACTGGATGTAATCGCCAAAAAGTATGGACAAATATGTTATGAAGTTCCTGTTGGTTTTAAACATGTCAGTTCCAAAATGGAAGAAACAGATGCCATTATCGGTGGAGAAAGCAGCGGTGGTTTAACCGTTAAAGGCCACGTTAAAGGCAAGGATGGTATATTTGCAGCAGGTTTATTGGTAGAAATGATTTGTGTCACAGACAAAAGACTGGCACAAATGCTAAAAGAAATTGAAGATGAATTTGGTTTATATGAAATGGTAGAAGCCAACTTAGACTTTATGCCAGAAGAAAAAGAGCGTTTAGTCACGTTACTCTATGAAGATAAAAAAATACCTAACTACCAGTGGACAAAAAAAAAAACAAGCTATTTAGATGGCTTAAAAATATATTTTGAAAACGGTGGCTGGATGATCGCTAGATTTTCTGGAACAGAACCCCTCATTCGAATATTTGCGGAAATGGCTACTATTGAAGAAGCCAATGAAGTGGTCAAAGTAATGAAGGAATTTATGGGCATCTAAGACCGTGGAGGAAAAAAATGTTTGAAGTAAAAGATGTATTTGATCGGATGACTTTAAAAGAAAAAATCGGACAAATGTTTATGCAATACTTTAAAGGTTATGAAGATATCCCTGAAAAGTTTAAAGAAATGAACAGAAAGAATCTATTAGGGGGCTTCATCTTCTTTTCGGGCAATAATGTGAGGCATATTGATCAGCTCCATAACTTAACAGCGACCATTCAATCCTATGCCAGTGAAAATGCATACAACTTGCCATTTCTACTGACCATTGATCAAGAAGGTGGGCAATTAACCGCTATTTTTAATGGAACGACAATTTTTCCTGGGAATATGTCCCTTGGCTTTGCCAATGATGAGGATTTAGCCTTTCAACAAGGTCAACACGTCGGTAAAGAGCTAAAATATGCAGGGATTAATCTGTGCTATGCACCCGTCTTAGACGTGGATTATGATGTGAAAAAAGGCATTCCTATTGTTGACAACAGACGCTTTTCCACTGAACCAGAAGTAGTGGCGAATATGGGAACTGCCTTTATCAAAGGTTTGGAATCTGAGGGGCTTATGGCATGTGGAAAGCATTTTCCAGGCATGAGAATCACAGAAGTTGACACCCATTTTCAAGTAGATAGAAGTCCTTACTCCCTAGAACGGTTAGAGCAAGTGGAGATTTTACCTTTTAAGAAAGCGATTAATGAAGGCTTGAGTTGTATCATGACCCATCATGGCATTTTTGAAGCTTTTGACCGAGAAAATCCAGCATCCTTATCTAAAACGGTAGGGGATTATTTAAGAACTGAGCTAGGCTTCAAAGGCTTAATCGTCACAGATGACTTAATTATGAAAGCTATATACAATCAATACGGTGAAAAAGAACCGATAAAAATGGCCATCAATGCTGGGGCTGACCTGATTATTTCTACTTGTGCAGATGATTGGTTTGTTGATTATGTCTATGAATGTGTCCAAAAGGGTGAGATCAGTGAAGAGCGCATTAACGATGCTTGCCTTCGTATTTTAAACCATAAAAAGACCTATGCGATCGGTACAGTACCCAATCAAAAGACTTTTGACGAAAAAAAGGGTCATGTGCTTTCTGATGATATTGCTGCAAAAGCCTTGGTTTTATACAAAGGAAATGAGGCAGATTTTCCCCTCCTAATCAATGAAGGGCAAAAGTTAGGCATCATTTTTGGAAATCCGGCACGTTTGGTCATGTCTGATGCAACCAACCTCTATGACATTTCCTTTAAGGAAATAATAAAGGGTAAAGATATCCATCACAACATCAAAGAAGCCATCATGCCATGGCATCCAACAGAGGAAGAAATCATCTCATTAGCAGATGTAGGCATCATCTCAGATATCATCCTATTTACAACGGTTAATGCTTATAAATTTACCAAACAAATAGAAGTGCTGAAAGAAATTAGAAGGTACTGTCCAGATAAAACCATCATCTCTATTGCAACAAGAAGCCCCATGGATGCTAAAATTTTGAGTCTATACTCAGATTATGTCATTGTTACAGGAGGGCTTACGGAAAGTCTATTTAGTGCCACAGCAGATTGTTTGTTTGGCAAAAGAAAATTTGAAGACAACCCAGCAAAGAAACTAGATCGCTAAAAAGGAAGTTGAGTCATGAAAAACGAAATAAGAAATTATTCTGAACAATTTCATAAAATAATAGGGGATACTGCCTATGCCAATGGGCTGAAAATGCCTGAAAACACCTACTTTTTAGAAGATGGAAGCATTCTTGCATTACCGCGTGAAGTGGGAGATTCCAGATATCCATATGGCAAAAATGGTTTTAATTTTTGGACCTATGCTTCAGGGTATATGCATAGCAATGAGGGACTATTCTCTCCCTTTTTAAGAGCCTCAGAAGGCGCTGAACCTAAAATTGCTTTTTTTGCAGGCGTAGAAAATGAAACGGGGCAAACAGATGTCATTTCTCTTCTTGCTGTTCCAGAACTTCTAGGGAGCAGGGAAGATGTGGTGCGGTATACCGTATTCACTATGGCAGCCACTTATTTCATCACAGAGGTAGACAACTGGCTTATTGCCATTAGAACAATGGTCGACGAGAAAAAGCATATGTATTTTTCTGTTGAGGTGATCCATAAAAGTTCCCAGACTAAGAACATTTGGATTTCTACATACTTTAACCCCTTGATTAAAAATGCCATGTTTGAAAACTCAACGGATCGATGGTTTAGAAAAGCGGAATACATCCAACAGGAACCCGTAGGCTCCTTTAAGTTTGAAACCTATGAAGAAAGAGACCGCTCTTCTATGTCTACTAACTTTGGACTTCTGAAAAAGCAAGTAACACTGGGACAAAGTCAACTGATGTCCTATGAAATAACCACCTCAAGAAGTGATTTCGTAGGCGGCAGCAAAAGCAGTCTACATACACCAAAGTCCTTATTCACGGGATCCTTTGGTGCGGAAAAATCAGTTTGTAGCTTCGCAGATACAGCCATTGCTGGAGATATCTTGAAGCTAAAGATTACAGAAAGTGCCCGCATAGACATTCGATTTTCATATTGCTTTACACAAGAAGCTAAGAATCATCTGATTCATGAAAAGATAACTCCTAAAGAAATAGATGGCGTCCTTGACAAACTTAAATCTATTGAAATACAAAATAACAAAGGTCTGTTCATGAAATGTGAAGGCGAGGCTCTTTCTCTTCGAGCACATGTCATGAATCCCTTTATGGAACACCTTAAAAAGCAAGTGGAATTTTGTTCGGTCATCAAAGGGTATGTTCAACTCTCTTCCTTTTCCTTAATTGGTATCAGAGATGTGTTTCAGGCCCTTGAGGGACTTATTTACTGGCAAAGTGACGTGGTGAAAGACAAAATGCTAGAAGCACTCAACTTCACATCCCCAGATGGCAGGTGCCCTAGGCAATACGCTCTACCAACCGTAGAAGGTCATGCGCCAGCCATGGATTTAAGACCCTTTATCGATCAAGGCGTATGGGTGATCTCTACAATTGTGACTTATTTAAGGTTTACTAAGGATTTTGATTTTTTGAATCAGGAATGTGGTTATTATGAATTTGTTGATGATAAGAAACATTTAGCGATAAAAAGTGATTTAAGAAACTCTGTACTTGAACATATGTTGAAGATTATGGACTATCTGTTGGAAAATAGAGACGACCAGTTAACCCATTGTGTTTGTGCGCTTTATGGCGATTGGAACGATGCCCTCGATGGACTCGGCGCTACAAAAGATCCTAAAAAAGAGTATGGTACAGGTGTATCCGTTATGGCGACCCTTCAGGTTTATCAGAATTTGACTGAAATGATTGAACTGCTCACATTATTGGGAAAAGAACAACACAGTGATTTAATCGCCTATTATCACAAGACTCAAGAAGAAATTGCAGCTGGTCTTAATAAGTATGCCGTTGTTTCAGAGGGGTTTGAAAAGAGAATTCTTCATGGTTGGGGTGACGAAAGAAGTTATTTAGTAGGCAGTTATGAAGACCCCGATTCAAGGAGTCGAGATGGCTTGACCTCCAATGCCTTTTGGGTTCTGTCAGGACTACATGAGCAAGATCCTTCGCTAAAAGGTGCTATCTTGGGTGCGTACGAACGTTTAGACAGCTCCTATGGTTTTAAAACCTTTGAACCACATTTTGAAAAAAACACCTATGGTGTTGGCCGTATACCCAACTTACCAGCGGGAACAGCTGAAAATGGCGCTGTATATATCCATGCCAGTTTATTTGCGGTGATGTCACTGTTTAAAATGGGAGAGTCAAAAAAGGCTTGGGAACAATTGAAAAAACTTTTGCCCTTTACCCACGAGAAGATCTCCCTATCACCTTTTGTAATTCCTAATTCTTATGGTTATAATGAAGTGCTTTCAATAGATGGAGAATCTATGGGAGATTGGCAAACGGGTAGTTCCAATGTCCTTTTGAAGACCTTCATTCGTTTTGTTTTTGGCTTTGAACCTCACTTTAAAGGGATTTACATACAACCAGGTAACGATCAACCTTTTGACCACTTAGAAATGCGTTTGATTTATCAAGGTAAACCCCTATCCATCCATTATGAAAATGCCCATAGAGAGAAGCGAACTTTTATAGTTAATGGCATAGAAGTTGAAGGTCAGTATGATGAAATGATGCAATTGAACCGATTATGGTTAGAAGATGAATGTTTGACTGAAAAGTCCTATGAAATAAAAGTATTAGACTAGTATTGAAGGACCATTGTAGAGGACTGTATCACCTTTATAATGGTCTTTTTAAACAGGAGGTGTGTTCCTATATGAATCGATATACCCTATGGAATTTTGATGAGGAAAAAGTGGATTGGGAACGGATTGAGTCGCTCCATATTGATATATTCCCGTGGTATCAAAAAGGTAAAAAGCAAGGAACGGTTGTCAAAATGGCTCTATCTCATCAAAATATATGTTTACAGGTTGAATGCGAGGATGCACATAGCTTTGCTCAAATCACCGAATTTAACGGGAGTGTCTATCAGGACAGTTGCTTCGAGTTCTTTCTAACCCCTAATGAAGCGCGTGGCACGACCTATTTTAACTTTGAAATAAATTGTTGTAAAACCCTCCATTTAGCTTATGGAGAAGCCCTTGAAGGCAGACAACTAGCGACTTTAGAACAAGGTAAACGTATCAAGATCACATCATCCATAGCGGGAAGCACTAAAGAGGAGCATGAGGAAGATCAAAATTGGTATTTATTTATTGAAATACCTATAAAGCTCTTATCAGAAATGAGCGACGTACCGGTATCAGATACCCTTTGGTTTGGTAATTTCTATAGATGTGGTGGCAAAACAGACCCTCAGTATGCAAGCTGGCAACGGATTGAGTCTGAACTGCCCGCTTTTCATAGGCCAGAACAATTTGGTGAGCTGAGAATAAAAGATTGGAGGAATAACGAAGTGCCTATTCAATACGAAGCATTTGATCGTAAAAATCTCTCTCTGGTAGAGGATATCTATGGGTTATGGAACGCTATTTTTGGCGAAAATTATCCAATCCAAGAGCAATTGATCCTTCAAAATTCATTTTTTGATCCAGATATATTAGAAGATGCCAGCTTAATCTGCAAAAATGAAGAAGGGCTCTTAGGCATCCTTATATGTAAACACCTCCAAGAAGGGTCTATTTCAGGTTATGAACATGTGGGCTTTATCAATTTACTCCTAGTAAAAGCCATAGACAAACAAGCGTCCATTTACAAGGAGCTTCTTGACAGAGCCTTTGATAAAATGAAGGCAAAGGGCATTAAAAGGGTTCATTTATATGGTGATTTGAACAATTACTTTCCTGGCGTGCCAACACAGGCGTTCTCTTATTTAAAAGTGATGAAAGACAATGGATTCCAATTAGATCACATCGTTAGTGATTTATATAAGCGATATCCTAAGCATACACGTGAAGAGATTCATTATCCGGAAGGCATATCGAGTGTATTACTTTGCAAAGAGCGTTTGGAAGAATTTTTATCCTTTATGCGAGAGGCCTTTCCTGGCCGATGGGCGTATGAAGTAGAAAAGTATATAGAGGCGGGTGGCGATGGCAGAGAATTTGTTCTTCTTCAAAAGGAAAGGACCATTATTGGCTTTTGTAGAATCAATGATCAGCATTCACCTATGATCTGGTACAATATGAACTTCAATAAAAGATATGAGAATGGAGGAGGCGTGGGACCGCTAGGTGTGAGTGAGCACTATCGTGGCATGGGTCTTGGGAAAACAGTCACCCAAGCAGGCGTAAATGTCCTTCTTGACAGAGGCCTTAATGAAATCATCATAGATTGGACAGATCTTGAAGCCTTTTATGAAAAAATAGGCTATAATGTAGTGGATAGATTTCATACCATGACGATTAACTTGGTAGAGGAGGCGCTTTTATGAGAGCAATCATTAATGGACTAATCTACATAAATCAACAATTTATTGAAGGTAAAGTGCTGTTATTCGATGGCAGAATTATTGATGTAGTGGATGCTGATGCGGTAGCGCTGCACCAATTAGAAAGCATCATAGATGCTAAAGGACGTTACGTACTTCCAGGATTTATAGACCTTCATATTCATGGATATGCCAGTTTTGATACCATGGATGATTCTGATGAGGCTTTAAGCAGCATTAGCCAGAGCATTTTAAAAAATGGTGTGACCTCATTTTTACCGACCACCATGACCATGGACAGACAAGAAATCCTTAGAACATTCAATAAAGTTAAACGACTAAAAGCAGAAAATCCTATGGGTGCACATCTTCTTGGAGTTCATTTGGAAGGTCCTTTTATTAATGAAGCATATAAAGGCGCCCAAATGGGTGAACATATTATTGCACCAGAATTTAAGCTCATAGAGGATTATATAGATTTAATTAAAATCATTACCATAGCCCCTGAAACACCTAACGCCATGGCTTTTATAAAAGATATGGTGGACAGAGGTATTCGAATATCACTTGGACATACAGGGGCAGATTATGAAACTGCCATAGCGGCCTATGATATTGGTGCGAGTGGTATTACCCATATTTTTAATGCCATGACGGGATTGCACCATAGAAAACCTGGGGTGGTGGGGGCTGCGCTGATCAAGGATTTCTATTGTGAAATCATCGCGGATAATATTCATCTGCATCCAGCCCTATATGAGCTGTTGCTTAAAGTAAAAAAACATGAAAATCTATTGCTCATTACAGACTGCACCAGAGCAACTGGCATGGAAGACGGCGTATATGAGCTGGGAGGGCAGAAGGTTCAGCTTGAAAATGGAAAATGTACCCTAGCCGATGGAACAATTGCAGGAAGTGCTTTAAAACTCAATCGTGCCCTTGAAAATTTCGTCAAAAGTACGGGACTACCTCTTGAAAAGGCTATTCCTTTTGTAACAGAAAATCCAGCACGGTATGTGGGTGAGCTTAAGGAAAGAGGTACCCTTTGTAACCACAAAAAAGCAGACATCATTATTATGGATGGTCAATTTGATGTTTATCAAACAATTAAGGAAGGACAACTTTTATATGAAAAAAAAGATTAAAGGTATGACCCTATGGATTTGTAAGGACTACGATCAGATGAGTAAAAAGGCAGCCAGTATTGTGGCTGCTCAAATAACCATTAAACCTAAAAGTGTATTAGGGCTAGCAACAGGAGGTACACCCCTTGGCATGTACAAGGAATTGATTCATTTGTATCAAGGCGATGAAGTGGACTTTAGTGAAGTCACTTCCTTTAATTTAGATGAGTATTACCCCCTGTCTAAAATCAACCCTCAGAGTTACTACCATTATATGAGAACAAATCTTTTTAATTGGATCAATATCAATGATCACGGTATTCACATCCCCAATGGTGA
>CAZJIO010000116.1:0-472 GCA_964546035.1 uncultured Eubacteriales bacterium | reverse complement strand
AGAATGTGAAGAGTATGATGAGAAGATCTATGCATCAGGCGGTATTGATTTACAAATATTAGGCATTGGGAATAATGGACATATTGGCTTTAATGAACCAGATGTACACTTTGAATCAGGGACCCATTTGGTTAAACTAGATGAAGATACCATAGAAGCGAATGCTCGGTTTTTTGATTGCATAGAGGATGTGCCAAAAAAGGCCATCAGTATGGGTATTAGAACCATTATGCATTCAAAAAAGATTGTACTTCTAGCCAGTGGCAGTTCTAAAAGTGCTATTATTGAGGAAATGCTCTTTGGGGACATCACACCGAATTTACCAGCATCTATTTTGCAGCTACATAATGAAGTTATTATCATATTGGATGAAGAAGCTGCTAAGAATATTATAGAGAGATGTTAAGATTACGGCTTCAAAAGCATATAGTTGTTCTTTTTGATACAACATATTGTATGATGAATCTTTAGT
>CAZJIO010000115.1:12623-12858 GCA_964546035.1 uncultured Eubacteriales bacterium | reverse complement strand
TTAGTCCTGAAACAAATATGATGACACCCATGATTGCAAAGATGACCAAGGATGTAGATAGATTAGGTTCCTTCAAAATCAAAAAAACAGGTATACTTACCAATATAATTGTTAAGAGTAAAAACCACAACTTATTGATCTTTTCTTTATTCTTATCGAAAAACTTTGCAAAGAAAATAATCAAAAAAATCTTACAAAACTCTGAAGCTTGCAGTGATATACCACCTATTACAAT
>CAZJIO010000115.1:9690-12574 GCA_964546035.1 uncultured Eubacteriales bacterium | reverse complement strand
CAAAAAACAGAACTGCCAGTAAAAGTCCTATGTTAAAAAAATAGATCAACCAATAAAACTTTGCAATAAATATATAATCAATTAAAGAGACGATGATCATCAAGATAAATCCAGCTATAAAACCTATCAGCTGTTTTTTATAATAAATATCTGTTTCATCAATTGCAGATGTTGTTGCACTTTTAATCGCTACCACACCTAAAAGAACCATTGCAATGACCAATATAATAACAAATACATCATATCTCTTGAAATCATATTCACGAAACATATTCAGCCTCTTTCTAACGATAGTTGGAATTGGTTGGGTTAGAACCTCTTATGTTTTTTATAGGTATGTTTGCATACAATGCTGGCACTTGTTGATTACTTCTTTCAGAACGCGTTGTTCCAATTTTGATTTCCAAGCCTCGTTCATCAACTTCCATATATTTATTAATAACATTAATAATATCTGTTTTAATCATTTCTAAAATTTCAGATGAGCAGTTTGCTCTATCATGGATTAAAACCAATTTTAACCGATCTTTAGCTACACTTTTTGATGGTTTTTTCCCGAATACGCCCACATTCCTTCCCCCTTTTTAATTATTGAGACCAATAATACTCTTTAGTCTGTTAAAAAATCCTCTATCTGCATTAAAATCAATAAAAGGCACTTCTTCGCCTAAAATTCTTCTGCATATGTTCATATAAGCTTTTCCTGATGTAACCGTTTGGTTATTGATGATTGGGTCGCCATTGTTCGTTGAAATAACAATATTTTCATCATCAGGTATAGATCCTATCAAGTCAATCGCTAGAATTTCGATAACATCATCAACTGTCATCATATCGCCTCTTCTAACCATATCCACTCTAATTCGATTAATAATTAACTTAGAGTTTCTCAAATCATTGGCTTCAAGAAGTCCAATAATTCGATCCGCATCACGAATGGCTGATACCTCAGGGGTTGTAACAACAATAGCTTTATCAGCACCTGCAATTGCATTTTTAAATCCTTGTTCAATACCTGCTGGACAGTCAATGATCACATAATCAAACTCTTCTTTAAGATGTTCACAGAGTTTTTTCATTTGCTCTGGGGTTACTGCATCTTTATCTCTCGTTTGGGCAGCTGGTAACAAAAATAAATTTGGATATTTTTTATCTTTTATTAGCGCTTGTTTTAACCTACAATGACCTTCAATGACATCAATCACATTGTAAACAATTCTATTTTCAAGACCCATAACAACGTCTAGGTTTCTTAGACCAATATCGGCATCTAATAAAACCACTTTTTTATTGAGCATAGCCAGACCCGTACCTATATTAGCACTGGTTGTTGTCTTGCCAACCCCACCTTTCCCGGATGTAATAACAATAACTTCACTCATTGGATGACTCCCCTTTTCTTATTTGTAATTGATAAAATTTAAATTGTCATACATATTTCTGTTTATATTCTCAATAACGATTTGCTCCTCTTCTACAATTGCAATTTGAGGAGTGATGATCAGTTTCTTAGTCTTTTTATCTGGCGATCTTCCAAATATATCTGCAATACGTAGTTGAGTAGGACTCATATTTAGAGCAACAATAAAAGCTTTCTCATTACCATCTTTACCTGCATGGACCGCTCCATTAAGCTTGCCAATAACAATAACATTGCCCTTAGCTGCTACTTTTGCACCGTAATGCACATTCCCCATAACAATAATGCTGGATTCGGATATGACTTCTTGTCCAGATCTGAGGGTACCCTTGTGAAAAATAGCTGTGTTTTCTGGAATGACCTCTATTTGAGGTTCTGCCTTTGGTTCAAGATGTTCTTGTAACTGAAGGACTTTTTTTGTTTGTTTGAATTCAAGGTTTTGTGAATCCATATGCGTTACTTCAGCCTCTGGTTCAACCACACAAATGATGTCTAAATCTGAAGCATTTTGGACGATTTCAATTAATGCCCTTTGTTCTTCAGTCGTTAATTTGCGACCTTCAAAGGTAATGGATACTTTGGAAGAACCAAAAAACTTTCTAGATCCATCTAGCTTTGTATACAAAGCCTGTTTAATCAATGAAAAATCAAGTTCTTCATTGATGAAAATGGATAGCCCAAATTTATTCCCTTTTATTAATATGGCATCTTTCATCCTATTACCTCTTCTTCTGAAATTATACAAGCTTATTATAGCATAAAGCTTTCTTAAATATCTACTCAATTTATAAGATAATCTATCTTCTAGGTCTAATTCCTATTCATCAAGCATATGCTCAAAGGTAGTTTTTTCTCCTACTTTAAGGTCGCCAAGTTCATAATAGGATGCGATGATGTCACGTCCTAAAATAGTTGCGACAGATGAACCATAACCAAAAGGAATGACCACAGAAATTGAAATTTCAGGATTGTCAAAAGGAGCATACCCTACAAAAATACCATGATCCGGTCTCGTATTGACTTGTTGTGCCGTACCAGTCTTACCTGCAACTTTGATTGGGAAATTGGTAAATACATTACGAGCACTACCCCGACTCCCTGATGTTACAAGCAACATCCCTTTTTGCACAGCTGCAATGTTTTCTGCTTCAAAAGTATTTTGATAAGGTGCAGCTGGTGTCTTTTCAAAAAACAAGTCACCGTTACTTTCTAATACCTTATCAATGATATTAAGTTCATAGCTTGTACCGCCATTAGCTAGGGTGGCCACATATCTTGCAAGCTGAACAGGTGTATAGGCATTTGCTGATTGACCAATTGCCGTACGCACTGCATCCTGGACGGGAAGTGTTGCCTCCGCATCGCCTATTTCAATCCCCGTTTTAACCCCAAGACCTAAGAGTCGCGAATATTCATTTAATGTATTAATCCCTTTGCTGTCAATTTTCAAACCTTTATCATCGA
>CAZJIO010000115.1:8776-9675 GCA_964546035.1 uncultured Eubacteriales bacterium | reverse complement strand
GATATCCCATATCATAATAAAAATAGTTACACGATACTTCTAAGGCACTGGGTATGGTCAATGGTCCGTGAGTACCGCCATAAGAATAGATCCAACATTTTGCTGGAGGAAATACCTTTTGGTAAAACCCTTGACAAGAAAAGTATTCATTGGGTGTAACAACACCCTCTTGTAAAGCTGCCATAGCAGAAACCATCTTAAAGGTTGATCCTGGTGCATTTTTCATTTGCGTAGCCCTAGGGTAAAGGGGCGTCGTGGTATCATTCAAGAGCTCTGTGTAATACTCAAAATCAAAATCATTTACTAAATGGTTGTTGTCATAGCTAGGGTAACTTACCATAGCCAAAACTTCTCCCGTATTTACATCCGTAACGACAACCGATCCTGAATAAGGATCTAGGGCCAATTGATGGGGTGTAATCTCAAGATTTGTAATTTTTTCTTTCATAAAAGTGACTGTGGACAGCCAACTATTTTTCAAACTCTTAATTTGTTCGTCTGACGCCTTTACTAACCCTTGCTCCACTAATGTAAGGCACAAATTTGAATAAGAGAATTGCTCCTTTTGAGCAAGTTGCGTGTATATTTCTTTCTTTATTGCAAAATAATCGAGATAATCTTCTAAGATTTTAGCCTTAATCGTCTCATAAATACCTATATCGCCAGCAGGTACAATTAACATTTTATCTTTGATATATGCCTCTAAAAGCTCCATTAAGGAAGCCTCTTTTGCTATGAACTGAGTATACAAATCCGTCGAAACATATTCTCCATTTAGAAAACCTTCCTTATTGAGTTCCTTCAGTATTAATTGAATGAGTTCTACTTCTTCTTTTGTAGGATTAATGGCATTATTCAGTAGGTAAGCCATACGTTTTTTTGTAGCCCCATGGGTTACC
>CAZJIO010000115.1:7914-8731 GCA_964546035.1 uncultured Eubacteriales bacterium | reverse complement strand
TCAACCTAGAATTGATATTTTCTTCATCATCATCAATCAATTCATTATCAAAAAGAGATGCAAATACATCCCGCATTAATGTGACTTCATCATCCTCTTCAGGGACATTCTTTCCTGACATGCTTAAAGTACTTTGCAATAAATAAGCCAATTTTTGTTCTAATAAATGGTAGCTACTTATTTGCAAATCTCGATCAAGGGTTAAATACACATCCTTACCCACTGTCGGTTCCTCGGTACTCAGAATATTCATGGTACGCCCTAGACTATCAACCTCTACAGTTTGCTTCCCTGATTGACCTCTTAAGAAAACTTCCATTTGCTTTTCAATACCAATCTTTCCCACTACATCAGTAGCGCCGTATCCCTGTGCTTCTAATTCTTCTAATGTCTTAGCATCTATACGTCCGGTGTATCCAATAATATGGGAGAAATATTTTGCATCGTTATATTTTCTCAAGGGATCCTCAACGATCGTAACGCCTGGAAACTTAACGATATTTTCTTCAATGCGCGCTAGTGTTTCATCATTGATATCTATGGCGATGGTATTGAGTTGGTACTGGGTATAACGATTCAGCCATAAAGGATATCGAATGTTAAGTATGGTTATGATGTCAGCATCCGAGTATGTTTCCACTGGAATTTCGAACAGTTCATCTCTAAGATAAATAAATACCTCATTTGCAGACATATTCACTTGTTCCTCGGATAATTGCCCTGATGACCCACCTAACAAAATATTTTTTTTCATTTTAATCACTTGAGCCTCTGTTTGTGTAAAAATGAAATTACCTTCTTCATTTATGCCAATCGG
>CAZJIO010000115.1:6922-7839 GCA_964546035.1 uncultured Eubacteriales bacterium | reverse complement strand
TGCTATTAATGTTTTCCACTCTTATGCTTCCGTCTAGCAATACATTATAAGCGATAACATTTTCAGCTAGAGGATAACCGTTTCGATCATAGATATTGCCTCTTTGACCTTCTAGCACTCTTGGTCTAATGATTCGTAGACTAAACTCTTTATCCAGCATTTCGCCTTGCACGATTTGCAATTCAAAAATCCTCAAAAAAAGGACATAAAAGAGTCCCATAAAAATCAAACATAGGATGAACAAACGATTAGAAATAATACGCCAAATAAATTTTAGTATTGCGTTCATGTTTAATCCTGATCCTCCCTTCTTCTTTCAAAAAATTCTACTTTATCGTTTATAAAAAGGTATAGTTTATAAATAATGACACACACAAAAGCTGTATAAACAAGCTCTGGCACAATAATATTTTTGAAATAGTAATTCAAATCAGTTCTACCTCTAAAAAGATAAGTAAATATGTATATCAACATGTTTAATAAAAAATTACTGAGAGAGATGACAAAAATTGGTATAAGCACATTGTCTCGATAAAAGGTTTTGTTTAGAAAGCCACAAAAAAATCCAAAGTACATATAGAGTAAAGCATAGAAACCTATTGTACTACCAAAAAATAAATCTTGTAAAAAGCCTATAGCAAAGCCCACTATTGCACCTTCCACCTTACCTCTTATCAAAGCAAAGGAAACAACTGTAATAATCAGCAGGTTCAAATGAATACCACCGATTGCCAGTTTTTGTACAATTGTGGACTGTAAAATGACATTCCAGATAATGATTAAAAAAACAGTTATTATTCGAACCATATGACACTCCTAATCCTTTAATCCGTCGTCCCAGACTTGATTGATAACCAATACTTCCTCCAAATGTTTAAAATCAACAGCTGGCACTAAAACAGCCGTTCTGGTCATTT
>CAZJIO010000115.1:0-6899 GCA_964546035.1 uncultured Eubacteriales bacterium | reverse complement strand
TGGGTGCCATCTTCAATGATCTTGATTGTTCCAATTAAAATGCCTGGTGGATAAATAGACCCTAAGTGTGAGGTCACAATTTCATCACCAATAACGATATTAGCGGCCTCACCGATATAATCCACTCTACAGAAGGCGGAATCAGAAACCAGTGTCTGATCGCCTTTAACGATACATAAATCGGAAGTTCTCATGATCTTAGCGCTTACATTGCAAGTGTCACTGATAATGGATTGAACTTTTGAGAAGTTAGGTCCAACCTCCGTGATATGTCCCACCAATCCATTCCCTGATAACACGACCATATTGACCCTAAGTCCATCATTTTCGCCCTTATTAATCATAAAATTTTGATACCAATTGCTTGGATCTTTACCGATAACCTGAGCTCCAATTTTAGGGAAATCTGCATATCTTTTATCTAAAGTATATAGCTCACGCAAACGCGCTAATTCAACTTTATCCTGTTCCAATATTTTATTATCATATTGTAGCTGATCTAGTTGAACTTGTAGCACGCCGTTAATTTTTTCAAGATCATTGATATTTTTCAAAAACTGCACTTTATCACCCAGCCAATCTCCAAAAACATTGACGCCATTTTGAGCTGGGACGATCACATAGGCAACCGTTTTTTCAATAGGTGAAATACTTTGCCTTGTCTCCCAAGTTAAAATGATTGAGATTAAACATAATACAGTTATCAAAATCATGATGTTTTTTGATGAATAGTTGCGTCTTCTTTTCATGAAAGGCCTCCGCTGGATTGATTAGCTATTCTTAATGGTAAATAGAAGGTTTTTATGTTTGTTGTAGTTATTTAGTATATGACACACACCATTAATAACGCACTGTTCTGGCTCTCCATTCACATGAACTTCTAAGTTTGTCTCTTTTGTAATCAGCTCACCAATATTCTTGATACTCGCTGTACCTCCAGAAATATGGATGCCAGCAAGTAAGATATCAGCTGAAAGCTCGGGTGGCGTTTTTTCTAATACCAATTTAATAGCGTCCACAATCGAGCTAATTTCTTCTTTTATGGCACTGAAAACATCTTTCCCAGTTACTGCAACGGTTTTAGGCAAGCCTGTTATGACATCTCTGCCTACTACTTCCATAATTTGTTCTTTTTCACTGCCAATGACACTCCCAATTTCTTTTTTAATTTTCTCGGCAGTTCTAAGACCTATAAGTACATTATAAGTTTTTTTAACATAATTTCGAATGTTAGAATCCAGTTTTTCACCACCAATTTTTAGAAGGTCACTGATGACAACACCACCTAATGAAATAACGGATATTTCTGTTGTTCCACCACCGATATCTACGATAAGATGACCTTCTGGCTCTAAGACATCAATGCCGCAACCGATACCAGCAGCTAAAGGTTTTTCCAGCATACGTACATCCTTAAATTTTGCACTTGATCTCATAAAGAGATCAAATAAGGCCCTTCTTTCAACTTCTGAGATGTGATATGGCACACATACCAAAGCTGTAGGTTTACCATTTTTTCCTACCTTCAACTTTTTACATTGTGAATCTAATAAATTAAGCATATTATCAAAATCAGCTATCACACCATATTTTACTGGCATATTTATTTTAATGGAAGTGGGTGTTTTTTCAAACATATCATAGGCATCATCCCCAACAGCTATAGCGCTTTTGGAAACTTGATCTATGGCAATGGCTTCTGGTTCATTTAAAATGACACCTTTCTCTTTTTGGCATATATGCATATAGGTGGTGCCTAAATCAAAGCCATACTCTTTTCTAAAAATCATATTTATCTCCTTTCAATCTTCGAACGATGACAAAAACTCAAGCTAAACTTACCCAATTAGTTACTTTAATTTCCACAAGAATATTATTACCAAATAATTAAAATAACTAACACAAATTGAAGGAAGCTCATAGATGTTTATTAAAACATGCCATTGAATTTTTTGGTTGTTTATCAACATATTCCTTTTTCTTTTAAACTAATATAATTACCGTCTCCAATTATAATGTGATCCAACAGCTTAATACCAATAATATCACTTGCTTCAACGATTCTTTTGGTAATGGAAATATCTTCTCTGCTTGGTGTTGGATCACCGCTTGGATGATTATGTAAAATGATCATATGTACAGCACCATTTTTTAGTGCATGGATAAAAACTTCTCTTGGATTGATAAGTGAAGCATTCACTGTACCAACAGAAACAGTATGATCATTAATGATGTTGTTTTTAGTATCTAATAAAACAATTTTTAAATGTTCTTGTTGTAAATGACGCATTTCCTCCATGTAGATGTCCGCTACAGAACTAGGCGAACTAATCTGTAGTTTCTGCAAGGCATTGGTTTTTGCTATTCTAGTAGATAACTCTGCCAACGCTTTAATTTGAATGGCTTTTACACGCCCAATACCAGAAATGGTTTCAAGTTCTTTTAAAGATGCTTGATGTATACCTGCTATACCTCTTTTGTTGAGCATGAGAACCTTATGAGCTAGGTCAATAGACCTCTCCCTTTTTGTTCCACTCTTAATAATGATGGCTAGCAGTTCTGCATCAGATAAAACCGTCGGCCCAAATTTCTCCAACTTTTCATAAGGACGTTCGCTTATTGGCAACTCCTTAACGGTTAATTTTGCGATACTATTCATTTTTATACTCCCCCGATGACATTTATCTAGATACCCTTACTCCCCAGTAAAGGATATATAGTCAAATAATAAGAAATTACGAACCATGATATGAATCGAAGTAATTTATTCCGAAGAATTCGAAACCTTCGATTAATTTAGAAATGGGCAAACCGACAACATTAAAATAATCACCATTAATTTTTTCTACTAAGGCTGAACCAAATCCCTGAATCCCATAAGCACCTGCTTTATCCATTGGCTCCTGGGTTTTGATATAGGCCAACATTTCATTTTTACCATAAGCTCTCATCTTGACTTTAGTCTCACAAGTTTGCAAATAAGTTTTGCCAGTAGAGACCTCAATCATGGCAATACCAGAAAAGACAGAATGCTCTTTCCCACTCAATTGTTTTAAGTACAGCATTGCCTCATCTTCATCTTTCGGTTTTCCTAAGATCCGATTTTTATAAACGACAACTGTATCTGCTCCTATAACAATTGCATCTTGATCACCTGATCCAATAACACTTTTAGCTTTTTCACAGGCTAAAACCTTAACCAATTCAGAAGGTTCACCTATTTGAAAGGCTTGTTCATCTATAGGACTAGTCCGTTTTTCAAAAGGAATTTTTAAATTTTCTAACATTTCAATTCTTCTTGGTGATGCGGAAGCTAGTATGATTTTTCGCATGGATTTATGTGCTGTCATCGTTTACTATATCTTTCTATAGACAAAAATTGCAATAGCGATACCGACTAAGCTTGCAATCGTAATATCCATTGTGATTCTAAATAGTAGAAAAACAACCTTAAAGTCTAAATCAAGGGGTGTCTTCATACCAAAGGTGAATCCAAAGTTTAACCAGCTCAAAAATTTCACATTTTCGACAAGACTTCCAAGGAACCCTCCCACTACAATACCTGCTAAAATCAAAAGAAAGAGTGCCAATTTGCTTTTTTTATTGCTCTTATTATAAGCCACTTTTATGGATCTCCTTTACCTATATGTCACTTACACATCTTCTTACAGATATAATTCTAACATACCCCTTATAATTTGTACACAAAAAACCAAGTGTTTTTTAGCTAAAACTCACAAAATAACTCATAAATGCTGTCTGGGCTATTTCTCGGTTATTTTTTACTTTATTAATCGCTTTTTATTCCTTTTATATATAAAAAAAGCACGCCTTCTGATCCTCATCAAAAGAAATGCTTTGTTTATATACCTTTAGCTAATAATAGCTTTAGTAGGACATTTTGCAACACATTTACCACAATTGATACATTTATCATAATCAATTTTAGCCAATTGATTCGTTACATGAATGGCATCACTTTCGCATGCCTTCACACATAAGCTACAAGCAATACAACCAACTGAACATTGTGCTTTTACATCTTTCCCTTTGTTAAGGGAATTACAGCGCACACGTGTTGGTGATTTCTCTGGTACTATTTCAATGATTGCTTTAGGACAAGCTTTCACACACATTCCGCAGGCAGTACATTTTACTTCATCCACAATAGCAACACCATCTACCACTGTAATGGCATCAAACATACAAGCCTTCACACAGGTGCCAAAACCTAAGCATCCATATTCACAACCCTTTGCACCAGTGCCTTGTAGGTAACTAGCACTTACACAATCTGAAATACCGTAGTACTCGTATTTGTCTTTAGCATTGTCACAGGTTCCATTGCACTTAACAAAGGAAACCATTCTGTCTCCAGCTTTTGCCTCTTTACCCATGGCCGCCGCTATTTTCAACATATTTTCATTGTTGTTAACGGGACAACCATTAGGTTTTCCATCCCCTGCAACAATGGCCTTTGCAAAGGCATCACAGCCTGCATAGCCACATCCACCACAATTTGCCCCAGGGAGCAAATCTCTAATTACAGGAAATAAAGGATCTACTTCTATAGCAAATTTCTTAGCTGCAATACCGAGTCCAAGTCCAAATAGAAGTCCCAGTCCACCAATTACAAGCGCAGCATAAAGAATATTCATCCATTCCATTTCTGTTCCTCCAGTCTATTTAATCAGTCCAGTAAACCCTAAAAATGCAATCGCCATGAGTCCTGCAGTTATGAGGACAATGGGATAACCTTTAAACGGTTTAGGAACATTGTTGTACTCGATTCTTTCTCTAATACCTGCCATTAATATAATTGCGAGGGTAAATCCTAAAGATGTACCCACCCCGTTAATCACACTTGCAAAAAGTGAGTATTCTTGCTTCATATTAATAACCGCTACGCCAAGAACTGCACAGTTTGTTGTGATCAAAGGTAAATAAACACCTAATGCTTGGTAAAGAGATGGGCTTGATTTTTGAATAATCATTTCTACTAATTGCACTAAAGAAGCTATTACTAGAATAAAAGCAATCGCATATAAATATTCAAGATGCAAAGGCTTAAGCATGTATTCATAAACCACATATGAGATCATAGATGCAACTGTAATAACGAAGGTTACCGCAAGACCCATGCCCAGCGCCGTTTCGACTTTTTTAGATACTCCAAGAAAAGGACATATTCCTAGAAATCTAGAGAGCACAACGTTATTGACAAGGATTGCACCAATAAATAACAATAATAATTCCATTTTTCCTCCCCCTATGCTTTCTTGCTTTGTCGATCACTTACGTAATTAAACAAAGCGAATAATAAACCTAGAACTAAAAATGCACCAGGTGCTAATATAATGATGGTAACAGGTGTGTAAAAACTTGGCATAACTTTTATACCAAAAGCAGTTCCAGCGCCAAATACTTCTCTTACAATACCAATAACAGCTAAAGAGATTGTAAAACCTAGTCCCATTCCAATACCATCAAAAAAGGAGCTAATGGGTTTACTTTTAGATGCATAAGACTCTGCACGACCTAGTACAATACAATTAACAACAATCAAAGGGATGAATATACCCAATGCATCATATAAAGAGGTCAAATAAGCTTGTAGTAACAAATCGACTATGGTTACAAAGGCAGCAATAACAACAATGAATGCAGGAATTCTAACCTTTGAAGGAATGATATTTCTAAGCAAAGAGATAACCAAATTTGAAAACATCAGAACTGCTGTCGTAGCAAGACCCATACCAATACCATTAATGGCGGAAGTCGTTACAGCAAGGGTTGGGCACATACCTAGCACTTGTCTAAATGTAGGGTTTTCATCTAATAAACCATTCTTTAAACGATTGGTTAAAATATTCATCTACTTACCCTCCTTGATGAGCTCTGTTTCATAATATACAATTGCTTCATTAACAGCATTTGTTACTGCATTAGAGGTAATCGTTGAACTACTGATTGCATCAATCTCATTAGGATTGACAGCCCCAGTTTTAACAACTTTCAATGCCTCTGTTTGTTTACCTTCAAATTGATCTTTAAACAAAGGTAAAATGACATTCGCACCTAGACCGGGTGTTTCACTCTGTTTGATGATCTCAATACCCGTTAAATTACCCTCCAAAGAAATGCCAAGAACCATTTCAATTGGACCACCATAGCCTTCTTTAGTTGTTAATTTAAAAGCATAACCTACGATTTCATTTGCTTTTTTAGCCATAAAAACCGTATTGATTTTCTCATAATTAGTGAAATCTAAATCCATAAGCTCTTCAAATTGCGCATCTGGGAGAACGCTTTCTAATGCTTTATCACGGTTAACAATTTGAACCTGCGCAATGGGTTCTTTTGTTATTGAATAAACATAAGCTAATAGTATACTAGCAACTAAAGTAATTCCAAAAAGAATCAGTGCGTTTTTAATGATCTCTTTCATTATTTTTTTACCTCCCCAAAAGCTTTTGGAATCGTCAAACGATCAATAAGAGGTACAAATAAATTCATGATCAATATGGCAAAAGATACCCCTTCTGGATACCCGCCAAAAAGTCGAATCAACACTGTTAAAACACCACAGCCAATACCCATTATAATTTTACCCCATGCAGAAACGGGTGATGATGAATAATCTGTTGCCATAAAAAAGGCACCCATGATCAGTCCACCTGAAAACACATGAAAAGCAACATAATTCAAATCAAAACCTTTACCACCAAATAATAGGACCATTATTGCTACTGTAGCCAGGTATGTAACGGGAATTCTCCAACTGATTACTTTTCTAATCAGTAGATAAATCCCACCGATGAGTAGTGCAAGGACTGAAACTTCACCAATAGAACCTGCAATATTACCTATGAATAAATCCATTAGAGGCGGTGCCTGAA
>CAZJIO010000114.1:0-12876 GCA_964546035.1 uncultured Eubacteriales bacterium | reverse complement strand
TGACAACTTGCTTTGCAAGTTGTCAATTTCTCCGTCCCCGTGACCATTTTCTCCGTCCCCCTGACCCAATTTAATGACCCACTAAACACCTGATTTTTAGTGATATTCGAGCAAAAAAATAAAAACAATGATTTTAAGAATGGCTTAAAACCGTTGTTTTTATAATACGCACATAATAGGATTTGAACCCACAACCCTCCGGTCCGAAGCCGGATGCTCTATCCAATTGAGCTATATGTGCAGTAAAACTTTAGTTGTACTTTTGAACGCGGATGTCTTCGCCTATTAAGCGTAAGGGTGTAAAACCACCCAGAATCCTAGAAACAATACGTTCAGAATAATATTTAGACCAACCTGATGGATCTAGGTTAGTGGAAATAACAGTTGATTTTTTGCCTTGTAACCGATTGTTAAGGCAATTAAATAGCTCTGAGCTGGTAAAGGAATTAATCATTTCTGAACCTAAATCATCAATGATCAACAAATCGCAGGAGGAAAGTTCATCAACATCGTCATAAGAAATGTCTTGTTCCTCGTCTTTAAAACGATAAGCTTCTAGAAGCTTGAATAAATTAAACGCGGATAAATAAAGCACCGAATGAGAAGTATCTAATAGCTCTTTTGCAATACAGTTACAAAGGAAAGTTTTACCTAAACCCGTTTGTCCATAAAGAATGAGGTTAGAGAAATTCGCGTCAAAATCATCGACAAATCTTCTGCATCTGGTATAAACACCTTTAATGTTATCCAGTGGGGAAACCCCTAATTTATTCTTTTCAGGAGAATAATAATCAAAGGAAAAAGTAGAGAAATTTACTTTTAATAAGGTACCCTTAATATTGGATTGTTCATAAGCCAAATCGATAAGGGCCTGCTTAAAGCACTGACATTTGATACTTTCTATATAACCGGTATCTTTGCAATGCTCACAGTCATAAATCGGTTCTAAATAATATCTCGTATAACCATTTTTTTCAAGAAGGGCTTGCTTTCTTTCTTTTAGATCTAAAAGCTCTACGCGGAGTTCCTCTAGATACAAAGCTTTTTGCTCAGGATCCTTTAAAATGGCTTTGGAGATTTCAATGACTCTTTTTGCAACAATGGCATCGATTTCACCGATAGAACTGATTTTATCATAAATCTCTTCTTGACGCAAGCGAAGTTCTTGTGTATTTTTTGTCCTTTTATAATCGTATTCCCGAAGAATTGTTTTGAATTGGGCAGAGGATAAACTCATGATTTATAACCCCCTTCTGCATTTTCTTTTAATAGCATTTCCATAGCCTTCTTTTCTATTTTATCAAAGTCATAATCCCGTTGCTCATAATTAATAAACTTATTTTTGGAAGGGGATAGGGCTTGGGTCGCCTTGGTTGTGGCTACTTTTTTACTGCTATGTTCTTCATCTAATAGGGCGATGTCTGCGAGGATATGTACCTTCTTTTCAAACCATTGAGTAAGGATTTTGTCCGTATATTGGAAGGACCCATTAGGGGCTTGTTTCATGGTGCGATCGCAGGCTTCTAAAATGATGGCTAGATCAAATTTATAGTCGTTCAACCACTTATCCATTACTTTTATTTCAAAAGGCACTGGATTTCTATTTGAAAAGCCGAGGGCTTTTTTTATGCTGAAATATTTTTTGTTAAAGGTATCTGTATAAGCTTTGGCTTTTTCGAGACTAAGTATACCGTTGTCTGCCCATTCTATCGCAACTTTTTCGATATATCGCATGTTGCGATGATCATTTGAAGCGCAATATTCAATGAGCCACTCAATGACATCGAAAGGTAAACCCAGCCAGTCATGAAAACTGATGAGCATAGCCAGTTCTGTTTGACTTAAATTTTTCCCTAAATAGCGGCCAGTGACATAGATTAAATCTCTAAAGGCATTGGTTGCCATAAATTGGGACAACTCATCCATGGTGTATTCAGGTTTAGGAGATAAATTGATATGAACGGTGGGTGTTGGTGGTGCTGTCTCAATGCTTGCAACCATTTCATCAGCCACTTCGATAGCCACTTCAAGAGCGACAGCAACTTCTGGTAGGATTGCAGCCGTAGGCGTAGAAACGATGTCGTTGGGATCTGTAAAAGTAATAGCATTAATGGTTGAACCATTCATCTCTAATTGAATCAAGTTTTTTGTTGACCAAAATTTGAGCGCCCTTACGATATCCGATTCTGTTAAATCCAATTGATCTGCAAAATCGCTGGTTGAGAAGTCCGTTTTATTTAGACTAAGGCAACGTAATAGCACAAGATAAACCTTCACAAAATCACCATTTGAACTTGGCATATATTGATCAATAAACCAGTTGGGAACTGCTGTGTATAAATTAGAAGTTGTTGAATGGATCTTAATTGTGTGCATCGCTTACATATCCTTTATGGAGGGAGAGTTATGTTAACCTCATTGTGATTTTTAAGGCAAGTCCCTGTGTGATTGAAAACATTATACCATAAAATAGATACCCATGGTAACCCAAACATGCAAAAAAAATTTTTGTAAATTCAGGCTAAATGCCGTCTTTTGGGAGGTTTTAGTGAGGTTTTATAAGATTGCTTTGGAATTCTTGTCGAAAAAATGGTGTTAATAAGGCTGTGGATAATGGGGATATCATTTGACATAACATGTAATAAATAAAAGTGCTTGAAAAAAACAGCGTATTTTCAAGCACTTCGGGAGGATAATAGAAATAATGGGGATTATTTATGTCAACTGAGTTATTCACATCAAAAAACACGAACATATGTTAATAAGTATGTGGATAGTGTGGAAAACTATCCTAAAAGAAGGTCTTCACCTATAATATAGATGTTTCCAGCACCCATAGTTATCAACAGGTCACTTGGAATACAATTTTCTAGGATGAATATTTCAATATCATCAAAAGATGAAAAATAGTGACATTTGTCATTCAGTGGTTGTAATGCATTGAGTAAATCTTTAGCGTGGATTTCGCCTAAGTCCTTTTCTCTTGCCGCATAAATGTCCGCGAGAATAACATGATCAGCAAGAGATAATGCATGGGCAAATTCAAGGAGAAAAGACTTGGTCCTTGAATAGAGATGGGGTTGAAAAACGACCCAAAGCTCTCGGTGTTCAATGTTTTTTGCTGCAGTTATCGTAGCAGCAATTGCTGTTGGATGGTGCGCATAGTCATCAATAATGGTGATACCCTTTAGAGATCCCTTGTATTCAAATCTTCTTTTTGGACCAATAAAATGTTCAAAGGATTTTTTAACCGTTGCTACTTTCAGACCTATTGCTGTCGCTGCGATAATGGCTGCCATGGCATTATAGATGTTATGTGTACCTGTTGAATTAATGGTTATGGTATCTATAACAGTACCTCTAAAATAAAGATCAAATGTAGCACAACCTTGTTTGTTAAAGGAAATGTTTCTTGCTGTGTAATCTGACTTTTCCTCAGAGCTGCCATAAGTGATGATTTTACACTTAAGGCCCTGAATCAGTTCTTCATAATTCTCGATATCGCTATTCATAACGATGGTACCATGGTCTGGAACATTCTCTAAATATTTTCTAAAGGAGTTTCTAATGTCCGCTAAATCCTTGAAAAAATCCAGATGGTCTTCTTCTACATTCAGTACAAGGGCTACAGTAGGATGAAATTTCAAAAAACTATTGGCATATTCACAGGCTTCTGTAATAAAATAGGAAGAGCTACCAACGCGAATGTTGCCTCCTAATAGATCCAATATGCCTCCAACAGAGATGGTGGGGTCCATTTCGGCGTCTAGTAAGATTTGGGACATCATTGAAGTGGTGGTGGTTTTACCATGAGTTCCCGCTATGCCTATGGAATGGGGGTAATTACTCATAATTTGTCCAAGTAATTCTGCTCGATCTATCATAGGTATTTTCATTTCAAGAGCTGTTATAAACTCTACATTATCAGGCTTAATAGCAGCAGTATAAACGATCAAATCAAGGTTGTTTGTGATATTTTCGGCTTTATGGCCAATAGAAACAACAGCACCAAGTGCCTTTAAATGTTCTACTAGTTGGGAGGGAGACACATCAGAACCTGAGATGCTGAAGTTGCGATCGATGAGAACCTCAGCTAAGCCACTCATGCTGATACCGCCAATACCGATAAAATGAACGTGTAAGGGCATATTAAAATCAATTTTATACATAGTTACATTCTCCTAACACTATATAGTATGAGACTAAGGACGTCTGAATTGCATTGCTTTAATAGTATTATAACCATTTTTGCAAAGTTTTTAAAGTCTTTATGGTGAATCCGAACATTTTTTTGAAAAAGACTTAAATTATTCGTGTATATATTGTATAATAAGTCTAAATTAAATGTGTAAAGGGTGAGAACAGTGATTAATAAATTGAGTAAAGCAGAGCGGCTATCATTTATAACGCGTATGCTCGTGGATAATCCATCGAAGATCTATACTTTGCAATATTTTTCGGATCGATTAGACTGTGCAAAATCAACAATGAGTGAAGACATTGATATTATTGGCAAACTATTTATTACTATGGAAGTGGGGCAAATTATTTCTCTGTCTGGTGCGTCAGGGGGCGTTTACTTTTCACCCACTTTAACAGAGCATCAGATTCAAGAGGTAAAAGAAGAACTCTGTGAGCTGTTAAATGATCAGAAGCGCATCATTACGGGAGGCTATTTGTATACAAATGATGTGTTTTATAATCCTAAAAGACTTCAAAAGATTGCAAAGTCCTTGGTGACACAATTCATGCACAAAGAATTTGATTATGTTGTAACCATCGAGACGAAGGGGATTCCTCTTGCTACAATACTGGCAGGTATGCTCAATAAACCTGTCATCGTTGTTAGAAAATCAGCTAGATTAACAGAAGGACCAACGATTCAAATGAATTATATTACAGCCTCTAAATCGATTAAGACCATGGCGTTACCTATTAAATCCATTGAACGTGGCAGTAAGATTTTGTTTGTGGATGACTTTATGAAGGCGGGTGGGACTGCAAAGGGCGTAATCGACCTGATGAAAGAATTTGAGGTAGAGGTTGTGGGGGTAGCTGTGGTGATGGCCACAAAGGAACCTTCAAAAAAACGCATTGATAACTATTATGCCTTAATAGAATTTGAGGGAATTGATGAAGAAAAGCACACAGTAAAAATTTTCCCTAAAAAATAGTGCTATATTGAAAGGATTTTCGGGAATAAGCGTATAAAATGATTAAATAATTGCTATTATATATAATACTAAATGTGGTATTATGAGATGGAATCAAAATTTTTTTGAGGGAGGAATTAGCTTGCAAAAGAAGGAAATAGTAGCGATGTTATTGGCGGGTGGTCAAGGAAGCCGATTAGGGATTCTTACTAAGAATATAGCTAAACCAGCTGTAGCTTTCGGTGGAAAATATAAAATCATTGATTTCCCATTAAGCAATTGCATTAATTCTGGTATTGATACAGTAGGTGTTTTAACACAATATCAGCCATTAAAACTCAATAGACATATTGGTATCGGTATTCCATGGGATTTGGATAGAAGCTTTGGTGGGGTAACGATTTTGCCACCCTTCGTAAGCAGTGATAGTGGTGCTTGGTATTCCGGAACTGCCAATGCGGTCTATCAAAATATACCTTTTATTGATTATTATAATCCTGAATATGTACTCATTTTAGCGGGAGATCATATTTACAAAATGGACTATGAAATGATGCTTAACTTTCATAAAAAAAGAGGAGCAGATGCTTCTATTGCCGTTTTAAAAGTACCTCTTGATGAAGCCTCTCGCTTTGGTATTATGAATACAGATGATGATTTTAAAATCATTGAATTTGAAGAAAAGCCTAAAAGCCCTAAAAATGACTTAGCGTCAATGGGCATCTATATATTCAACTGGAAAGCCTTAAAACAAGCCCTCTTAGACAGTGAAAAATTGCACGATGATAGCGACTTTGGTAAGCATATCATTCCTTATATGCTAGGTCGTGGCGATCATTTATATGCCTATGAATTTGATGGCTTTTGGAAGGATGTCGGTACATTAGAAGCCTATTGGCAAGCCAACATGGAGCTCATTAACATCGTACCGGAATTTAATCTATATGAACCCTATTGGAAAATCTATACTAAGAATGCCATACAGCCCCCTCAGTTTATTGGCGCGCAAGCCAATTTGGAAACCTGTATCTTAGGGGATGGCACTGAGATTTATGGCGAGGTTTATAATTCTGTTATTGGTTCTAATGTTATGGTGGGAAAAGGGTGTCTTATTAAAAATTCAATCATCATGAGTGATACGACAATCGATGAAAATTGTTACATTGACCGCAGCATTATTGCTGAGGAATGTACCATTGGTAGAGGTGTTAAACTAGGTTATGGTGAGTATGGGATTAATGAAGAACTACCAAATATTTACGAATCAGGGTTGACTGTAGTCGGCGAAAAGACAACCATTCCTGATGAAGTGACCATTGGTAAAAATTGCTCCCTACAAGGCAAATTAAATACCAGCCATTTTGAAAACAATTTGTTATCAAGTGGTCGAAATTTAATCGTAGAGGAGGATGAATCATGCGCGCCTTAGGAATCATATTGGCTGGTGGTAAAAACGAAAGATTAAAAGAATTAACCTATCAAAGGGCATTAGCAGCTATGCCTGTTGCGGGCAGCTATAGAGCCATTGATTTTGCTTTGAGTAATATGGCCAATTCAGGTGTTAAAAAGGTTGCTGTTGTGACCCAGTACAATTCCAGACCCATTGTTGAGCATTTGAGTTCTTCAAAGTGGTGGGACTTTGGAAGAAAGCATGGGGGTCTTTTGGTATTTACACCTTATATTACCCACGATAACAGCATGTGGTACAGAGGTACTGCGGATGCCATTTATCAAAATATGGAATATCTCAAAAATAGTCATGAACCCTACGCCATTATTGCCCCTGGAGATGGCATTTGTAAAATAGATTTTAATGATGTCTTGGCTTACCACGTAGACAAACGAGCAGACATCACCATCGTATGTAAGGAAATGGCAGATGAAAACTTACACCGATTTGGATTGGTTCAGGTGGATGAAGATCATCGAATCACTGAGCTAGATGAAAAACCCATTGAGCCCCAAGGCAATATTGTTTCTACAGGCATCTATATCATCAGAAGACGTTTACTCATTGAACTCCTGGAAGAAATCGCTAAGGAAGAGCGTTATGATTTTGTAAACGATATCATTATCAGGTATCGCAAGCAGAAAAAGATTTATGCTTACATGCATGAGGGTTATTGGAAAAGCATTGCCAGCTTAGACTCCTATTTCCATACCAATATGGATTTTTTGGAAAAGAGCTGCCGAGATACTTTTTTTAGAAGCGAACCTACGATTATGTCAAAGGTAGAAGATGAGCCACCTGCAAAGTTTAATATTGGTGCAAGGGTTCGTAACAGTCTATCCTCAAGTGGTTGTATCATCAATGGAGAAGTTGAGAACTCTATGCTCTTTAGAAAAGTATTTATTGGTAAGAATACTCAGATCAAAAATTCAATTATTCTCAATGGCACCTATATTGGAGATCATTGTGTTATAGAAAATTGTATTGTGGATAGCAGGTCTAATATACCCAATGGAACGGTTCATAGAGCAGAACCTGGTAGCATAGAAGTCATCATTAATAGAGAGCCCTTTTATTTATAAAAATTCGAGTAGAGTAAGACATCATAAAAGTAGAACAAACCTGCAAATTTCGACAAAATAACCCCTTTTTCGCCCTAAATACTGGTAAAAAAACATTGATAAAATACGTATAATATAATATAATTAAGCGGAGACGTATTTGTTAAAAAAGATAATGAAACCATTAAAGATGAGTAGGGAGTAGAGGTACTAAAGCCTCGACATCAAGTTGCAGAAAGGGGTTACTTATGGAGATTACAGATGTAAGAGTTAGAAAAGTGGCAAAAGAGGGTAAAATGAAAGCGGTTGTATCAGTAACCTTCGAAAATGAATTTGTTGTACATGACATCAAGATTATCGAAGGCGAAAAAGGATTGTTTATAGCTATGCCTAGTAGAAAAGCACTAGACGGTGAATTTAGGGATATAGCACATCCAATCAATTCAGACACAAGAGACAGAATTCAAAAATCTATTTTAGAAAAGTATCAAGCGATTTTATTAACAGAAACATCTATTGATGAAATAGCAGCAACAGAATACGATGAATAAACGATGGGCACTTCTATGTGGAAGTGCCTTTTTTTGTCCTCTAAAAAAGCTAACAGATGCCTTAATATTGTTATTTTGTATAGTTTGGATATTTTAGTGTGCTAAAGTTTTTGTCATTTTGTACCTTGATTAAAGAGAATAGGTATTGTACAATGGTGTAGGCAAAAAAGTTCGAGGAGGTTAACTATGAGTGGACTAAAAGCGGTCATTTTAGCTGCTGGTGCTGGAACAAGAATGATTTCTGATGTGCCAAAAGTATTGCATGAGGTTTTAGACAAGTCTATGCTAGGATATGTTATTGAAGCAGCACAGGAAGCTGGAGCGACGGAGATTTGTGTTGTTGTTGGACATAAGGGTGAAATAGTTAAAAAAGAACTTAAGTATGACGTAGCATTTGTAGAACAAAAAGAACAGCTTGGAACCGGGCATGCAGTGATGCAGGCGGAAGACTTTATTGGTAATGAAGGTAAAGTATTGATCCTTTTTGGCGATACACCCCTTATTACGGGCAAAACATTAAAGGAAATGGTGGATCATCACCAAGAAAATAATAACGCTGTAACTGTGCTTTCCACCTTGGTTTCAGATCCAACCGGCTATGGTAGAATCCTACGAGATGAGAAAAACTTTTTTGCAAAAAGTGTGGAACACAAAGATGCAACAGATTTAGAACGTCAAGTCAAAGAAATAAATTCTGGCATGTATTGTTTTGAAGCCTCCCATTTAAAAGAAGCCTTAAAAACAATTACCAATCAAAACACTCAAGGGGAATATTATTTACCCGATGCACTCGTTCACATAATGAATAAAAAATTAAATGTAAATGCCATGATAACTGAGAGGTTTGAAGAAGTATTAGGCGTTAATGACAGAGTGCAATTAGCAGCTGTCTCTAAAATTATGCAAAAAAAGATCAACGAAACCCATATGCGTGGGGGCGTTACGATGATAGATCCCGATCAAACCTATATTGGTAAAGATGTAGTGATTGGTATGGATACCGTGATCTATCCAGGAACATTGTTAGTAGGACGTACTCAAATAGGTCAACAATGTCTCCTTGGTCCACAAACAAGAATCGTTAATAGTTCTGTAGAATCCCGCACAAGCGTGGAAAACTCTACAGTTTTAAATAGTGCCATAGGTAGTGAAACCCATGTGGGACCCTACGCTTATATTAGACCCAACTGCCAAATCGGTAATGAGGTCAAAATAGGTGACTTTGTAGAAATAAAAAATGCAGTCATCGGCAATGGCACAAAAGTATCTCATTTAACCTATATAGGAGATGCAGATGTGGGGGAACGTGTAAATTTCGGTTGCGGTACAGTTGTAGTCAATTATGATGGTGTACATAAAAATCGAACAACAGTGAAAGACGGCGCCTTTATCGGATGTAATACGAACTTGGTTTCTCCTGTGGTCATTGAAGAAAATGCTTACACAGCAGCAGGTTCAACCATAACAAAGGATGTGCCCTCCTTTGCGCTGGGAATTGCAAGAGAAAAACAAGTGAATATTGAAGACTGGGTCAGACGAAAAAAGAAGTGATTTTGAACTAAATAACATGCCCACCCTATTTAGGAGGAATAATAATGACAAGTACGATTAAGACCCAACAGAGCATCAAAATTTTTGCTGGTAATGCAAACAAAGAATTGGCAGCTAAAATTGCAGCATCCCTTGGAATTGAGTTATCCAAGTCAGAAGCTGGACATTTTAGTGATGGAGAAACTTTTGTTAAAGTTGGAGAGATGGTACGTGGTGTTGATTGCTTTATTATCCAACCAACCTCTCAACCAGGAAATGACAATCTAATGGAATTGCTCATTATGATTGATGCTTTGAGACGTGCTTCTGCAGGCAGAATTACAGCAGTAATGCCTTATTATGGCTATGCAAGACAAGATCGAAAAGCCAAAGCAAGAGATCCAATCAGCGCAAGAATGGTTGCAGATCTGATTCAATCAGCAGGTGCTGACAGAATATTGACAATGGATTTACACTGTGCTCAAATAGAAGGATTCTTTACAATCCCTGTTGACCATATGAGAGGTACACCGCTTCTTGTCAAATATTACCAAGAGAAATTCGCAGGATGTAAGGAAAATGTGGCGGTTGTTGCACCTGATGTGGGTAGCGTAAAAAGAACCAATACCTTTGCGGAAGAAATTGATGTGCCTATGGCAATTATTGATAAAAGACGTCCTGAAGCGAATGTCAGTGAAGTCACACACATTATCGGAAATGTAGAAGGCAAGAAGGTTATATTGGTAGATGATATGATCGATACTGCAGGAACCATTTGCAACGCTGCTAATGCCTTAAAAGAAAGAGGTGCCACAGATGTATATGCCTGTTGCACACATGCAGTCTTATCAGGTCCAGCACTAGAACGTATTGAAAAGTCCTCTATTAAAGAATTAGTCGTCCTTGATACCATTGCTTTACCAGAAGCAAAACGTATTGCCAAAATCAAACAATTATCTTGTGCGGATATATTAGCAGGTGCGATTCATAACATCAATTCAAATGAATCTGTGTCCTTATTGTTTCACTAAGCATTAAAAAAGAGTTGGAAGAAGTGAATTTAATCACTTCTTTCAACTCTTTTTTTTATTAAAATTAAGTCTAGTAAAGACCAGGCGATCTATAGTGCGTAGGAATATTGTTCTCATCATGACCTAAAGGATAAAATTTTCCATAGAGATCAGCGGTTTTTTGATTTGAAAAGTTAAACTCATACCATTTTGCCTCATAATATGAATTGAGGTATTTTAGTAAAATGGTTTCTTTAAAATACAGGGCAGTTTCATCATCTGCGGTATCAATAAATTCCGCGAGCTTAGGTAAGACATCTTTTGATAAAGTATCTAAATAGTCAATGTCAAAATCTTGATTGGCAGCACTGCTATCGCTCATATCTCGGTACATTTGAATGTTTTTATCGGCTACGAAGGCATCCACATTGATAAAGGTAATGCCAAGATAATAGACGAAGAGTGTCAAGAAAGCAATTTCTAAAAATTGAATCTTAGGACGTAAAATGCCTATGAAAATTGGTATTAGTGCGATGACTTCTGCAATTAGAAAGAGATCTACGAGGAAACGTAATCTGGTGAAGCCAAAAGTACTTTCGTAGAGTGCCATTCTTTTAAAAGCAGAGAAGGTCATAATATAGGTGCATAAGAGGGTAATAACCAGAAGGGCATTGGTCATAACACGATGCTGTTTAAATTTATTAAAAACGATGATCATGAGTATGTTAATTGCCGTAACAAATACCAACTGGAAAAAGCCTTGTCTGGCATATTCGGAATAATTCATCTCATCTGGCAATACATTGCCCATAAATAAGTACTTAATTTGAATGTAGGAAAAGAGCACATAGACAAGATCGATACAGACTAAAAAAACATTAGCAATAACGGGATCAAAAAACGAAAGGTTTTTCTGTGCTTCTACTTTAGGAAGAGGTAATGGTTTATGGCCAAATTGTGCATAAAGATAGGAGCCGAATAAAAAGAAGAAAAACATTCTTAGGAGGACTTCGTCCACTTCAATAAAGTCCATAAATCCAAAAGCATTGTCTAAGGTCGCATTAAAAACCGTATCGGAGGACAAGAGCAAGGGTAAAACGACAACAAAGACTAAACCTGCAAAGAGGAGTCCTAATAGTATTTTTATAAAGTTTGTGTCGTTTTTAAGAACCTTCTGAGCCGAGTCTTTGGTGTAGAGATGTATTCTAGAAAAAGGCGTAAACACACCCAAGAACAGATCTCTGATGATATGGGCTAGATTTAATTCGAAAACACCATTTACAAGAAATACATAAACTAAGACCATGAGCAGCGTATTGATGACCTTAAATAACTCAAAATCAAATCGCGCAAAAGGTATAGCGAGTATGATTAAAAGGCCAGCACATACAAAGAATTGCTTGGGGTTGAATTGAGGCTGATCTCTCAGGGTAAAGTAAGTGACGCCAAGGAGCACCCCGTTAAAAATGATGACCGATATTCCCCAATGGGACAAAATGAAAAATACATTAAAGAGTAAACTCAGTAGCGTTGTTGCAAAGAGTAAATGGTTGGTTTTGCTTTTAAAATTAATGAACATGGATACCTTCCTCCCTATATTCTAATATTTCTCCAGGTTGACATTCTAATACTTTACAAATGGCTTCTAGAGTTGAAAAACGTATGGCTTTGGCCTTATTATTTTTTAAAATAGATAAATTGGCATTTGTTATACCCACTTGTGTGGCTAAGTCGGAGAGCCCGATTTTCTTTTTAGCCATCATCACATCTAGGTTGACGATAATGATTCCCATCTAAATGCCTCCTTTATATGGTTAATTCATTTTCAGCTTTGTACATAACTGCATTTTCAAAGAGCTCTGCAAGCACATAACAGAAAAGGGTTGCTAGGATGAAAACAAATACAACAATCATGGTAAAGAAGGAATTAATAATCAAAATTTTGGTGAAAAATAGAACCGTAATGATCAGGGCCATCATGCTTATGGTGCGTAAGGAACGCACATTCTCTATGATAAAGGGGTTATCAAGGGTGCAGGTTTTGAATATTTTTCTCAATTCATTGAGGACAATTATGGCGCAAAATCCAGAGATATAAAGCAAGATTAGAATATAGTAATA
>CAZJIO010000113.1:2369-12911 GCA_964546035.1 uncultured Eubacteriales bacterium | reverse complement strand
CCTGAATGTGATTTTCCAAATGTTTGGCAAAAGTCTCAATCTTCAATAAAGAAGATATATCAAAATTAAACTTATATTGGATTTCATAGTGTTCACCATAACTGCTTTTAAAATACTTATTGATGCCATCCTCATATTTTTGAATGTTTGCAGAAAAGAGTTTAAACTTAACCAGTATAAGGGATTCGTAAAGGGTCAGTTCTTCAGGCGTTTTTTTGTGAATCAGGGGGATACAATTAAAACAATCGTTACAGCTTCTTGTTTGATCAAAGAGGCACAGATTTTTTTTCACTTCTTGAAGATTAGCAAAGTCTTGAAGTTCTAAAAAGGTATTCAAAGACTCAAAACTTCGATATTCATCTACCACATATAATGTAGGGATGATTTGAGAAACATAGATATTGTTTTTTTGTAAGCCATCGGAATACTTTCTATCGCCAGACAAGGTGATTTTACAGATGATCTGGACACTATGACCGTTAAATGAAGGGATTTTTTTTCCAAAATCCTCTAACCATTTATCATAGCTTCTAAATTTACTCACTTTTCCAAGCAGGTGAAACTCTTTTAAATCATCTGCAGTTAGGGCTAAAGTCATATGTATTTCTATACTCTTGTTGGGTTGATTGTAGTCAAAGGGTGATATTCGATATTGGGGTGATAGGGCTCTGATGGCACTTAGAATTGAACTTTTTCCAGTATTATTTTTCCCTACCAAAATTAAGGTTTGATCGATGTCCGTCAGCGTCATTTCAACAATGGATTTAAAATTGATAATTTTCAAAGTGGTTATTTTCATGAGGCACCTCTTTTATGCAATTTTTAGCATACATCAATTGTAGTATAAATTGACCTGGAAGAAAAGAGATATTTTGTAACGTTTGGTAGAGTATGTTATAATGAAAAAACATGAACGTAACTTATTTAGAAAGGAAAAAAAGGATGGCTATCGAAAAATATATTAAAAAACTAGAAGAATTGGATCAAAGATTATCTTCGCTTAATTATGCACAAGCTATGATTTCATGGGATGCCATGACTTTAGCACCAAAAAAATCCGTTAAAGGTCGGGCGAGTGCTCTTGAAGGTTTGTCTGCGTTATATTTTGAAGCACTCATTTCAGAAGAAACGGATGAAACCTTGAAATATTTGGAAGAAAATAAAAGTCAAATTTCGAAAATCAATGCTGCAAAGGTTTCAGTTTTAAGAGACGATTACGATAAGATTGCAAAAATTCCTGCTCAAGAATATGCAGCATACAATGCCCTTATTGCAGAGTCTTCAAAAGCATGGGAAGACGCAAAAGAAACGAATAATTTTACCACTTTTTCACCTTATTTAGAAAAAGTAATCGATTACAATAAGAAATACATTGCCTATAGAGGCAAAGGCGGGCATCCCTATAATACTTTATTAGATGACTATGAAAAGCACTTTACAGTAGAAGTTGCAGATGAATTTTTTGGTAATCTTCAAAAAGTGATTGTCCCTCTCGTCAAAAAAATTCAAGATTATCCTCAAGTCAAATTGGACTTTGGCGGTCACAAGTTTAGTAAAGTAGACCAAGCTAAATTTTCAAAATGGATGATGGAACAATTGGGTTTTAGAATGGATTCCGGTGTTCTTGCAGAAAGTGTCCATCCTTTTACGATGAATTTATTTAGAGACGATGTGAGAATTACCACCCATTACTCAGAAGAGGATTTTAAAAGTGCCTTATTAAGTACGATCCATGAAACGGGTCATGCCATTTACGAACAAAACATAAGTGCGGCCTTAGGCCTTAGCGTTATATCCACAGGGGTTTCAATGGGGATCCATGAATCACAATCACGACTCTTTGAGAATAACTTTGGTAGGAGCTATGCTTTCTGGCAACGTTATTATGGGAATTTGAAAGAGGCGTTCCCACACGCACTGAATGCAATAGACTTAGAAACTTTCTATAAAGGCATTAATTATGTGGAACCTTCCTTAATTCGAACGGAAGCCGATGAGGTTACGTATCCCTTACACATCATGGTGCGTTATGAAATTGAAAAAATGATTTTTGAAAACAAAGTAACAGTGAAAGAACTGCCTGAATTATGGCGTTCAAAATACAAAGAATATTTAGGTGTTGTTCCGAAAAACGACCAGGAGGGTGTGCTACAAGATGTGCACTGGTCAGAAGGTCTTTTTGGTTATTTCCCATCCTATGCCCTAGGAAGTGCCTATGCTGCACAAATCAAAGCTGCCATGAGTAAAAAAATAGATGTAGAGAAAAAAATGCGTGAGGGTGATTTCTCTGAAATTGTTGCTTGGTTGGGCAATAACATCCACCAGTTTGGACGAACAATGGCACCTGATCAGGTGTTATTAAAAGCCACGGGTGAACCCTTCAATCCTAAATATTTTGTCGACTATCTCATAGAAAAATACACTCAGTTAGATTAAAAGTTGCGTTTTTTTGATATTTTTGTTATTTGATGGATTAATAGGCCTTTAGTTCCCTTGAAAAATAGAGCAAATTATTATATAATGTCATATCATCATAAAAAAAAGAAAACGGGGGTCCTCCAATGCGATATGTACCATTGTCTTGCTTAAGGGAGGGTATGATTATTGCAAAGAGCCTATATAACTTGGATAATAAACTTCTGATTAAGCGAGGGTTTCCTGTTAAGAGAAATTACTTAGAACCCATCAAAAGATTGGGATATCAGGGGATTTATGTTGAAGATAATCTATCTGAAGGATTAGAAATAAAAGATATCGTGAGTAGCGAACTCAGAAGAACGATGGTTTATGCAGTTAAAGATGTGTTTGATACCATGGAAAAACCGGATAGTATTGCTAAATCCCTTGCTTCAAAGATGGATTCAACTAAAGATTTTATCAATGACATTGTGCATGACATCATGAACAATAAGAATGCTGTTGTTAATATGGTAGATATTAAAGTGTATGATGAATATACTTTTTATCACTCTGTCAATGTTGCAATTCTGTCTATTGTTATAGGACAAGGTTTAAAATTAGGCGAAAAAGACCTATATGCCCTAGGACTAGCAGCGGTTTTACATGATATCGGAAAAGTCTATGTAGATAAAGATATATTGCTTAAGAAAGACAAGTTGACAGAAACAGAATTCGAGATGATTAAGACCCATTCAGAATCAGGTTATAAGCACTTAAAGAACTCATATGAAATTCCCATTGCCTCTTATATTGGCGTTTTGCAACATCATGAGAAATACGATGGTACAGGATATCCCATGAGGAAAAAGCAGGAAGAAATTTCGCTTTTTGGCAGAATTATCTGTTTGGCAGATGTCTATGATGCCCTTACTTCAAATAGGCCCTATAGAGAAGCGATGTTGCCCTCTGATGCCATGGAATATATTATGGCCAATAGTGGATCGATGTTTGATAGTAAAATAGTTAAAGTCTTTGTTGAAAAAGTTGCGGCGTATCCGATTGGAACCTCTATCCATTTAAGTAACGGATTAGAAGCCCTTGTTATTGACAACAATGTTGGTGCCCCTTTAAGACCTATTGTTAAGGTTTATAAAGACGGACAAGGACAATTGCTGTTAGAGCCCTACATCTTGGATTTACTGGATATGAAGGCCTCTAAGAGCATAACGGTTACAGGTATTGTCAGTTGACGAATAGATAGAGTTATTAATTTGGAAATGGAGTGAAACTATGAGATTTGTACCAGCCGATGGTTTAGTTGAAGGAATGGTCATAGGAAAAAGCCTATACGACAAAAACCATTGTTTGTTGCTTAATAAAGGAAGCACCATACAAAAAGGGTATGTCGATCGCATAAAATTTTTAGGATATCAGGGCGTCTATATAGATGACGAGATTTCATCGGATATCATTATTCAAGATGTCATAAACGATGAAATTAGAATGAAGATGATTCAGACGGTTAAAGATGTTTGCATTCATTCCAATACAGGTCCAAATGCTAAAAAATCAGATAAAGAGTACGTGGATAAAAAACTAGAAAGTACCAAACAAATGATCGCTAGCATTGTTGAACAGCTGATGGTTAATAAAGATGCCATGATTAATCTCATAGATTTGAAGTTTTTTGATGATTATACTTATTTTCATAGTGTTAATGTAGCTGTCTTATCTGTTGTTATTGGTGTTGGCATTGGTATGCAAAAAGAAGAGCTATATAATTTAGGATTAGGTGCCATCCTTCATGATATGGGTAAAATTTTTATCGATAAGGATGTCATTAATAAACCGGGTAAACTGACAGATCAAGAATATGAAGAAATTAAGAAGCATTCAGAATATGGGTATAAATATTTGAAGGAAACCTATCAAATCCCTACAGCTTCATATGTAGGCGTTTTACATCATCATGAAAAGTTTGATGGGACAGGGTATCCAACCAATATTTCAAAGGATTCTATTTCTCTTATTGGTAGAATTATTGGCATTGCAGATGTCTATGATGCATTGATTTCCAATCGGCCATATCGGACAGCTCTTTTACCTTCAGAAGCCATGGAATATATCATGGCCAATGGCGGACTGATGTTTGATGTCAATCTGACCAAAGTTTTTGCTAGGAAAGTAGCACCTTTCCCTGTAGGTACTTACGCCAAATTGAGTAATGGTTATACCGGTATTGTTTTTGAAAATTACGAAGAAGCCTGTATGAGGCCCACCATCAAGATTATTTTAGATCCTGATGGTAAAAAATTAATGCCTAGGCTATGGAATTTAAAGGACGATAGAAGTTTAAGAGCTGTTACTGTGACGGCAGTTAATAATATCTAGAATTTATTTCGAATAGAAAAAAAGATAGAGGGTATACTATTTTTATCATTCATTACTTGATTGAATTTTATTGGTCCCTATGGTATAATCATTTTATAGAAACGAGTTCATCGTTCTACCTGAAATGTGCGACACTCTTGTATTTTGAACCTACATGTTTTATACGGGAATTCTATATCTCGTGGTGGATATCAGGCCCCTCCTTTGATTGGGGAAGATAGAAGCCATGATGCGAATACCCACCTAGCTATGCTAGGGGTCAAAATTCAGGAAACGGCATTTCGGGCATAGTTTAATCAATAAGCAAAATGAAAGCTACTGATTTTTATAATCAGTAGCTTTTTTGTCGCATGTTCATGAGCGTTTATTCTTTTTCTTCTAAGGATTCAGCCAACATGTCAAGGACGTAGGTTGGCAGAGCAAAGGAAGCAGGGTGAAGTTGTGTATTGTAATATTTTGTTTTAAATCCAAGTTGATCCCAAGCTGCTGATTTAAAATCTAAGATGGGATCGTATTTTTTTGAGGCAAAACCAAAAAGCCAATGTCCAGAAGGATAAGTAGGCATATGGAATTGATAAACCTTGCTGATGGGGAATAATTGTTCGATTTTTTGATGGGCACGCTTCATTTCCCTGGAGTCTTTTTCGTAATAGGGACTTTCGTGTTGGTTAATTAAAATGCCATCTTCTTTGAGCGCTTTATAACAGTTGTTGTAAAAGGATTGGGTAAATAAACCCTCTCCAGGACCAATGGGATCTGTGGAATCCACAAGGATTAAGTCATATGCAGCAACGGGGGCTTCCATAAAGTGGATGCCATCCTTAAAATGAAGTTCAACTCTTGGATCATCCAGCTGACAGGCTGTTATGGGCAAATACTGTTGGCAGGTTCTTACGACTCTTTCATCAATCTCAACCAAATCAATGTGCTCGATGGTCTTATATTTTGTCAATTCACGGACTGTTCCGCCATCACCACCACCAATAACTAAAACCCTTTTTACCTTAGGATGAACAGCCATGGGTACATGAACGATCATCTCATGGTAGATAAACTCATCCTTTTCATTGACCATCATAATACCATCTAAAGTAAAACAGGTGCCAAATTCTTCGGTTTCAAAAAAATCAATGCGCTGAAAAGGACTTTGCTCTGTATGAAGAAAACGATTGACTTTCATGGTAAGCCCGACAGTGGGGGCATACATTTCTGTGAAGGTTAGATTCATTTCTGTTCTCCTTTCTCTGACTCATCGGTCCATTCAACATCATAATTTTCAAAGTTTTTACCATAAAATATTTCAAGCATTTCTAATTCTACTTTTTCTTTGAGTTTTTTGACTTCTTGGCTAGGCAGATCATTGGGTTCAATTCCAAACAAATAATCCTTGAGATTTAAATTTTTAAGGATCATTTTGGTGTGAAAGATATTGTCTTGATACACGTTCACATCGATCATGTTAAAACGATTTTTATTTTCTTCAGAAATAAAGTTCTGAATCGAATTAATGGAATGGTCAATAAAGAGTTTTTTACCATCCACATTTCTTGTAAAGCCTCTCACACGGTAGTCTAAATTAATGACATCAGAGTCAAAGCTTTCTATCAGATAATTAAGAGCTCTTAGGGGCGAAATTTTGCCACAGGTGGACACGTCGATATCTACTCTAAAAGTACTTACGCCATCGCGGGGATGACTTTCAGGGTAGGTATGAACCGTTACATGGCTCTTATCTAAATGACCAACGATGTGTTCTGGAACAATTATGCCACTGTTATTTGTAGGATCCATGGCATAGACAGGAATTTCACCTTCTGAAATTAAAATGGTAACACTTGCACCTTGGGGATCATAATCTTGTTTAGCAATATTGAGAATGTTTGCACCAATGATATTTGTGACATTTCTTAAAATATTGGTGAGTCTTTCAGAGTTGTACTGTTCATCAATGTATTCAATATATTTTTGTTGATCTTCCGCGGAATTGGCATAACATATTTCATATATATTAAAGCTCAGTGTTTTGGTTAAGTTGTTAAAGCCGTATAATTTTAAACGTTCGGATTGCTTTTCCATTAAGGTACCTCCTTTTAAGGTCTTGTCTTTTAAAATACCTTTTTTCAAGGCAAATGTCAATAAAAAAAGGATCGGGTAGATCCTTTTCATAAGTATCAAATTAAATTTTTAATGTCTTTAAAAAATGCGGGATAAGATATATCAATACAAGAGCTATTAAGCAGTGTTGAGTCTGATTGGGCATTGAGTGCCGCAATGGTGAGTGACATTGCCACACGATGGTCGTGATAGCTTTCTAGGGTTGCACCATGAAGAGGAGAACCGCCTTGGATAATCATACCATCTTCGGTGCCTTCAATTTGAGCACCCATTTTTGTAAGTTCAAGGACCATGGTATCAATTCTATTGGATTCCTTGACTTTAAGCTCCGAGGCATTCTTGATAACCGTTTCTCCTGTAGCAAAAGCAGCAGCCACAGCAATGATGGGGATTTCGTCAATTAAAGTCGGGATAATAGCCCCTTCAACGGTGGTACCCATAAGATCGCTAGATGTGACATGGATATCGGCTATCATTTCGCCATTAATGGTTCTTATGTTGTCTAATTCGATCTGACCGTTCATCCTTTTTAAAACCTTTATGATGCCATCTCTGGTCGGATTAATACCAACATCTTTTATGAGGATCTCAGAATTCTTGGTAATGAGACCTGCGACCATAAAATAAGCAGCAGAAGAAATATCCGAAGGGACAATCACTTCGTTGGCATACAATTCTGTTACCGGGTGACTGGTGACCTTTGTACCCTCTACTTCAATACGGCCACCAAAGTGATTGAGCATGAGTTCTGAGTGATTTCTTGAAGTATAAGGCTCAGTAACGGTAGTGACGTCCTTTGTATAGAGAGAAGCCAGTAATACAGAGGATTTCACCTGTGCACTTGAAACAGGTGAGGTATAGTCAATCCCATGAAGCTCGGAAGGCTGAATGTGTAAAGGTGCGAGATGATTACCGCTTATACTTGCAATTTTGGCACCCATCAGTGAGAGGGGAGCGATGATTCTTCCCATGGGTCTTTTGACGATGGATGCATCTCCGGTGAGGGAACAATCAAAATTTTGACCACATAAGATGCCAGACATCAAACGCATGGTTGTGCCGCTGTTGCCAACATCAAGGATGTCAGTAGGCTGCATCAACCCTTTTAAGCCTTTACCTTCTACTCGAACTTCACCATTATGAAGGGTTATGGGGATACCCATTTGTTTAAAGCAACGAATTGTGGATAAGCAGTCAGCACCCATCAGAAAATCTTGGATGTGGGTCGTGCCTTTTGATATAGCACCTAACATAATGGATCGATGGGAAATAGATTTATCTCCAGGAACTTTAATGGTCCCTTTTAGGGCGTGAACAGGATTGATTTTCATGACGTGCCTCCTATCGATTGTAAACAATATAATGTCTTGCAGTTAGAATTTCGATACTCTGATGAATGCTTTCTTCCTCATAAAATACAATTTCTAAAACACCATTGGTATGTTCTCGATTGTTAATAATCCCGATATTTTTAATGCTGATGTTGTGATTGCTTAAGAGCGTTGCAATATGTGCAATGATGCCAGGTTCATCCACCACATCCACAGTAATGGCATAGGTTTGTAATAATCCACCCGGTTTTTTCTCTTGAAAGGAGTCTCTATAATCCCGAGCGCTTTCAAAAAAATCAAAAAGCGCGTGGGGGTCCCCCTTTTCGATGTCTGTGATGATTTTCTCAAGATCTCCTTTAAAATATTGTAGCATTTCGACGATGTTTTCTCTGTTGGTTAGACAGATCTGTTGCCACATAACAGGAGAGGAGGAAGCAATTCTCGTTAAATCCTTAAAACCCCCGGCAGCTAAGGTATGCATATAGTGGGGTTTTGAATCAAGGGCATTCACCATGTTGACGAGTGATGCAGCAATGACATGGGGTACATGACTGATGGCAGCGGCTACTTGATCATGATCTTGAGGTTCCATAACAATTGGAAGTGCTTTAATGCCTTTGACGAGCGCATAGAGCTTGTCTATATGACTTTTATGTGTGCCCGTAAGAGGGGTCAAGATATAATAGGCATTTTCAAATAAATGGGTCTTAGAAGCTGCATACCCTGTTTTTTCAGAGCCTGTCATGGGATGCCCGCCAATGAAAGGCAGGGGCATACCAAGGGCTATAACGGCATCGACGACATTTTGTTTGGTGCTTGCAACATCCGTGATGATGCAATCCTTACTAAGGATGGGTATTAATTTTGTATAGGCTTCGATATTCACTTGAACCGGGCAGCACAAGAATATAACCTCGCATGTCTTGAACTGCTCATCAATAGCTAGGGCACAAACATCAACAATACCCTCTTCGCGCGCTAAAATGAGCGCCATTTCATCGATGTCATAGGCTACAATGGTTTTTGCTAACTGATTTGTTTTAATGGCTTTTGCCAATGATCCACCGATTAAGCCGAGGCCAATAAAACCTATTTGTTCCATATTATAAGGATTTTCCTGCTAATTGAGCATAAGGACGAAGCTCAGCGCAGAGTTCTTCAAAAGCTTGAGGCGTAAGAGATTGTGGACCATCCGATAGAGCTGTTGCTGGATTAGGATGAACTTCTATCATAAGACCATCAGCGCCAGCAGCAATAGAAGCCTTTGCTAGAGGACTGACCAGTTCTTTTATACCTGTGGCATGACTTGGATCAACAATAATTGGGAGGTGACTTTTTGCTTTGATAATAGGAACGGCACTCAAGTCTAGGGTATTACGGGTTGCTGTTTCGAAAGTTCGAATACCTCTTTCGCAGAGCACAACGTTATGATTGCCTTCGCTCATGATATATTCTGCGGCATTTAACCATTCTTCAATAGTGGCAGAAAGTCCACGCTTTAGTAAAACAGGGATATTGGTTTTACCGACTTCTTTGAGTAGGTAGAAGTTTTGCATATTTCTTGCGCCGATTTGAAGCATATCGACATATTTAACAGCTGTTTCTACGGCAGCTAGGCTGGTTACTTCACAAACAACAGCAAGACCCGTTTCTGTTCTCGCATCAGCCATTAATTTCAGGCCATCCTCTTCTAGACCTTGAAAAGAGTAAGGAGAAGTACGCGGCTTATAGGCACCGCCTCTTAAAATGCTAGCCCCGGCTTTTTTGATGGCAAGGGCAGTTTCCATAACCTGTTTTTCACTTTCAACGGCACAAGGACCAGCCATAATGACCATTTGATTGCCACCAATTTCAACATGCTTACCTATTTTAATAACAGAGTAATCAGCATGGAATTGTCTGTTGGCTAATTTGTAGGTTTCCGTTACTTGGACGATTTTGTCTACACCGTCAAGTAAAGTGATGTTTGAAGAAAGTATTTTGCTTTTATCACCAATGACACCAATAATGGTGACTTGTGCCCCCCTAGAGAGGTTAGTTTGTAGTCCATGTTCCTCGACGATTGAAATGACATTTGAAATCGCCTTGTCAGAGACGTTGGGTTTCATTACGATAATCATATATTTGTCCTCCGAAGTTAGTCGTTATGCTTGTTTTGATTCTTGAATGAATGCCTGAACCAGTTCAAAGAATTTATCCATTTGGGGAATTGTGCCAAGAGTGACTCTTTGATAAGTTGGCATTCCAAAATAGAAACCAGGACGTACGATCATTCCTTTACTTTGTAATTTTTCGAAAAGTTCCA
>CAZJIO010000113.1:0-2357 GCA_964546035.1 uncultured Eubacteriales bacterium | reverse complement strand
TGACAATCGATCATGATGAAATTGCCATGGGTTTCAATATAATTAAAACCGAGTTCTTGACATTTTTCATAAGTATATTTTTTGGAAGCCTCATTGGAACTAAAGCTGGCCGCTACAAAATCAGGTGAATCTAAACTGGCTACTGCAGCAACCTGGGCTTGAGTGGTTACGTTAAAAGGACCTCTTAGTCGATTCATATAATCAATGATGACTTTTGTGGAGATGCCGTAGCCAATGCGAAGAGAAGCAAGGCCATACATTTTAGAAAATGTATTTAAAAGGATGATGTTGTCATACTCTTTCATGAGGGACAATGTATCTGGATAATTCACATCATCAATGTATTCGCTGTAGGCTTCGTCCCAAACAACAAGGACATCCGCTGGAACTTTCTTCATAAAATCAAGTTGTTGGTCCTTTGTTATGATCGTTCCCGTTGGATTATTTGGGTTTGAAATAAAAATGACTTTTGTACGAGATGTGATCTCGGCAAGTATGCCCTCTAAGTCGTAGGTATGATTCTTTAAAGGGACTTCGATCATTTTTCCGCCCATTGGGACAGTAGCTGCTTTGTATTGTGGAAAACTTGGGGTGCAGGTAATGGCTTCATCACCTTCAGAGATAAAGGTTTTTCCTACAAGCAGAATGATTTCATCTGATCCACAACCAAATATCAGTTGATCCGTTTGAATACCTTTTTTCTGAGACAAAGTATTTCTGAGATCGGTACAATTGCCATCAGGGTAAAGCGCAGGTGTTTCTAAAGACTGAATAATGGCAGATTTAGCCTCTTTAGAACATCCTAAAGGATTTTCGTTGGATGCGAGTTTAATAACGTCTGTTAAGCCATATTCACGTTTCACATCATCTATTGGTTTTCCTGGTACATAAGGTTTAATGAGTTCTACTTCTTTTCTACATGTAATCATTTTATATTACCTCTTTTCTATGTTTTTTCTCATTCTATTATAACGTAGGTCAGCTTTGGGTTCAATCCCATAGAGAGAAATGTTCTGTGTTGCTCACATTTTACACGGATTAAATGGATTTGTCAACGGTACAACGCGTTAAAGTGTGAATGTGTTTAAATTATGACAATATATACAAAATACCTAAGTTACTGCGATTTTATTCGACAAAATTCACAGACTTGTTAGGCATAAAAAAATACGAGATCAAGAGATATACAAATTGATGAATTTTAAGTGAGTTTTTTCTAAAATAATGAAGGAAATTCATAGTTGAAGGAGAATATATTGAATATCGGTTATTTTCAAACACCTTAAGCGAGGACACAACCTGTGGCATTATAATGACTAGGATGATTTCTCAAAAAAAACCTAAGATCGGGGGACAATTATGAAAATTTATTCATCTGAAGAAATTCGCAACGTCGTACTGTTAGGTCATGGTGGTAGCGGAAAAACTACCCTTGTAGAAGCTATGGCTCATGAGGTTGGTATTACAAAAAGACAGGGTAAAGTTGAAGAAGGCAATACAATCAGTGATTTTGACAAAGAAGAGATCAAAAGAGGTTTCTCCATCAATACTTCTTGCATTCCAATTGAATGGCAGGATTGTAAAATCAATATTCTAGATGCACCCGGCTATTTTGATTTTGTTATTGAAGCAAAACAAGCAACCCGTGTAGCAGACTGTGCCAGTATCGTCGTCTCAGGAAAAGCAGGCGTAGAAGTTGGAACAGAAAAAGCATGGGAATATGCTGAAGAAATGAATATTCCTAAAATGATTTTTGTGACAGATATGGATGATGATAACGCTAATCTTTCGACAGTATTAGATCAGCTCAAAGATAAATTTGGAAAATGTATAGCCCCATTTCATGTGCCCATTCGTGAAGGGGAACATTTCGTAGGGTTCGTTAATGTGGTGAAAATGGAAGGTAGACGTTTTAATAAGGATCATATAGAAGAGTGCGATGTGCCTGAGAGCATGAATGATGAAGTCTCACCCATTCGTGAAATGATCATGGAAGCGGTAGCAGAAAGCAACGAAACTTTAATGGAGAAATTCTTTGAAGGGACACCTTTCACCCAAGAAGAAATTGAAAATGCCATTCACCAAGGGGTTATAACGGGTGCCATTATACCGGTACTCATAGGATCAGGTATTAATAATTTGGGGGTTAAAGTGTTGCTTAACGCCATTGTTAAGTATATGCCTTCTCCTAGAGAAGAACATACTTCGATAATGGGGATTGATGTGAATACCGAAGAAGAGGCAGAAGTCATTTGCGACAAAGACCATCCTACAACGGCCTTGGTATTTAAAACAATCATTGACCCATTTATTGGAAAAATTTCTTTGTTTAGGGTTTATTCAGGAAGTGTTAAGGT
>CAZJIO010000112.1:9716-12912 GCA_964546035.1 uncultured Eubacteriales bacterium | reverse complement strand
TCGTAGTGCCCAATTTCATATAACGTGTTCGTTGTTGCCGACGGTTATCAGCTCACAAACTATAATTGCCACGCATGGAAAGCTGATAACTGTTGGCAACAACTTGTTATGTGGAGTTGGGCACGGAAATTGCCTACAACTATAACAAGCCTATAAATCGCCTTTTCTTTTTCACAATGCTTAATATCTGCACCAAACTCACTTTTTACATCTTTTAAAATGTAAATATTCATCGCAAAACTCTTCTCTCAATAAAATACTCCTTGAATAAAAACCTTTTTTGCTTTTCGTAGTGCCCAATTTCATATAACGTGTTCGTTGTTGCCGACGTTTATCAGCTCAACTAGTTCCCGATTGCAGCCACTTAAAGCTGATAAATGTTGGCAACAACTTGTTATATGAAGGATGTCCCGCGCTTACCGAGCTCATGTACTGTAATCATTTGAACAGCCTCTAGTCTTTTTCAGCGACCACTCTTACTTCAATAGTTCCCTTTCAATCTTAATGAATGCCACCCCTTACTCTTGAGTCTTGCACTGCACCTTTTGGCATTCTCTGAACACTTCATGGGAACTTCTGATTTTTTATTGTCGATGATAAAGACGTCCTCATTAATGCACTATTGTTATGCGCAAAAGACCTTCTAGCTTTTAGTATAGCCACTAGCGCGTTTGCTACTTTCATCACTTGCCAATGCATAAATGCTTGTAGTCTCTAACACCATTTCCACACATTCATGCAGTTCCCTCTCCTATGTAACAGCTCATTCTCGTGAGCGCCTCCAAATATAATCTCCACTTCAGCTTCATTATGGCACTCTATGAGCTGAACCTACACTTAATGGGAACTGCCTTTCCTGATAAAGTTAGAGACCTCCCAATCATGGCAATTCATGTGGCGCGCGCTCCTTAACCTTTATACATACCCGACATCTGTCATATAACGTGTTCGTTGTTGCCGACGTTTATCAGCTCAGCAAATTCCCGATTGCAACCACTAAAAGCTGATAAATGTTGGCAACAACTTGTTATATGAAGTAGTAGCGCGGAAGTCTTAGTATAATATTCCCTCGTAAAACTCCTTAATGTTTGCATTATCTGGTAATCCAGATACCTGCCCATCACCTACTTCAATAATTATCCAACCACCTTTTTTTTGCTTTGCAATGTCTATGGTGAAGAAATTACTGTTAATATTATCGATGATTTCTCTATATCCATCAACTGGAATAACTTCACTACTGTATTCGCCTTCATCCCAATACTTAAAAATTGATATAGGTTTCTTATTGAGTACAAATATCCGATATTCTTTCGTAAGGGGCATATTACTCTTAGAGTGATTTGTTAAAAATTCAAGTTCAATAAATTCTCTAAACACTAATCCTACGTTTAAATCTTCAGCTTGACGAGTAACAAAATTATTAGTTACACGCTTTATTTCTATCTCATCATTAGAACTGTGAATATAGCAGGCATCATTCCATTCGTGCTTTCTGGATTTTACATAATCCTTAACCATTATTGGGTTACCGTTAAATATACTCAGTTTTTCACATACAGACTCAAAATTATTGTAAAACTGATCAACACTGAACCAAATTGAAATTGGTGTCATATCCTTAATAATATCGTAGGAATTAGGCAAGTAATGACAATTTGTATATTGCTCCGTTGAATTAACTAAACTAATATTCTTCTGCTTCAAAGCTAAGTATAACTTCTCATAATGCTCTGGACTCATCATCCACCCTCTATAAATCGCTGTCTCAATCTGATCATATCGCTTAATGTTTCTTGTTGCCTTGGTTGCATTATCAAAGTTCACAAGCTCCTCATAACTTATCAATTCAACCTCAACTCCTAGTTCGCTAGCTATTCCATATTCCTTCAGATAATCAACATCCACATTTGTCTTGTTAAATGGTTCACTACAGAAAATAATAATCATAATTCCCCTCCAAATTTCTTTAGGCTCTTTTCTAGCGCTACTATTTCATATAACTATTATGTTCCCGACGATTTGTCGGGAACACTCCCTATAATTATATTTAACTGAATCATAAATGTATTACGAACTATGTCGGGAATATATCCAAAAACTGGTATGTTGCCGTGATATGTCGAGAATAATTAACTTTATCTGTCAAATTTATGAGTAGAGAAAGTAAGAATGCCCTGATCATTATCTTATTGTATTAATTCCCAACATGTTCTATATATTATCACAAATTGAATAATACAGAAACCACCAGCCCCCTAGTTTCACAAGGATATTTCTATAATATCTATCCTTTCTTCATTATCCAGTGTATACACAATCTTCAAATATATATTATCAAAATCATAATCATTCCTAGTATTCAAAACATCATTATCTGTTTTCACTACTTTAACATCACCAAATTCAATAGCATTTGCATACACATCAATTCTTGAGAAGATCACATCAGCTTCATCAATAGATTTTCCCTTATTCTCCTCACAAATCAATAGGTCGCAACTCCATGATTCTCCCTTATTAATAACCTCATCACTATTGTATTTAATTTTAAATATTATGGAATCGTCACCGTCTCTTATGGAAACCCTTCCACTTTCAAGTATCCAATCACCATTTTGTGATTCAAACTCATCATATTTATATCTTACCGTTTGGCTACAACCTACCAACATAATCACTACAAGTATTATACAAACAATTTTACCCCTCATCAAAAATACTCCCTCCATCTTTAACTTCTCCCTCTTTACTACCAACCCCATTAATCCAAAAGACTATCAATCGGACTCTTAATATTCCCAATACTCCTCGTCGACACATGGGTATAAATTTCAGTAGTCTTCGAATTAGCGTGACCGAGCAGCTCCTGAATAAATCTCAAATCAGTCCCCCCTTCTAATAAATGGGTTGCAAAGCTATGTCTCAAGGAATGCACCGATACATTCTTAGTAATACCCGCCTTTTCACATGCACTCTTAAAAATCCTCTGTATCGTACGGTCATTAATAGGTCCTCTACGGTCAGCACCTTCAAAAAGCCAGTTCCGAGGTCGATACATCTTATAATATATCCTCAGTTGATCCAAAACATTTTGTGAGAGCATCACATATCGATCTTTTCTACCCTTACCTTGGCTCAGTTTGATCATCATTCTTTCACTATCTACATCTTCAAGCCTCAAATTTGAGATCTC
>CAZJIO010000112.1:0-9662 GCA_964546035.1 uncultured Eubacteriales bacterium | reverse complement strand
TTATGCTTTTCATTTTTGAGACTGCCAATAATCCTTTTAACCTCTCCAGTACTCAGAACTTTAGGAAGTAATTTTTCTTTCTTTGGCCGTGTCAAATTATGAATGTCCAAGTTAAGTTTCATAACATGATGAAATAGAAACTTTAGACTGCTAATGGATATATTAACGTAACTATGTGAGTACCCCTTTTCCAATAAATTCAAATGAAACTGCCTGATCTCATTTAGGGAAATAAATGTAAAATCCTTACCATAGAATTTCACGAATCGTATAATACTGTCCATATAACAATCAATGGTCTTATCGCTATAGCCTTTCATTGTTAATTCTTGCCGACAAAAATCTAGATAATACGAATTCTTCATTCTCCAATCGTCAAAACATAGCTCTGGCGAATCAAATGTTACAAATAGCGCCCTAGTCGTTATGTCATCAAATGGCAGTGTCCACATTTTTAAATAATCCATCCATTTGACACCTCGAATTTGCTTGATCCGATTTTCAATCATTGGTTCACTTTCGAACCTAATCTCATATAAATTAGTCTTCTCATTAACCTTTATGTATATTAACCCCATAACTGCTCCCCCTTATTTATCTAGCTAGTCCTTTGGCCGTTAACCCCCATTAACGTCCATAGTCCCTCCTTTAAATAAAACATGACAAAATACAAAACCCCCAATCAAAATGAGCGAAACAAGGCAAGATTTCTCCTGCAAAATTTCGATTAATTTAATCGAGGGTAACACGTACTTTTTTATCCTATTTTGCTCCTACTCCTACTATCAAACTCTCATACCCTCGACTATTTTCTCTCTCTAATTGCTCTAAGTAAAATTATATAGCACTTCGTGCTTTAATGCAATAAATTATTAAATTAACGCTCTTGGTGTCAAAATATGCCATTTAGGAAACCATTTTTCAAAGCCATCATACCAATGCCAAACTGCCTTAGTTTGCTCAACCATAACCTTCACTTCCTCCTCCCCAAAAGGAATTGCCCATGGAATGGATGAAATTTGGTTAGCTGCAATGTATACAGCCATTAATTTAAAGAACAACTCTGGCACATCGTTACTAAAATAACCATTAATGTATCCCGATGCGAACTCAGGACTGACACCTACACACCAAGTAATCCGATTGAACTCTTCCCAAGGATCTCCATAATCAAACCTATTAAAATCAATAATCCCTAAATGACCCGACTGAGATATGATCATATTCCCCACATGATAGTCGCCATGTTGAAAAGTTTGTGGCCGATTAATCAAAAGACTCCGATTGCTATCAATAAAGTCAACCATTTGATCCGCTTCCCGAAAATGAATGACACAGGTGTTATAATTCTCTATTTTCCTATCCATCTTTCGGTTAAAGTAATCAGACCAATCGGGTTGGGACTTTGGTGCTGGAATCTGATGTATTTGCTGTAGATACTCACCAGCACATACGCCTAGTTCATATTGTTCCAGTTTACTTAACTTAGGCAGTGCGGTTTCAGCCGCTTCACCCTCAAGCCATGTGAGCAAGCTATAAACAGATTGCCCCTTATTACACACACCAAATTCAATAGGACGAGACATCAAAAAATTCATGCCAGCAACTTGTTGCATACACTCAAACTCTTTTTTCTTAGACTCATATTTTGAAATGTCTGATACTCTCAGCAATAGTTCACTACCCTCTTTGCTCCGAATGTGAAATTTTATATCCTCCGACCATCCTTTTTCAATGACTTCGACACTATCCCAAGTCACTGACTGATGTATATCCTCATATAACTCTTTCAATTAAATCACCCCTGACTCTAAAATCGAAAAGCTTCTCTTCTCACAATCAATCTCACCCATTGCGCCATATGGGATACAGAACTTTGGTTCACAATGTCCAAAGCTTAAATTATAAAGCACCGGCAGATCACCTCTGCCGTATTCAGACAACACTTTTCCAATAACGTCCTTATATTCTTCGAAGTACTTTTCATCTTTTGGCTTGCCAAATACCATGCCATTAGTCCTTTCTAGCACACCCATTGCCCCATAATTTCTTAGCCAATACTTAAGATTGTTTGGATTTGGCGTTTCTTCAGAGGTTTCAAAGAATAGAATGCTTTGATCAAAATCCTCTTTTACCGGAAACAAGTCCGTCCCTTTCATAAATTCTAATACTTCAATACATCCTCCAATTAACCTACCTTGTACAACGCCCTCCCCTTGCAGCAATTGATGACCATTGTTAACCATTAATTTTCTGTTGGTATGCTTATTTTTGATGTCCCAAGCTAAACGTTCAGAGGTCCAATGGGATGATTGATCGATAGTCCCTATGACTTCATTAGAAAATAAAGTTTTATTAAGCCAGTTAACTGTATACTCAGACATCGCCCCATTTTCAGCGAAATCCGTTAAAATGGCGGGTCCGTAAAAGCTCGAAATACCAGCCTTTAAGCACATAAAATGAGTGATCGTTGTGTCAGAATACCCTATAAATATTTTAGGATTATTTCTAAGGATATCAAAGTCAATGTAGGGCAGTAAACGTAAACTGTCATCCCCACCAATACAACTAAAAACCCCTTTGATCGTTGGATCTTTAAAGGCTTCCATCAAATCTTGCGCACGTTTTTGGGGATTTTCGTAAATAAAGTCAGTTCCTTTTAAGGTGTTTGTCATCTCTACCACTTCAAGTCCGAAAACATCCCGGAGTCTTTGTTTCCCTTGCTCATAGCGCCATAAGATATGCGCGTCTCCAGCGCTTCCCGAAGACAAACTCACTGCAGCAACCTTATCCCCTCTTACTAATTTCTTTGGCTTGATTAAATTAAACATTTTTATTCCTCCACATTTTAAAGCCGATAATCAAGATCATAATCAGTAGATACAAACCAATTTTCCAGTAATTTTCTATATCAGCCACACTTAATCCCCCCCCCACTATTTTCTAACCATTTGCTACAGATGTAACGTAACAACAGAAAGTACAATCCCGATCATAAAAACCACAAAGAAGAAACTTAATATATAATATATTTTATCGATCTTCTTTGAAGACTCCATTTGCATAATCCATGAAAATTCTTCATCAGATATGTCCCATACTTTAACACGATAGTAATGATTACAGTTTTCTGATAACGTGTCCGTGTCTAAACGTATTTTATTATCTAATAGATGATCCCTTCTTGTTTTAGTATCCATTTCCATAATGACTTTCTCTTCATCTTGATCCAAATAAATAAAATCTGAATACTTCTTATCCCTTAAAAACTTATCTTTCAGCTCATTATATTTTTGACTCATCCTTCTCCCTTATATACAATCTAAACAATCAATCAACTCTTTAATCCCCACCATAAAATTATGATCCTCAATTAATCCATTGATTTCATCCTTTGTAGCCCACTTTGCCTCGCTCACTTCTTCTGGCTGGCAGACCACATCTTTCATATCCACCTCTTGCTGAAATAACCACACATCTGCAAAATAGGAAAACTCACCAGAGTGAATGATGTGCTTGATGATTTTCCCATTTTCATGGATTAATTCAATGCCTAATTCCTCTTTTACTTCTCTTGTGATGGCACTTAGACTATCATCACCAGCGATGGCCGACCCCCCTGTAATCTCCCAGGTATTGGGAAAGGTTTTATTAGGCGTGCGTTTTGAAATTAAGATCTGCCCCTGAGCATTTACTATAAATGAAAATACGACCAAATGGTAGTCACCGGGTTCCATTGGGTTTCCCCTCTCAACGGACCTGCCTGTTTTATTTCTTTGCGCATCTAAAATGTCCCATAATTCCATAAGTACCTCCCTTTATCTCAAATATGCTAACAACGCCATTGGATGATCTATCATCCCATTGGGATGATGAGCCTCTAATGTTTCTCTACTTCGAAAACCCCAAGTTACGGCAATGGCAGGTATCTTAGAATTTCTCGCGGTCATCAGATCAACCTCTGAATCACCCACGTATAAACATTCCTCTGGCCTCACACCCAATTGGCTCAATATTGCCATAGCCCCTTCTGGACTTGGTTTCTTTTCAACATGGGGTTTCATGCCCATAATGCTATCAAATTTCCAATTGAAGAAACATCTCTCAATCATGGTAGTGACCATTTCATGACCTTTATTGGTATTGACGGCTATTTTTATGTTTTTCTCTGCCAATGCTTTAAGAAGATTCTCAATCCCCTCATATATGTAAGAATCCTTATCCCAGCTATTTTCATATTCTTTCATCATCATTTCATAGCCGCTTTCTAATAATTCGTCACGGTAATCCTCTGGCAATGCATGATGAACCAGGTTTTTAATGCCATGTCCGACGAAGGACGTGTATTGTACCGCTGTATGTATGGGTAATTCAAAGTGCTCTAACACTTTATTCATCGAAAACATAAGACCACCAATTGAATTATATAACGTGCCATCAAAATCAAAAATCACCAGTTTACAAGCCACACCGCTACTCCTTTCATAACCAAGGTCTGGTGGCATACCTCCTAATTCTACCAAGTTCAGATCAGTGAACTTGCAAGAGATACTTACACCTTATTAAAACCTAACACACTTTCATGCCCTACACCCCTAATACGCATAAAACAACTCAGATATCCCTTTGACGATTCGGTCAGGAACCACTTCAGAATCAGTTGGCAATCCTACACCTTCAAAATCATTCCATATGGCATATATCCCCAGTTTTTGTGGCGCTTCTACATCCCAGACCAGATGATCTCCAATGGACCAAGTCTCCTGACAACTAACACCCATGGTCTCCATTGCTTGCTCATAGACTCTACTATCTGGCTTGCCATATCCGACTTCTGTTTCAATTAAAATGCAGTCAAAATACTGCTCTAACTCAAATCTCTCAATCTTACTTCTTTGAATAACGGCCTCACCATTTGTTATCAGCGCCAATTTCACGCCTTCCTCTTTGAGTCTTTTAAGGGTCTCGTGGACCCCAGGAAATAGTTTCAAAGTATCCAACCTAGTTTTTGAAAATGCATCCGCTACCGCCACGGCTTCCTCATCTGGCAAACCTAACCCCTCAAATACTTGGCTAATAATTTCTCTTCTGGCTGCTTTTTGGTCTTTTCTACCCCGTTCATTTTTATCAGGATCTGCCCAAAAAGCGAGCCTAACTCCTGTAATGGTATCAAAAAGAACTTGAGCATCCATCTTCCCATTCCTATCACAATAGACCTCACAAACCCTTTTCCAGCCTTCCTGTGCGGTCCCTTTTAATGAGATCAGGGTATCATCTAAATCAAAAATAATCCCTTTTGGCAACATCATTAGTTGCCCTCCAATTTGGTTTTATGTACCCATTTGCCCGATTTGAATCGGATGAAAAACAGCAGACTTCTAATAAACCAATCCACATACATGGCAATCCATATACCCAGAATACCCACGCCTAAAGGAATCGCCAAAATGTAGCCCAAGGTTAGTCTGAAAAGCCACATACCCAATATCGATACGACGAGAATATACTTCACATCCCCTCCGCCTTTAAGCCCTGAAGGCAGAATGAAAGAACCCGACCAGAGCAGCGGCATGGCAAAGACCGTACTTTTAATCAGCATCGTTGTAATTCTGACAACCTCTGGATCTTGTGTGTAGATGGTTGCGAGAAAATGAGCAAAAGGATAGATGATGGCACATAAAATAACCAAGCAGATGGTCCCCAGCTTAATGAGATACCTCAAAGTCTCAGTGGCCATTTTAGTATCCTGTTTTCCAATAAACTGTCCAACCATAATGATCGCCGCAATACTCAAGGCACTTCCTGGAATATTTAATAGTCCAAAAATAGATCCTGATATGGAGTTCGCAGCTATCGTAGCCGTCCCCATCCCAACAACAAAAATCTGAGTGATGAGTTTCCCGCCGTTGAACATCAAGGATTCTAAACTAGAAGGTATGCCAATGTTAAAAATCGTCTTCAGGGTCCCTAGACTAAATCTAAACTGAGTTAATTCTCTCAGATTAATGCGTAAAAAATCCTTCAACAAAACCCCCATTACCATAACAAAGCCGATAATCCTAGCTAGAGCAATCCCATAGGCAGCACCTTTAATACCGAGACTCGGTATCCTAATCAATAGGTGGTTGTTCCCTATTTCAAGTCCATAAATGAGCAAATAACTGCAGATGACATTAAATACATTCATGGTAATCGTAATCTTCATCGGCGCTTTTGTATTCCCCGCACCTCTTAATACACCAAAAATAATGGACATCAAGGCAATGAAGGGATAGGTTAATAAGGTAATATTAAAATACGTCAAGGTATTTTGTATAACCAGTGGTTCCGCAGCATGAAAAACCGTTAAGATCATAGGTCGTTTAAAGACAGCGAGCAAAACGGTCACCGTTACCGCGATAATGAGACCTGAAAATATCGCATTTAATGCGGCTTTATTGGCCCCTTGTAAATTCATGCTCCCAAAATTCTGGGCCACAATCACCGTTCCTCCAACTGCAAAAGCAGAGAAAAATGCAATAATAATATTATTGATAGAATCGATCATCCCTATAGCTGAGATGGCTTCCTTGCCTAAATGACTTGCCATAATAGTGTTGACCACACCCATTAGCATAATAAAGGCTTGTTCCGCTAATACAGGCAAGGTTAATCTCATAACATCCTTTCTTAAAACCATAACTTTCTCCGTCCCCCTGACCCTTTCCATGACGATCTATTGGATCAATATTCTTTGTAGTATGTTCTCAAGTTCCTTTAATTTAACAGGCTTTTCAATAAACTCAGACACATTCTGAGCGAGTTTTTTCGACCTTTTATGATCTTCTGAATAACCGGATAGATAGATGACTTTTAAATCCGGATTAAAAATGAGCATATTTTCTAACAGCTCATAGCCATTCATATGAGGCATTATAACGTCTAAAATAACCAAATCTATCCTTTGATGATTGGATTGATAATAATTGAGCGCTTCTCTTGGATCACTGAAAGCTTTAACAAGATAGCCCAAATCTGATAAATAGGTCATTAGAATTTCACTAATAAAAGGTTCATCATCTACAATGAGTAAGCGATATCCCTTATTTTTGACTTTGCTGAGTACTTTTACTTCCGTTTGTACAACAGCGCATCCTTCTGAGATGGGTAAGTAGATTTCAAAAGTGGTTCCTGTATTGATAACGCTCTTAACATCAACCCCACCTTCATGCCGTCTAATCGTACCAAAAACTGCTGATAAACCCATACCTGTCCCTGATTCCTTTGTTGTGTAAAAGGGCTCAAAAATATATGGCAAAACATCTTCATTAATCCCAGTCCCTGTATCCCCTATTGTCAATACAACATATGATCGAGGCTTCAAAACAGAAATGGTAGTCTTCTTACTTTCCATCAGGCTGACTTGATCCAAAGTAATTTGGATTTCCCCACCCTGTGGCATGGCGTCTCTGGCATTTAAGCAAATGTTAATCAGGGCATTTTCTACCAAACTGGGATCAATCATACACTTCAATGGCATTGAAAAGATCTGTGTTACAATATCAATGTTTTTATTGATAGCATGTCTTAAAATTTCCACTGTATTGTTTACTAATTCTGCCATATCCACAAGCTTTACTTCGTACTTTCCCTTTTTAGAAAAGGCAAGTAATTGTTTTACGAGATGGGTTGATCTAGTAGAGACCGCTTGAATACGATCAATGTAGCTTCTGCCGACTTCATTGAGTTCCAGCTCACTCAACAAATCAATATAGCTGCTGATGATCATGAGCTGATTATTAAAGTCGTGAGCGACACCTCCAGCCAGTTGCCCAATGGCGCTGAGCTTTTCTGATTGTCTCAAGGCTTCTTCGGAATTCTTTTTCATGGTAATATCTGTGTGGGTACCACACATAGTCAACGGTTGGTTCTGTTCATCCCAGTAGACGACTTTACCACGATCAGCAATCCAAACCCATTCGCCATTTTTATGACGCATGCGACATTCCAACTCATAATGATTGAGTTCACCAGCAACATGTTTTGCAATCAGTTCATTGGATTTCTTAAAGTCGTCGGGATGTGCAAAACGCTCCCAGGTATGAAAATCAGTAGGTTGTAATTCTTCTAAGGAATAACCAATAATTTCAGCCCATCTTTCATTAAAAACAACTTCTCCCGTTTGAATATTCCATTCCCATGTGCCTAGGTTGGTTCCTTCTAATATATTGCTCAGTCTTGCTCGTTCTTTGAACAAATCCATTTCGGTTTGTTTAATCTTGGTTTGGTTAAAAATATAACCTCTTAATTTTATGACGCGACCTTGCTCATCCCGCTCTGGAACTGTAAAATCATAAAACCATTGGTAAAACCCTTCCTTATGCAACAATCGATAGGATTGCTCGTAGTGATCAACCCCAATATTAAGGAACTCTGTGACTTCTGCCTTAATGCGATTAATATCCTCAGGATGCATGATTTGATTAAATAAAAATGTATCTTGATAAAATTCTAAAGGCGTGTACCCTAGGATTTCATAGATATTTTTCGAAACATATTCCACTGGCCAGCCCTGTTCAGGTAACCATATGAAAACCGCCACTGGTCCATTATTAAACAGCTCTCTTTCTGGTTCTACGGGTGGCATACTTGGCTGTTGTGAGGCAGGGTCTAGAAAGGTTACAAAAAAATCTCCCTCAACTGGAAAGGCAGTTACTTTATAGGATTGGTTCAATACTTTAGAATAGTGTAGCAACTCAATGGTTTTTTTGTGCCTAAAGACATCCCTATATAGCTCTAGCCCCTCGGGTTGTATACCAGACGCCTTTTTGCCAATACATTCTTTTTCTAACATGCCCCAAACCCGTTCATAGCTCAAATTGACCTCAATAAACTCATAATCATAGGGAATTCCTTGAGCATCATATATTATTTTGTGCAATGCGTACCCTATTGGGGATTTATCAAGAATTTCTTTCTGCAGATTAATACTCATCTATTAGCTCCTTCAATCACTATCTATGTCTCTGAATGAATGCTCGCTCTCGACAACTTTATCCCTATATTTTATCACTCTTTTACACCTTCAACAAGAATAGTATTTGTGTACAGGGAACTTTTCCGCATATTATGCGTCAAATACATATCATCACATAAACACACAAAAAGGAGCTTACAAAAATGAAAAAAATTAAAATTGCAGTTTTAGCCTTTAACCTCATGATATTCTCTGTGGGGTGTACCAGTCCAAGTCCTAAAGTCGTTCAAGATTTGCCAACGGAGGAACCCACTACCGAAGCCGCAGTTGGGGATGCTGCTATTGATCCACTAGCTGGTATCGTACTAGTAGGCGCTGATGAAGCTAAAAAAATAGATCTTACCACCATAAAAACCATCCAGCTTTTTGATATCGATGGCATCGCAGTAGAAAAAACCTTTTCAGCAGAGGAAATCACTGCTATTGGACAGGCTTATAACGACAGCATGATTGATGATATTTCTTACATTGCAATGATCTCTGGCTATACCATGGACATCACCCTTAACACAGATCAAGTCATTCACATGACCAGCTATGGTGATGACACACGTATTGTTGCTACAACAAATGACACCACTTATCATTTGATTTGTCCTGAGATTGGCAAAATCTTATTAACAACGCTATAGAAATAATCCCTTAT
>CAZJIO010000111.1:8899-13302 GCA_964546035.1 uncultured Eubacteriales bacterium | reverse complement strand
GATTCGGTGGCCGGATAACTCCGGATTAAGTGGCCGAATGCGTCGGATTAAGCACTAAGAAGACCAAAAAAGAAATACATCTCGAATTGAATCCAGTGCTCACTAAAATCCTCGATGACTTCTGGAAAGATAAAAATGGATATGATTTTCTATTTGAGTCCAGGAAGAAAGGTAAGCCAAATCATAAGGCCATATCTAGGCAGCAAGCATACAACATTATGAAGGAAACAGCTGATCACTTTGATATAGAGAACTTTGGATGTCATACGCTTAGGAAAACTTTTGGATATCATCATTATCAAAGAAACAAGGATATTGAGATTCTTAGACAAATATTTGGTCACAGCAATCCCAAGGTAACAGCTTACTATATTGGCATTAACCAAGACATGATTAATGACTCAATAAGTGCATTTGCATATTAATGCACTTATTTCATAATATCTCAATTTGAATTTGTCATAAAAAATGTAATTGCAGATTCGAACTTTGATTATGGAAGTATGTATTAGAAGAAACTCTTAAATCCGACTTTGACACACTTATAGATATGACAAATTCATTTCCTTGACTTTACTGGATTCCTTACTTTTGAGGAAAAAAACATTGGCGGTTTGAGTATGCAGAGTATGCATTTTTATGTAAACCAAAGGCAGGGGTGACATGCTATTCAACAACATAAACAATCAAGATGAAGTAGGTAGAATAATTGAGCAGCTTATTGATTCTGATAATCTGCACGCGTTCTATACTAGTAGTGAATGGTTGAATTTGAGAGCTGCTGTTTTAGAGGTGCATAAATTTGAATGTCAACATTGCAAGGCCAAAGGATTCTACAAGAAGGCAACAACAGTTCATCATATACAGTTTGTAAGAAGACATCCAAGGTTAGCATTAAGTAAAACGTACTTCTATTTAGAAAAGGAGTACAAGCAGCTCATTCCTCTTTGCCATGATTGTCATGAAGCAGTTCATGATTATAGATCATCAAAGAAGAAAGAGATGCCTTTAACAATAGAACGCTGGTAATACACCCCCCATCAAATAAAAACGCATTTTAATTTTCATAAATTTGACTCGGGTGGGGGTATACAATTCCGGTTTTTCCGCTCAAAAGTAAAGGGGGTGTGGTACATGGTTAGTGAACCGAAAAAGTTAACGGACACAACAAGGCAATATTTAAAGTGCAAAAAGTATAAATATTTGAAAATGGATTTACTGGATCAATTAGAAAGAAATGGAACCGTTGGAGAACAATATAAAGACCTGGTACTGGATTATTTAGATCTCTGGGAAACAAAGTGCCTGCTCGTAGATGACATTCAAGCTAGAGAGTTACTGTTGTATATAACAATGGTGGCGGCCAAGCTCAATGGTAAGAAATTTGAAGTTGAGGGGTACATCAAAGATGGTAAGACTTATATCGACGTTAATAACCAGGACATACCCCTAAGGGAAGTCGCTGAAGCAATAGGACTTAAAGTGAATTGGAATGGTTCTACGCAAACGGTGGTGTTAAATTGTTAAGTGCTAAAAAAAATAAGTTCTCCAAGGCTATAGTAATTACAATCATAATATTCAACGTCATATTCACTGTAGGCGTTTTATATGTATTTCTAAGGGTTGGCAGTGAGCCATCCACACTAATTGTCTCTTGGTTTGGATTTACTGGGGAATAAAACTCTGGTATGCTATTTTTTATCCAAAAAAATAAGCACCTACGATCGGTACTTATCAAGGATGAGGGGGAGAGTATTTCTTGTAAGAGTTTTCTTACAAGATAAATTATAGTATATTTGTAGAAATTTGTCGATTAATAATTCATTATGGTGAATGGAAGTATATGGGAATGAGCTATTCATGTGCACACATCGTGCACACAATTTTTGAACCATCATGAAGATCTGTAGTCATACAGCAAATACACATGAGGAAAACCTTGATATTTAGGGCTTTGTTGTTAATTAAGTGGAAATATAAAGCAAGTTTATTTTGACTCTTAATCAGGGTGTCCCCGGTTCGAACCCGGGGTGGCGTATTCGTAGAACCGCTTACTTATAAGGAATTATGAGTAGGTGGTTTTTGTTTTATGCATTAGTATGTCAGGGGCTTACATGGAACGAGAGTAGACAACTATGATTTTTTTAAGTGTTAATGGAAGGTTCAACAATATAGCTTTATCTAATGCAAACTTACTGATATACTTATTTAATGTTTGACTTGAAAAGAATCATGGACACTTTTTCTTCAAATATTTAAGAAGGTAATGGGTGATTATGAACAATTGGAGGTAGAAAAAATGAAGAAAGTCAAGTTGAAAGCAGAATGGATTTGGTGTGAAGTCAATAACATGAAAGATGACAAGGTTATTTTTAGAAAGACGTTTGAATTGAATCATGTTATAAAGAATGCACCGACGTATATTGCTGTTGATACAAAATATTGGTTACATATCAATGGAGAATTGGTTGTTTTTGAAGGCAGTTTGTTTAGAGAAAGCATGCCAGGCTGCGGTTATGCGGACTGTATAGACATTGCACCTTATTTGAAGGTAGGTACAAATGTTATTGCTCTTTTATGCTGGTTTTATGGGAATGAAGGTAGGAATAATGTTAATAGTACCGAAGCGGGCTTAATATTTGAATGCGAAGCTTTAGATCTATACAGTGACGACACATTTAGATGCTTAAGACACCCTGCATATTATATGACGAGTGAGCCAGTGCCATCGTATTTATATGGAGGATATAATATTGGCTTTAACGCTAACAATGATATTGGAAACTACAAAATTGCTGATTTTGATGAAGGTCTTTTTAGAAAGGCTACAATTTATAAGAATAGTTTTTGGGGGCAGCTATATGAAAGACCTGTGCCACTTATCAGAGTTAGTCCTATCAAAATGGCCACCTATATTTCCAAGGAAAGTAACGCATACATCATTGAATTGCCGTATGCAATGGCACTTTGTCCTTATATTGAACTAAATGCAAAAGGTGGAGAAATCATACATATCCACACAGACCGATATACAATCAATGGTGGACCAGGTGATGAGATGAATGCCTATAATGGACATAGAATTGAGTATATCTGTCATCCAGGGCGTAATAATTTTGATTGCCTTCATTATCTTTATGGGGAAAAGATTATGATTTCGTGTGATCAAACAGTGGAATTTTGTGGCATTGGATACCGAGAAACAGGCTATGAGTGTGATATTACAGGCCATTTTGAGTGCGATTGCGAGATAACAAATACGCTTATTAGAAAAGCAGCAAGAACCCTTTATGTTTGTATGAGAGATAATTTTATGGACTGTCCGGATAGGGAGAGGGGTCAGTGGATTGGAGATGTTTCAGTACAAGTACCTCAGACCATTTTTCTTTTAAGCGATTCTGCAACAAAACTTATTAAAAAAGCTATCTCTGATTTTATCCAGTTAAGAAAAGGCGATGTTTTAGTAGGTAATGTTCCAGGCGCTAACTTTGCAGAATTACCAGCCCAGAGTCTGAATGCCATTAGTGAGATAGGTCTTGTAGCAGAGTATTATAAATATACGGGTGATCGCAGTGCCATCGAACTTGTATTTGAACCCGCTATTAGATACTTGGAGCTTTGGGACATTGGCGAAAATGGATTGGTTGTAGGGCGTAGTGGTGATTGGAAATGGTTTGATCATCTGTATAATTGTGATGAGGCTGTGATTGAGAATGCTTGGTATTACAGTGCACTTAAATTTGCGGCTAATATGGCAGGTATTTTAAAGGATTATCGATTTGATACTTGGATAGAAGAGCGCAAGAAAAGTATTGAAAAGCATTTTGATCAACATTTTTGGAAAGGAACTTTTTATGCATCAGGTAGTTTTGTAGACGATCGTGCCAATGCTTTAGCAGTACTTTCTGGTCTTTGCAATAAAGTAAACTATCCCCATATTAGAAAAATACTTGTTAGTGTGTTTAATGCCACGGTGTATATGGAAAATTATGTGCTTCTTGCTCTTTGTGAAATGGGATATATTGAGGACGCCTATAAAAGGATGGTTTCAAGATATTACAACCTTGCTGTGAATGAAAACACCACGTTATGGGAGGATTTTTATATTTTAGGGACAAAGAATCACGCATGGAGTGGCGCGCCTGCAACCATAGCATTTAAATATTTTATTGGAATAGATACAAAGGATGGGTTTAATTCATTCTCTGTGAATCCAGTGCATGGTTTGTTTAACAAGATGTGGAGTGAGTTTAGTATTAAAAATGGGAAGGTGAAAATTGAAGTAAATGGTGGACGGGTAAAGGTTACGAATAGTTCCAATGCGACCCTAGTTGAGGGGAAAAGCACATTTTTTTAAATATTATATCAAGAGATTAAAAGAAGTTATGATGCAAGCTGGTGCA
>CAZJIO010000111.1:0-8889 GCA_964546035.1 uncultured Eubacteriales bacterium | reverse complement strand
TTCTACATAAAAAAAAAACAACTTCAAAAAAATAACAAAAACACTAAAAAACATATAAAAAAGGCCAATACTTGACTTTAATTTTAAACTGTTTCTAACTATACTCAAATTGTAGCATTCAGTTATAAAAATTTGATTTATAGGAGGTAAGTACAGTGCAAAATAAGATATACGAAAAGTTTGAACCCTTAAATAATGCAGCTTTGGTTTTGAACTATCTGATCAGTATGGTGGATGAAAACAATGATAATCTTCCTTATTGGTTGGTTCTTCCAAACAAAAAGCCTGCAGAAGCGGCGCATTGTCGTGTAGATGATGCTGAACTAGTAGGTTCGTGGTATGAAGGAATAGATTCAGCACGAAAAATGTTAAAAACAGATATTGGTGCCGATGTGCAGCAATCTTTCTATAGACATTTAATGAAATCTTGGGGAGAGCACGGGTTACGTTTCCATGAGAAATATCCCTGGACGCATACCATGCATAGTTCTTTTCATGAAATGGGATATATTCTTCCAGCCCTAAATCGTATCCTTGAAAATAATCCTAATGATATGGAAGCTGAGCAGCGTACGTCTGAATTGATACGAGGAATGAGATCTCTTGTAATCGAAAGAAAAGTGAAGACATTTTGGTCAGGGGACTCTGTGGAAACAGAGCCTGTGTATGAATTCCCTAATGATGTCTATCTAAAAGAGGGTGGCTTTGATTTATCAAGACATACAGGAAGAGGGGAGCAGCCAATTAGGAATGCGATTATGCTGCACTCCCTAGTTAGAAGGTACGAGATTTCAAAGGATGAAGTTGCGCTGGATCTTGCAATTGGACTCGCAAATCATCTTCTGGGAGCTTCTAGATATTTCAATTATAAAATGGAGTTTTTTGGACATGTTCATTCTGCCGGTTGGGTCGCATCTGGCCTAGTGAGACTTGGTCGTGTAACGGGTAAGGAAAGATATACGATCAGTGGTAAAGGGATATATGATTATATCCGTTCATTATCTTCCTCCTTTGGATGGGTTCCCGAATATGCGCAATGGCATCCCGCTAATGAGGAAGCTTGCGAGACTTGTTGCATCAAGGATATGATTGAATGTGCGAATGAGCTTATATTATCAGGCTTTGATGCGTACTGGGAGGACCTTGTTCTGTTTTCAAGAAATCATTTGGTTGAAAGTCAGGTAAGATATTCAGGGTATGTTGTAGTAGATAATACGTTACCTAACAGCGATGGGATCACATATAGGGATGTTGACAAAAGGATGATCGGTGGATTTACAGGCGGTTCTCTCGTGAACTCGATTTCATTATCTAAATTTCGTTCAATCGCGGGTTGTTGTGTAGGAATGGCTCCTGTGGGATTAAAGATTGTCTGGGATAGAGCTGTCGAATTTGAAAATGGCGTAGTCATAGTAAATATACCAATGGACAAAGAAACAGAAGAAGCTACAGTTACAATGAAATACCCAAATAAAGGATCTGTAGTCGTGGCAGTAAAGAAAAAGTGTAAGGTTGCCTTTAGAATTTACGCCTATATGGTAGATAAAATAGTTTATAAACGAAACGGAATCGAACATATGCCATCTATACTTGGAGAGCTCGCAATATTCGAGGATTTAAGCCCAGGTGACATTGTAGAATTTGAACACAGCATTGAAACAGTTCAAGTGAAAGAAGTTGTCGGTGGCGAAGAATATACTGTTTCGTGGAGAGGCTGCGATGTTGTTGATATACAACCCCGCGGTGAGCATATGAGGCTCTATCAGCGAGAAGTGGATGCCCTGAAATATTATCCTTTAGCGGAAGATATAAAATATACGGGTGCAGCAAATATGGGACCTACGCAACAAACACAGAAGAAATAACATCAGAACTGTGGTATACTTTTTTTAATTAAAAATAATACCGCTGTGGGGTGAAACGATGAAATCCAACGAAATTAGTGAAAATATAGTTTATAATAATCCTTTGCAACCCGTGAGGATCATTCACGAATGTAGACATGGTGAAGGTAGTGGACCATGGCATTATCACCATGAATTGGAACTAATCACTGTTATAAAAGGAGAGTTCTGCATATTTACAAAAGAACTGGCTATAAAGCTAAAAGCTGGGGATGTTGCAGTCATTGGTTCCTTAGAACCCCACTACTCCTTTAAAGAAGCTGGAGATATGGAATATATCGTTTTACAGTTTGATATCTTCAGATTTATCAGTCAAGATCTCACTTCATATATGAAATACTTCACTGAAGATGGACGTCTTCTCAGCCGATTAAATGATATATTCAGAGAAAATGCTCAAGTGAATGAAAAAATTTATCAGTATATTGTTGAAATTGCTTCGGAACATGAACAAAAGCAAAAGGGCTATGAAATTGCCATTCATAGCTTTATCCACAGGATTATTCTTGAGTTTTTAAGGAATGATAGCAGTGCTTTGCTTGAAGTTAACAGCAGCATTGAACTTCAAAAGCTTTTGCCTGTTCTTGAGTATGTTGAAAAAAATATTGATAATAGAATTACGATGGAAGAAGCTGCAAAGCTGATCAATTATGATTATTATTACTTTGGAAAGTATTTTAAAAGGGTCATTGGGAAGACGTTTAAAGAATATGTCAACAATAAAAAGATTGTAAATGTTGAAAGAATTCTTCTTACAAAAAATGTAACAATCATGGAAGCGGCGTTATTGGTCGGTATGCCCAATATGGCTAATTTCTATAAAACATTCAGAGCGTACAACAATTGCTCACCGAAAGATTTTAGATATAGGGCTTTGAATAGGGTAAATCCAAAATAACCCTTATAGAATGGAGACGTGTATATGGTTCAGATAAAAACAAATGGTCGTATTAATCCAATAGGAATAGATTGCGGGAAGCCTGAGTTTAGTTGGGTAATTTCATCGCATACAGTTGGTGTTATGCAGGTTTTTTATCGTATTGTAGTAAAGAAAGAAGCTGTGACAGTTGTTTGGGATTCGGGGAACGTATTCTCTGATGTGGGGATCGAGATTCCTTATGAGGGGGAGGCACTTGAGTCTTGTACGAGGTACCTCGTCGAGATAAGTGTGACAGATAATCATGACGCTATTCATGAGGCAAAGCATGCTTATTTTGAAACAGGTTTGATGATAGAGGGTGAGAAGACACTGGGGGATGGGGCGAAGTGGATTGGTGCCGATGAGTTGACACTTGATGTGACTTCTGCTTGTTATTTTGACTTAAGAATGGATGTGACTTTGACTGAAGGCAGCAAAAAGGCAGGGATTATTTTTGGTGCCAATAACTTCAGATTGCAGAATAAGAACTTCAATATCTGGGGTAAGGCAGAAGCCCTTAACTATATTAAATATGAAGTGGATGTAGAAGAGCTATTAAATGGCACTTGCAATACAGCGATGCTGAATATCTATGTGGTAGGTATGCCGGTGCTTGGACAAAGTGTTGAAAATGATCCCAATGAAGCTGATTTTTCAATCCCCATTATCAATACATTGATATCTAAGGAGAATGTTTATGAGAAAATGAGCATTTCTATTGATACTTTAAGTAATTTAAACCAGGTAACTTGTAAAATAAATGGAACTGTCATAGATGATAAACGCCAACTTAATCCACTTGGAAATAACCATAACTACAACACTTACCCCAACCTGCATGAAATTGGTTTTGCAGTAAGGGCTGGAGAAAAGGTTGTTTACGAGAATATTACCCTTCATAATCCTGGGCCATACAGTGAAGGGATTCTATTTGGTGAGAAAGTAGGACGAACATATGCTGTTTTTAATGAGCTTGAAGGGATCAAGATACAAAAGGATGGCAAGATTGTCGTAGGAAGCAATAAGGATATACATGTTTATAAAGATCTTTCTTATGGTAGTGCACCCATGCTTAGGACTGAGTTTGAGACTGAAAAAGAAATTACACACGCTAGGATGTATGTGACAGCCCACGGAATCTATGAAATGTGGATAAATGGGGAGAGAATCAGTGACCATTGGTTCAACCCTGGTAACTCTCAGTATCGTGAGAGGATTGCTTACCACACCTATGATGTAAAAGATTTGCTTAAGAGTAAGGCTGAGAATACTATTTCGGTACAATTGGCAGAAGGCTGGTGGAGTGGGTATCAGTCTTTCATTGTTCAAAATTATAATATTTATGGTGACCGCCAAGCCTTAATGGCAAAATTGGTCATCAAGTATGCCGATGGAAGTGTTAAAACGCTTGTAACCGATGACAAAAACTGGTCTTATTATGGAAACGGACCTGTAGAATACGGCTCTTTCTTCCAAGGAGAACGCTATAATGCAAATAAAGAAGTCCTTGGTTGGATGAATCCGGGTTTTGATGGAAATGGATGGCGAAAGGCAGTAGAGATACCAACAGAAGCGGTATTTGACAACTACGCATTCATGACAAGACTAGATGAACCAGTTCGTGTCATGAAGACGCTTTGCGCGAAACATGTCCAGAAGACCAGTGCGTATAAAGATTTCGAAGGTAATTATTCATATATCTATGATATGGGTGAAAACGTTTTTGGAGTACCCTACATCGAGATACCTGCCGGTACTCTAAAAGCTGGTCAACAGTTGATATTCCGTTATGCAGAAATTCTATACCCAAGTCAATTGAAAGAATATCAGGATTCAGGTATTGCCAACATGCTGATGGTTGAGAATTACCGTGGGGCTATGTCAACAGATTTCTTCAAAGCCAAGGATAATAATAGCGCTGTGATTGAGCCGAGAAGGACGTGTCGTGGTTTTCGTTATATTGAGATATCTGGACTCAGTGAACCTCTTCCTGCAGAAGCAGTTAAGATGAGCATTCTGACCTCCATTCAATTGACAGCTACATATGAGTCATCTGATCCGCTGGTAAACCGGCTGTTTAAAAACGTTCAGAACTCACAAAACAGTAACTTCGTTTCCCTACCAACAGATTGTCCTCAAAGAAATGAACGTCTGGGATGGACTGGCGATGCGCAGGTATTTTCCATGGCTGCCTCTTATAATGCAGATGTTTATAATTTTTATCGTCAATGGTTGTATACTTTAAGGGATGATCAATTAAAAACTGGAGCACTTCCTGTATTTGCACCCAGCTATGCACAGGTTTATGCAGATATTCCCGTGCTTGACGCTACCTCGTTCTTCGAAGGAATTTCATGGGATGCAGCAATCGTGCTGATTCCCTATAACCTTTATAGGCAATACGGTAAAAAGGAAATCATCCATGAAAACATGGAGGCTATTAAAAAGTACTTGAATTATCTAATGACAAATCCAATGATTATCGGTGAGAAGGTTTATTCCGGGTTAACTAGTAAGACAGGTATTCTGGCGGACTGGTTGAGTATAGAACTGACAGATTATACACTGATCAATAATGCAGTCTATGCTTATTTATTAGACACGACTTCTAAATTGGCTGAGATGATCGGAGATTTAGCTTTAGCAAATAAATACAAAGAAGCATTTGAAACATCAAAAGCGCAGTGGAATGAACTGTATGTGAATGAAGAGGGCCGCACAAGGGACTTTGAAGGAAATCTCCAAGATACTCAAGCCTCTTATGCAACCCCCTTAAGATATAATATATTTAATAAAGAAAATGAAAAGAATGCAGTGTTGTATTTTAAAGAAACAGTTAAGCGAACCCTCACTCATAAGGGTAATTATTCAATTAAAACAGGATTTTCTGGTACACCCAATCTTGTACCAAGCTTATCAAAATACGGCTTCGTTGAAGAAGCGTACAAACTCTTCGAATCAACCGAATATGCTTCATGGCTATACCCAGTAGTGAACGGTGCCACATCTATCTGGGAGCGTTGGAATTCTTATACCTATGACGGTGGATTTAACGGGTATAACGCCATGAATTCCTTAAACCATTTCTCACTGGGAGCCATCTATGAGTGGATGATGGGCTATCAACTGGGTATTATATTTGATGAGGGAAAGCCCGGCTACAAACATTTCATCCTTCAGCCACAAATGAGTGGAAAAATGACTTATGCAAAGGGAACCTTTGAATCACCCTACGGAGAAATTTCAAGTGGATGGAGTAGAACTGAAGGTAAACTCTGGGATACTTATACAGCTAAAGTACCTGCTAACACGACGGCTGATTTGTACTTGCCAATAGAGAGAGAAGTGGATGTTTCCTTATGTGAAGGACTATCTTTTGTTAATAACATAGGTCATCAGGGAATAGAGACACTTCACTTTACCTTAACAAGTGGCGTTTATATGTTTAAAAATGAAAGTGAAAAAATTATTATTAGTCTAATAACGTGTAAAACCCAATAAATTACTAAAACAACTTAATGTTTTACATTTCTTTTTGCCATTTCGGATATAAAATGAACTTATACTTTTCTTAATTATCACAATAGCAGGAGGAAATAATATGTTGAAAAAATTTACGTACTTAAAAACAGGGATCAGAAAGCATGTAGCATTATTCTTAGTAGCTTCAATGGTAGTTTGTTTAATAGGTATAGAACAACCTACCTATGCGGCTACAACCACAGCAAGTGTTACAGTAAATGCAAATAAGGTGGGTAATGAAGTATCGCAGCTTCTCATAGGTGGATTTTCTGAAGACTTGCATCTGTCAGTTGACGGGGGTTTTTACGCAGAAAAGGTTTTTAACCGCTCTTTTGAATTTAATTCCTCTGATGGAGTGGGTAATAATACTCCCCTGGCAGGGTGGACACAGCTCTACCGTGATGGCGCAGCTGGAACAATTACAGTGGAAAACACGAGTCCACTAAATACCGTCAATACGCATTATGTGCATTTAAATGTTACTGCAGCAGGAAATGGAGTAGGATTATCCAATGCTGGGTGGTATGGAATAAGTACAACAGCAGGAACTACATATAATTATTCACTATATGCAAAAAAAGGATCAAATTTTAGTGCCACCTTAACGATAGGATTAGCTAACCAAAACGGTACAGATTATGGTACTGCTACCATTAACGCTATTACTACAGACTGGGTTAAGTATACAGGCACAATTACTAGTAGTAACACTGACCAAAATGCAAAATTGGTAGTACTAGCTAAAGGAACCGGTGATGTATATTTGGACTTTATTTCATTATTTCCAAGTACAACCTTTAAAAACCGTCCAAATGGTATAAGAAGTGACATTGGATCTGCCCTTGATGATCTAAATTATAAGTTCCTTCGTTTTCCAGGCGGTTGTATCATACATCAATATACTTACCAGTACAATTGGAAGGATCAGATAGGACCTGTTGAAGGCCGTAAGGAGTATCCTAATACTGCCTGGAAAATTGATGAGCCAAAAGAACATATATCAAATGGATTTGGAATGTATGAGTGGCTGCAGTTGTGTGAAGATATAGGCACGGTTGCCGTACCATGTCTTCCTATTGGTGCAAAATGTGGAGGCCCCGCACTTGACCCTAACAGTGCAGAAATGGCTCAACTTACACAGGATACACTGGACTTCGTAGAGTTCTGCAATGGCGCATCAACTACAACCTGGGGTGCAAAACGTGCCGCTATGGGACATCCAGCTCCGTTCAACATACAGTACCTCAATTTGGGAAACGAAGAGAATGACACCACTAATTTAAGAGCGGATCTTACAAAAATATATAATGCAGTTCATGCAGCTTATCCATCACTCAAATTAATAAATACTGCATTTTGGGTTGAGAGCCAGTTGAACAATGGATATAACTTTAACGCAAGTTTAGGTGCTTATGGAAGCGATGCTCACTATTATTTTAACAGAGGCGATCGAAATTGGATAGATTTCATTTATAACTACAACCGTGCCTGGCCACAGGTAATGATAGGAGAATACGGCTCCAAAAATAGGAATGGTGAACTGGAAGATGCCATTGATTCTGCTAAAAATAAAGCAGAATTCGAGAAAAATGGTGATATTTTAAACATGTCCAGCTGGACACTCCTAAGAAAAGTAATAGACTTTGACAATGCCAATGTGTTTAAAACTGCTACTTACCACGTAGAAAAAATGTGGGCAGATAATTTAGCAGACTACAATGTACAATTCAGACAAACAGGAGATTCAAATCTTGTGGTTGTAGCGGGCAAAGATACAGAAACTGGTGACCTGATTCTAAAGCTGATCAATAATAGCGCCAATGATATCAACGCCACGGTTGCAATCAACGGCATGTCAGGTATTTCCACTACTGCAAATGTTACTTATGTAAAGCCTACTACAGCAGGCAACAAAGCAGCAATGGATAGCTATTTATATAATGGTCTTAAATACGGTTACAGTACAGATAGAAATGAAATTAGTACGGGCACAGGTATTGCCACTGTCAGCAGTAATCAACTCAATTATTCAAGTCCCGCTTACTCTATGTCAGTTATTAGAGTTCACGGTAATATTTCTAACACTGGTTGTCGCGTATATGAAGCAGAAAACTTTACAAACAGTTCCGCTACCGTTACCGCAGGTCGTACAATGACAGCGGCGTATGAGCTTTGCGGGGCTAGTAATAATAATTTTAGTTGGGTTGGCTTAACAGGTGTAGGGGAATACATTCAATATAATAACATTAAGGTTACCGCTGCAGGTACTTATAAAATTTATATGGGTGTTAAAAAGGGTGCTGACCGGGGTATTCTCCAAGTCTCAATTGATGGAGTTAACCACGGTTCACCAATTGACATGTATGCCACTAGTGCACCTTATGTGGAGTTTGCATTAGGTTCAAAGGCTTTAAGTGTTGGCAATCATACCGTTAGATTTACAGTAACAGGTAAGAATGCAGCATCTTCGAATTATTCATCAGCGGTAGACTATATGTTAATTACTAAATAAAAATATTGATGATAACTTTATATTTTAGAACA